>DASRTD010000024.1:0-29194 GCA_035656115.1 Mucilaginibacter sp.
TTGGCGTTTTACTCAGGGCAAAATGCGCCCGGTAAATTAAGGCCATGCCGTCAAGGAGAAAGAGTTTCTTATTCATATTTTAGGATTTCACCGATTATTGAATGATTTCACCGATTTATTTACGCTTGGTTCAAATCAGCAATTTTCAAAAATACAATTAATGTCAGTTTGTAAGCCACCAAAATCAAAAATCGCATCACCATTATTAATCGGTGTAATCATTCAATAATCGGTGTAATCCCAACGATATAATCGGTGAAATCACAAAAAATAAAATCGGTGTAATCATTTGAAATAACAGTCAGGTATATGGTCATTCACCATCCCGGTGGCCTGCATGTGGGCATAACAAATAGTGGTGCCGAAAAATTTAAACCCGCGTTTTTTCATATCCTTGCTAATCGCGTCGGATATTGGTGTGCTGGCCGGAATTTTCTCATGGAAGTTGTTGATCGATTTACCATCGGGCATAAAGCTGTACAGGTACTTGTCAAACGAGCCAAATTCCTTTTGTATTTCGATAAAAAGTTTAGCGTTGCTGATGGCGGAGGTAATTTTGCCGCGGTTGCGGATGATGCTTGCGTCCTGCATCAGCCGTTCCACATCCTCATCGGTAAATGCAGCGACTTTCTCCACCTCGAAATCCGCAAAAGCTTTGCGGTAGCCTTTGCGCCTGCGTAAAATAGTTATCCAGCTTAAACCGGCTTGAGCGGATTCCAAGACAAGAAATTCAAAAAGTTTTTTATCGTCATGCATGGGTTTACCCCATTCATTGTCGTGGTAATCCTGGTAAAGCGGGTCGTTGCCTGCCCAGGCGCAGCGTTTTAAGTCTTGAGTCTTAAGTCTTGAGTCTTGAGTCATTTATTTGAATTTTTCGGGGTTGTTTATCATAAAAATTAATAATCGTGTTACCTCGTCGCTTTGTTTGTCCAATTGATCGTACTTTTCTTTATCAACATAATTGCAAGCTAAAGAGGCATCAAGCCACGCCTGAGTTTTGCCGTTTTCCATATCAGCGTCGGTAAGTTTACTGACGAAATGGTTGGGATATTTGCGTTTTTTATAAGCTTCAGCAATGGAAGCAAAAACTGATCTGGATGAACGCCTAATCTGATCGATCAAGCTATAGGTTTCCTCCTTTGGAAAGCTCTTTGTTATAACAAAAATCTCCATTGAAAGTGCAAACGCTTTTTTGTAAGCGAGCAAATCCCGAAATGAAATCATAAAATTGTATTAGAAATTTGTTAAATATAAGGAAAACCCGACTCAGGACTCAAGACTCAAGACTCAGGACTTAAACAAAGCTCATCCCAATATTCTACGGCTCTCCGGTAATGCGGAATAACAATCGACCCACCAACCAAATTAGCGATCATAAACACTTCGTTCATTTCGTCGTGGTTTACGCCTGCTTCATAGCATTTCCCTAAATGGTATTTTATACAGTCATCGCAGCGCAGCACCATCGAGGCTACCAGGCCCAGCATTTCCTTGGTTTTTACGTCAAGGGCGCCATCGGAATAAGTTGTGGTATCCAATGCAAAAAAACGTTTGATATTGGTATTGGCCGTTTCCATTATCCTGTCGTTCATTTTGGTACGATAGGATTCAAATTCTTCTATTAATGACATGGATTCAATTAGTGAATTAGTGAGTTAGCGAATTAGTGATTTAATTGTTATAATTGAGTGTCCAAAAGTAACGTATTCAACTCAATCCAACTTAATCAACTCAATCAACCCATGGACTCTCTATCCCCCAACATTTTTGTTGAGAACATGAGCGAAACCATCCGGTTTTATGAATCAATCGGCTTTAAAGTGGCGATGACTGTACCTGAGGCCGGCAACGACTTCGTTTGGGCCATGATGACCAACGGTGCCGTTACCTTTATGTTTCAAACCTTTGAAAGCCTGGGTGAACAATTGCCGCAAATCAGTCAAAACAAGGGCGGTTCGCTGTTGTTCTATATCAACCTGAAAAACATACGCCAGTTTTTTGAGGAAATAAAAGATAAAGTCACGGTGCTTAAGGGCCTTGAAAAAGCATTTTACGGGCCGACTGAGTTTTCCATACTCGACAATAACAATTATGTGCTAACTTTTGCAGAAGATGAATAAACTTTGTGTATTACCGATATGATAGATTTTAAAAGGCTAAACCATGTGCAGATTTCCATCCCAAAGGACAAGGAAGACGAAGCAAGGGCATTTTACACCGATGTCATCGGCCTGAAGGAAATCCCCAAACCCGCCTCATTGATACCAAACGGTGGCTTATGGTACCAGGTGGCCGATATTGAATTGCACCTGGGCATCGAGCCGGAGATCATCACCAGGCGGCATCCGGCGTTTGAAATAGCCGACGTTGGGGCGGCACGCGCGCTTTTGCAGGATAAGGTAAAAATTGTGGAGGAACCGCTCATTCCAGGCCGCACGCGCTTCGCCTTTATCGATCCCTTCGGTAACAAGATCGAATTGCTGCAAATGCTTGATTAATAGGAATTATTGTCTAATTTTAAACGCTCAACGCTTTTGCTGGTTACAAAATGAAATTTATCTCCCCCAAAATTCACGGACTGATCGATTACTTTGTTGTGGTTTTCCTTTTTGTTTCACCCACGTTTTTCGGGTTTTCCGGCCTTGTAGCTACCTTCACTTACGCACTGGGGGCAGTTCACCTGCTCTTAACTATTTCAACCAACTACCCTTTAGGCGTTTTAAAAATCGTTCCGGTTACCGTGCATGCAGCGATTGAGCTGCTGGTAGGAATCATCCTCATTGTGCTGGCGTACACGCTGTTTGGCAACAACGCCCAGGGCAGCAAGCTGTATTATGTTGTGTTCGGTACGGTTATATTACTCACATGGCTGGTAACCGATTACCGTGGCATTTTTCACCATTCCGATATTTCATAGCGCCAATTCAACCGATGGGTCCCAAAACAGGTTTTTAAAATCCTGCACCTGGTCGTCTTCTACTTTAACACCTTCGCTTTCCAGCATCTGCTGCATCCGGTCGCCGCCAAAATGAAACTTTGCCGTCAGAAGTCCCTGCCTGTTCACCACACGGTGCGCCGGCACTGGCGGAATTGCCCTGCCACAGGCCTGCATAGCCCAGCCCACCATCCGCGAAGAGCCCTTTGTGCCCAGGTAATTGGCTATAGCGCCATAGGATGTTACCCGGCCGACCGGGATCAACCTGGCAACCTCATATACGCGTTCAAAAAAGTTATCGTCTGCCATTGGCGTCATTTTTTAATCTCTGTCTCACCTCACCCCGGCCCTGTCCAAAGGAGAGGGAGGAAAAAAACCGTCGTTAAAAGCCCTCTCCTTTGGAAAGGGTTGGGTGAGGCTTATTCAAAAGAGAACTTAAGATAATTAATATTCTTGTCGTGCTGCAAATATTTTTTTTCGTAGTAAGTCTTGATGGACAGCACATCGTTTACAAACTCCGAATGATACAGATCTTCCGTCTTAACATGCAACTGCATCCCGGTTTCTTCTATTTTTTCCGCGGTATAGGCATGCAGCCCGTCGTTATCGGTTTTTAGGTTGATATAACCGCCGGGTTTTAGTATCGGCTTATATTTCTCCAAAAACCGGGGCGATGTCAGCCTTTTTTTTTCACGGCTCACCTGGGGCTGCGGGTCGGGGAAAGTGATCCAAATCTCATCAACTTCGCCAGCGGCGAAATAGTCGGTAATGTTTTCAATTTGGATACGCAAAAAAGCCACATTTTTTACGCCATCCTCAAGCGCTGTTTTGGCGCCGCGCCAAATGCGGTTGCCTTTATAATCGATGCCTATAAAATTCTTTCCCGGGAACAAACTCGCCAGGTTAACGGCATATTCGCCCTTCCCGCAAGCAAGCTCAAGCACCACGGGGTTATTGTTGTTAAAAAAAACCGCACCCCATTGCCCTTTAAATGGTTTCCCGGCATCCAACTGTAATACATTGCTAAATGTTTCTATCTCGGCGAACCGTTTTAGTTTATCTTTTCCCATCTAAAAAAATGAATGGCAAAAATAGGGTTTTATGAGTTACCGGACCCAGACCTTAGGGAAATTTGAAATCGCTATCTTTATCTGCCAAAAATATAGCCCATGACACGCCTGTTTATCATCGCTCTATCTGTCACGCTGGTAACAGCCATTGCCATAGTTACGCAAGGCAGGGCTGACAAGAAAGTACATACGCTTATTAAGCCTGTTTCAAAAGATATTCCACGCATCGCCATTTGCGGGCTGGGCATTGAATCAAGTACCTTTTCACCTGCCTTAACGGAAGAACCGGCTTTTCATGCAAAATATAATGATGATGTTTTCTCTACATACCCCTTTCTATCTATCGATTCCCCGCTCCGTCATAGGGTAACCTGGATACCTACTCTCGTAGGTCATGCACTGCCGGGCGGAACCGTTACCCGGGCCGCATACGAGTCGCTGGTAAAACAAACGCTGGATATGCTTCAAAAGAACTTACCCTATGATGGATTATATTTTGATATCCACGGCGCAATGAGTGTGGTGGGTCTTGACGACCCCGAGGGTGATTTTATTCAGCGGATCCGGAAAGTGATCGGCACCAAAACCATCATCTCTACCTCGATGGACCTCCATGGCAATGTTTCCTGGCGACTAGCTGAAAATACTGACCTGATCACCTGCTACCGTCTTGCCCCGCATGAAGACGCCATGGCGACCAAAAAACGTGCGGTTGAAAATCTGATCGACCGGATTGAAAGTGGCAAAGGAAAACCACTGTACAAGGCGTATGTTAAAGTGCCCATTTTGCTTCCCGGCGAAAAAACCAGCACCCGCATTGAACCTGCAAAGAGCGTTTACGCGGCGGTAGCGCCAGCCTCCGTACAGCCAGGTGTGGTCGATGCTGCCATTTGGGTGGGCTATGCCTGGGCCGACGAGCCGCGCAATCATGCTGTGGTTATGGTTACCGGCGATGACAAAGAGACGGTGACAAAAACTGCCGAGCGGCTTGCCCGCGGCTTTTGGGATGCACGCGCGGGATTTGCCTTTGTATCGCCCACCGGTACGTTAACCGAGTGCCTGGATAAAGCTATCGCCAGTACTAAACACCCGTTCTTCATAAGCGATTCAGGTGACAACCCAACGGCAGGAGGAGCGGGAGACGTTACCTGGACCATACAGGAAATATTAAAACGGCCTGAATTTCAATCCGCCAATGGCCCATCCCTTATTTACGCGTCAATTCCGGGGCCGGAGTTGGTTGCCAAGGCCGAAGCGGCGGGCGTGGGCAATATGGTAGATGGTTACGCCGGAGCAAAAGTGGACGCCCGTTATGCCCCGCCGGTGCATATGAAAGGCACCGTGGAATCCATTTTTAAAGGCGATGTGGACGCTGTGGTGGAAGTGGCGATAAAGGTCGGAAGCGTACACGTCATAGTCACCCAAAAACGCAAACCTTATCACCACGAGCATGATTTTACCAACCTGGGGCTGAACCCGCGCAAAACGGATATTGTGGTGGTAAAGATTGGGTATTTGGAACCGGAATTATACAACATGCGGGCTGACTGGATAATGGCCATCACACCCGGCGGCGTTGACCAGGGTATCGAAGGTTTGCCCTATAAACGCATTGAACGGCCGATGTTCCCGTTTGATAAGACTATGGCAGAACCTGATCTTTCCGCGAAGTTGGTGCCGATGTCAGATAAATTGTGACCGGATTTTTTTACACCCGTCTTTGTGATCGGAAACATCGTACCTGCAACCCGCCAATTTGAAAAGTCCGGCCTTGAGCGCTCGAAAGAACAATTGATTATGAAGAAATTTTGACAGAAAAAAACTGCAAACTTTTCAGTCAAAATGAACTTTTTTCAGTTTTTTCCCTCTGGCATAACACTTGTAATTACAAGAGTGAACGCGAAGTTCATGACAAGTTTAATTAATAAAATTAGTTCAATTCATTAAATCTATTTAAGGAGGAAAACCTATGACATTGGTTAAATTTAACCCGGAAAAAAAGAGCAATGCATTAATGCCTGGCTTTAATGACATTTTCGAGAATTTTTTCAACGATTCATTCCTGAGCGACCGTATGGTTGCCCGCGTACCTGCTGCCAACATCAGCGAAACACCGGATCACTTCCACATCGAACTGGCTGCGCCCGGCTTGAAAAAAGAAGATTTTAAATTACAGCTCGATCGCAACGTGCTAAGCATCTCTGTTGAGCAGCAAACTGAAAACACCGAAAGCAAAAAGTACTACAACAAACGCGAGTACAGCTACAACTCGTTTGTTCGTTCTTTTACCCTGCCGGAAAGCGCTGACGATGCCAAAATTGAAGCCGAATACCTCAACGGCGTTTTGACAGTAAACATTGCCAAAAGAGAGGAAGCCAAAAGCGCAAGCAGGCAAATCAGCGTTAAATAAAGTTGATTTTTCTTATGGACCATGATTGGGCTCCTGCAACCAGGAGCCCTTTTAAAAGTAGTTTATTTGTCATGGAAAGTCAGTTTTACATCCTGCTTAGTTTGAAATCGCCCACAGGTTTTGAGGACTACGGCGAGTATTATTTAGGTAACGACCGGGAATTTGCTTCGGCTCTGTTTAATGATCTAAGAGGAAGTAGTCGGGAAGATCAACCGTCATGCCTGCACATGGATTTTATGGAAGCGGTTGACGAACTGCCAGTTTGTATAAAAAGCATATGCTGTACGCTTGATGATTTGGCCTATAACTGTAAACTTATAGCGAAGGAAACCTTTAAAGCATATAACCTGAAAGAGGCATCGCATTTTTCGTGAAATGTTACACCGATATTTTTAGTTCTTAGTTAATAGTTAATTTACAACGGATTTGAGTTGATTAGTTGATTTAGCGGGTACAGGGTGAGACATTCTTTGCCCGTTATTTTTTTGCATTGTAAATAATAAGCCCGTTCAACGCTACCAAATCTTCACCCTTTTATCCGGATCAACCCACATTTTATCGCCTTTTTTTATGTGGAATGCTGCGTAAAATTCGGGGACATCGGTAAACGGAACATTAACCCGCAAAAATGCCGGGGCATGTACATCTGTCAATATCTGGTTGGCTAAAACCTCGTCGCGCTGATGGCTCAGCCAGCTTAAAGCATAGCCCAAAAAGAACCGCTGCATCGGGGTAAATCCGTTTATTTTTTTGCCTTCTTTATACTGTTGGGTTTTTTTGAAGGCATCGATCCCTAAAACGATTCCGCCCAGGTCGGCAATGTTTTCGCCGAGGGTAGCTTTGCCGTTTATATGGAGGCTGTCTAACACCACATATCCGTTAAACTGGTCGACCAGCATTTGGGCGCGTTTTGTAAACTGTACGGAGTCCTGCGGGGTCCACCACTCCTTCAAATTGCCATGGGCGTCAAACTGGCGGCCTTCATCGTCAAAACCGTGGGTAATTTCGTGGCCGATCACCGACGCCGCTACATAGCCATAAGCCATTGCATCATCCACATCTTCATCTTTTATACCGGGAATCAGCAACTGCGCTGCAGGCAAGGTAATTTCATTGTTCGACGGGCTGTAGTTGGCATTATAAGTTTGCGGGGTCATGTTCCATTCCAGGTGGTTGACTGGCTTGCCCAGCTTGTTCACATTAAAAAGGTACGCCCAATGCCGGGCCTGCATCACGTTGCCAGCGTATGATTCCCGGCTGATCGCGAGCGCCGAAAAATCTTTCCATTGATCAGGGTATCCAACTTTTGGGTGGATGGCATTTAATTTAGTCAGCGCCTTTTGCTTTGTTTGCGCGCTCATCCAGTCCAGTTTCATAATATGCTCCCGGTAGGCCTGCCTGATGGCTTCAACCTCTGCCATATATCTTATTTTAGCCTTTTCAGGGAAATATTCCTTCACAAACAACTGGCCCAAAAGCTCGCCCATCAGGCCGTTTTCAGTATCGAGCACGCGTTTCCAGCGCGGCAATTGCTCTTTTTGGCCACGCAGTACCTTGCCTGTAAAGCGGAAGTTTTCATCGGCTAAGGCATCGTTCAAATAAGGCGCATAGGATGTAAGCAGCTTCAGTCGCAGATAAGCCTTCCAATTATCGATGCTAAATTTGCTTAAAGCCCGGTCAACCGCCCGGTAATATTCCGGCTGGCCGACGATCACCGAGTCGACGGTTCTTAACTGCAAGGTTTTAAAGAGGCTGCTCCAGTCAATATCCGGTGTTAAGCGGTCGAGCTGGGCAACGGTCATTTTGTTATAATTTTTATACGGATCGCGCAGGGCTTCCAGCTTGCGGCTGCTGTCCGCAAGGAACTTTTCGATCTCAAATGCGGCCTTCGCTCCGGCCGACGACTTTGTATCGTCCCAGCCAGAAAGATGAAGCAATGTGGGCAGATATTTGTCACTGTAATCGGTGCGGATTCGGGTAGTGCGGGCGTCGGTTTTAAAATAATAGTCGCGGTTGGGCAGCCCCAAACCTGTTTGTCCAAGCTGCACCATCATTTTCGCGCTATTTTTATCGTCCTGGCTTACGCGCACGCCTATCATATTCCGGCTGCCCGTGGTGGTTAATACCGCCGCCGCATTTAAAATATCAGTTGGGTTTTTAGCCGCATCGATCATATCCAGCTGCTCCTTCAAAGGCGAAATACCGCTCTTTTCAATATCAACCGTATCCAGCCCGGTATAATAAAAATCGCCGATCTTTTGCGTTGCTGAGCCTTTTGATCCATTGGCTTTCAACGCATTTTCGTTTATTTTTTTCAGGCGGTCGCGAATTTCTTCCGTTACTTCGTTGCCTATTCCCCAACTGGAATAGGCCGGCGGGATGGGGTTGTTTTTTAACCAGGTACCATTAGCGTACTGAAAAAAATCGGCGCCGGGACTTACACTCGGGTCGATATTTTTGTAAATAGGGTCGTTGGACTTATCAATCCGGGTTTTGGTTTGATAAGCGCATAAGGCAAAGGCCAATACCGCGGCCGCATAGATGATTGGTTTTATAATCTTGTTTTTCATACAACAGTTTTGAAATAAATATTTACTAACAACATCAAATGCCTTTTTATTTCAAGCATCGCGTTTCGCCTCACCTAAACGGCGCGGCCCTCACACATCCTCTCCAAAGGAGAGGACTTCGACGCAAAATGGATAAATTTTCAGCTTTTTAGCCCCTCTCCCTTGGAGAGGGGTTGGGGTGAGGCGAATACCGCGCTTAAATCGCATCCCTTCTACCAAATTTTCACCCTTTTATCCGGATCGAGCCACATCTTATCGCCTTTTTTGATGTGGAAGGCGTCGTAAAACTCGGGCACGTCGGTAAATGGCCCGTTCACCCGCATAAAGCCGGGCGCATGCTCATTAGTCAGGATCTGGCTCGATAATGCTTCCTTTCTATCCTGTCCCAGCCAGCCTAACGCATAACCCAGGAAGAATCGCTGCGTTGGCGTTAAGCCATTGATTGGCTTCCCTTCCTTATATTGTTCCGTCTTTTCAAAGGCGGTTAAACCGATCACGATGCCGCCCAAGTCGGCGATGTTTTCACCTAACGTGGCTTTGCCGTTTACATGCAGGCCGTAAATGGTATAAGTGTTAAACTGGTCCACCAGCATTTGCGCCCGTTGTGTAAACTTAATGGAGTCCTGCGGCAGCCACCAGCCTTTTAAATTGCCCTTTGCGTCAAATTGCCGTCCTTCGTCGTCAAAACCATGCGTCATTTCGTGGCCGATGGTCGAGGCGGCGGCATACCCGTAAACTACGGCATCATCCATATCTTCGTCTTTAACACCGGGCACAAGGAACTGCGCCGCAGGTAGCACAATTTCGTTATTCGAGGGGTTATAATAGGCATTATACGTTTGCGGCGTAATGTCCCATTCCGTACGGTCAACCGGTTTTCCAAGCTTGTTCGCATCGAAGTGATGCCAGAAATTATTGGCGCGCATTACATTCAGGCTATACGGGCCTTTGTCGATCATGAGTGACGAAAAATCTTTCCAATGATCAGGATATCCTACTTTAGGCATCACTTTCGACAATTTGTAATAAGCCTTTTGTTTGGTTTGTTCGCTCATCCAATCCAGCTTTTCAATATGTTCTTTGAATGAGGCACGCATCGCTTCTACCATGTCGACGTAACGCTGCTTGGTTTTCTCCGAAAAATATTCTTTTACAAACAGTTGCCCCAGCACCTCGCCCATTAACTGGTTCTCATTGTCGATCACGCGCTTCCAGCGTGGCAGCTGCTGCTGACTGCCGGATAATACGGTGCCGTAGAACCTGAAAATCTCCTGGTCAAAAGGTTTGCTCAGGCACGAGCCAAAAGCGGTGACCAGGTTTTTCAGCAAGTAATTTTTCCAATCGTTTATCGTATAAATGCTCAGCGCCTTGTTCAGGGCTCTGTAATATTCGGGCTGGCCAACGATCACTGTATCCACGTGGTGGTAATCCATTTCATCAAAGGCCCTTGCCCAATCGATAGCGGGCGTCAGTTTGGTCAATCCGGCCAAAGGCATTTTGTTATAGTTATGATAGGGGTCGCGCAGATCTTCGAGTTTTCTTGAGCTGTCCGCCAAAAATTGTTCAAGGCTGTATGTTTTTTGAGTTGCCGCCATTGCATCGCCCGCGTTCAGCCCGGCCAGCTTGTAAACAATGGGCAGGTGCGTTTTTTGGTAATCTGTCCTGATGGCAACGCTGTGCTCGTCTTTATTAAAATAGTAATCGCGGTTTGGCAGCCCGATGCCGCCCTGGTATAATTGCAATAGGTTCTTGTCGCTGTTTTTAGCATCCTGCCCAACGCCGGCCGCGATGGGCGTTTCAACGCCGATGGTTTGCAAATGGGCAAACTCATCAACCAGGCCATTAATGTCTTTGATGCCCGCAATCCGGTCAATTTCAGGTTTCAGCGGATCAAGCCCCTCCTTTTCAATACGCACAGTGTCCATCCCGCTAAAATAAAAGTCACCGATCTTTTGGGTATTGGTCCCCTTGGCAGCATCGGCTTTTTCCGCGTCCAGGTTAATTTTCTTTAGCCGGTCGCGCAGTTCTTCTTCCACCACGTTGCCTATGCCCCATGCAGGGTAAGCCGCGGGGATCGGATTCTTTTTAAGCCAGGTACCGTTGGCGTACTTAAAAAAATCGTCACCGGGCTTTACTGTGGTGTCTATGTTTTTGAACACCACATCATTTTCCGCGTAAATTTTTGTTTTGTCGGTGCATGAACCGAGCATTAAAGCGATGGTGCCGCTTATCAAGGCAATCAGTAAAAAAGCTCTTTTTGTCATCTTTTTATTTTTTATGTAGATAAATAAATACAAGCCTTGTATGAAATAACAGACAAGTTTTTGTCGGGTCATCGGCTTCTGCGGCTTCCAGGGTCGCTTCAAAAAAAATTTGAATTTGGTTTTGACATCTGTAAAAAAGGGCTAAATAACCTTTCATTCTTTTGCCAAACCGATGGAGCAAATCAAAAATAAAAGTGTATCTGAAACACTTAATAAGTTATAAAAGCTTAATAATCAATAGATAAAGCAACAATATAATTTATCAATATTTACACTATCTCTTGCCTCGCAATAAATGTAAAACTTTGCGCTCATTTTTTTACAACCCGGCTGTTACTATTTTTTTGTGAGTCACCAGCATAGTGTTAAGGCACAAAATTTTTGTGGCTTAACATTTGATATAAAATTACCGGCCCTGCAAATAATCTGTGAAAATATAAAAACATCTACCTGTGTAAAAACATTGTTTTTGAATTCTCAGACGCCCAAGCTGAGGTTTTTTGTTCTTTGTTTTGGGTTTAATCAATAGTTTAAATTAATTAGGGGAAAGGGAGCTTCCAAAAGGCTCTCTTTTTTTTTGCCCATTTTTTTGTTACAAATAGATAGCCCCGCACGTGCGGGGCATAAGTTGGGTATTTTGTTTTTGTGTTGAGATATAGACTCAAATCTTATCTCCGGCAATATTCAACCCAACGCTTTTTACTATGCATGCATAATATTACCTTTGCACCCAGATATACAACCTATGCATTTTGAGCTAACCGAAGAACAGGAAATGATACGCCAGGCGGCGCGCGACTTTGCCCAACACGAGTTAAAGCCCGGTGTGATTGAACGCGACGAACATCAGAAATTCCCGGCGGAGCAAATAAAGAAATTAGGCGAGCTGGGCTTTTTGGGCATGATGGTCAGTCCTGATTATGGCGGCGCAGGCCTCGATACCGTTTCATACGTCCTGGCGATGGAAGAATTGTCGAAGATCGATGCATCTGCATCGGTTGTGGTGTCGGTAAATAACTCCCTGGTGTGTTTTGGCCTTGAAAAATACGGCAGCGAGGCGCAAAAACAAAAATATCTTGTGCCACTGGCAAAAGGGGAGAACTTAGGCGCCTTTTGTTTGTCGGAGCCTGAAGCAGGGTCCGATGCCACTTCACAGAAAACTACCGCCGTTGATATGGGCGACTATTACCTGCTAAACGGCGTAAAAAACTGGATAACCAATGGCGGCTCGGCTTCCACCTACCTGGTAATGGCGCAAACTCATCCCGAAAAAAAGCATCACGGCATCAACACGCTGATTGTAGAGCGCGGGATGGAGGGTTTTACCGTGGGACCGAAGGAAAATAAATTGGGCATACGTGGGTCAGATACTCACTCGTTGATGTTCAGCGATGTAAAAGTGCCAAAGGAAAACAGGATAGGAGAGGACGGGTTCGGCTTCAGGTTTGCCATGACTACACTTGATGGCGGCCGCATCGGCATCGCTTCCCAGGCGCTGGGTATCGCTTCCGGCGCCTATGAGCTGGCTTTGAATTATTCAAAAGAGCGGAAAGCATTTGGTAACTCCATATCAAAACTGCAAGCCATTCAATTTAAACTGGCTGATATGGCTACCGAGATTGAATGCGCACGCTTACTTTGTCTTAAGGCCGCCTGGCTAAAGGACAAAGGCCTCCCGTACGGCCAGGCCAGCGCTATGGCCAAACTTTATGCGTCCGAAGTGGCTATGCGCACTGCTGTAGAAGCCGTGCAAATACATGGCGGTTATGGTTTTGTAAAGGAATACCACGTAGAGCGCCTTATGCGCGATGCCAAGATCACGCAGATTTACGAAGGCACATCCGAAATTCAAAGAATTGTCATTTCGAGAGAAGTTCTCAGGTAAACGGGACAATTTTTGATAGTTTTGGGCATGCACATCGTAAAAAGGACATTCCTATCCACTCTCATTATATTTTCTGTTTTTGCAGCAAGTGCTCAAACCAAATTGCAAACCGGCGTTTGGCGTGGTGTTTTAACTACTTCGTCCGGCGATCCGATGCCTTTTAACTTTGAAGTCAAAGACATAGCCGGCGTACAACAGATCGCGATCATCAACGGTGCAGAACGGTACAAGGTCACCGACATCAAATCAACAGGCGACTCCATTTTCATCCGTATGCCTTTATTTGATTCGGAATTTAAACTGAAGTTTGCAGAGGGGATCATATCCGGCCAATGGATAAAACACCTGGGCGTTAAGGATGCCATAATGAATTTCAGGGCCACGCCTAATACGAGCTGGCGTTTTTTTTCCGATAACGATTTGCCAAAATATAACGTCTCCGGCCGCTGGTCGGCCGTTTTCGGAGATAGTACCCACACGGATACGACTGTTGGAGAATTTAAGCAGGCGGGTAACAAAGTAACCGGCACTTTTTTAACTACGACAGGCGACTATCGTTTCCTGGAGGGAACCGTTAAGGGTGACAGTTTATACCTTTCGTGTTTTGATGGCGGGCACGCCTATCTATTTAAAGCAAAGATCGACGATAACAATACACTAACTGATGGTAAGTTTTTCGCCGGCTACTCGGGCCTTGACAAATGGCGCGCGGTTAGGAATGAAAACGCCAAATTACCGGATGCCTACTCGCTCACGGCGTTAAAACCCGGGTATAAAAAAATAGATTTTACATTTAAAGACATTAATGGAAAGGACGTTTCGTTAGGCGATGCGCGCTTTAAAAATAAGGTGGTTATCGTACAAATTTTAGGTTCCTGGTGCCCCAATTGCATGGATGAAACCAACTTTATGGTGAGCAGCTATTATCCTAAATACCATAAAAAAGGCGTGGAGGTCATCGGCCTGGCGTATGAACGCACAACCGACTTTGCCAAATCGCAACGGACGCTGCAGCAAATGAAAGCGCATTTCAACGTGCCTTATCCTTTACTCATTACTGGCTATACCCCCAGTGCCGGGGACCCTGAGAAAAGCCTGCCCATGCTGGCTGATTTCAAAGGCTTTCCAACTACGATCATCATTGACAAAAAAGGAGAAGTCCGCAAAATCCACACCGGCTTCAGCGGCCCCGGAACCGGCGAATATTACGCGCAATTTGTAGATGAATTTGAGAAACTGACGGATGATTTGCTGGCGGAATAGAAAAATAATTTGGAAACTCGCCAATTAAAAATTCCGAAATCGAAATTCCGAAATCCGAAATCAGGAACGCTCTTCCCAAATCGCACACAAATGCAAAATCGTTTCCACTGCTTTTTGCATATCCTGTACCGATACCCATTCCTGTTTGCTGTGAAAAGCATGCTCGCCGGCAAAAATATTGGGGGTGGGCAAACCCATAAATGATAGCCTGGAGCCATCCGTACCACCCCTGATGCTGCATAATTTGGCGTCCATCCCGGCGCGCCTGATGGCTTCCAGCCCGTATTCCACAATTTCCGGGTGTTTGTCCAACACGCCCTTCATATTGCGGTATTGTGGTTTGGTTTGCAGATCGCAGGACGAATTCGGGAAATCTTTCAGTATTTCTGCCGCCACCTTGCGGATCACATCGGCATGGTGCGCTAATTTTTCATCCTCAAAATCCCGAATGATAAAGTCGATCGTGGCCGTTTCAACATGCCCCCCGATAGCCACAGGGTGGACAAAACCCTGCATTCCTTCCGTTCCCTCGGGCGATAGTTCATAAGGCAGGGTGGCAATAATCTGCCCGGCAATTTTTATTGCACTCTCCATTTTGCCTTTTGCAAAGCCGGGATGTGCGCTTACGCCGTTGATGGTGAGCTTCGCCCCATCTGCCGAAAATGTTTCATTTTCCAAATTACCGGCGCTTTCGCCGTCTATGGTGTAAGCGGCATAGGCGCCCAATTTTTTTAGATCAACCTTGTCTACCCCGCGACCAATTTCCTCATCTGGGGTAAATAATATCTTAATTTCCCCGTGTTTTATTTCCGGGTGATGCATCAACCGGTAGCAGGCATTCATAATTTCTGCCACGCCGGCCTTATTATCTGCACCCAATAAAGTGGCCCCGCTTGCGGTAATAACATCGTTCCCGATTTGATTTATTAAATCCGGATGTTCGCTTAATTTAATGATTTGGGAGGGGTCATCGGGTAGAATGATATCCAAACCCTGGTAATTTTTATGTACAATAGGCTTTACTTCATTACCGCTGCAATCGGGTGCGGTATCCATGTGTGCGCAAAAACAAATAACTGGCACGGTTTTTTTAACGGTATTTGCAGGGATGGATGCGTAAACGTATCCAAATTCATCCAGGTGCGCATTATCCAACCCTAAAGCATGCAGTTCATTGACCAGTATTTTTGCAAGGTTTTTTTGCTTTTCGGTGGAGGGGAATGATCCGGAATCCGGATCAGATTGCGTATCGATGGCCACATATGTTAAAAACCGTTGGGTAACGGTAAATTCGGGTACTGAATTTAAATTCATGCGCGTACTTTATGATTAAATTTTATATTTTTGAAAAAGCTCCTAAAATTGTAAATATTGATCAACTTTTAATATTGAAAAGGTATATTTTATTTTTAACGGCAACGCTGCTCTTTACCGCGGCGAAGGCGCAAAGCGGTTATAACTACCAGGAATGGGGTGCCGGTGCCGGCGCTTTTTACGAAAGGGGATATACCAACATCACCCAGCAAAACAGCCATATTGGTTTCAATATTAACGCTGTTTATAACTACAACCCTTATCTCCCTGTCGAGGCTGAAATACAGATAGGGCAGCTCTCAGGCGGCGGCCGTTCTCCGCAACTCGATCCTTATGGCCGCCAATATACCAACAATTACAAAGCAATAATTTTTCATGCCGATTTTCAGCTGGGCGCGGGTATTGACTATAGCGACAGCTGGATTTTAAATATTGTGAAGAATTTTTATAGCGGGACCGGCTTTGGCTTCATATCAAATACCAACAAAGTAACACGCTATAGTATTTACCAGAGCACTTACCGGTTCCCGGGGGTTGACAATAGTATTGACCTGATGATCCCGTTGCGCTTTGGCTACGAGTTCAAAATTTTCAACGATTATAACGAACCGCAGTTCGCCATTGATCTCGGTTATGTTCATACCATTGCATTTGGCGAAGGTCTTGACGGATATAACGACCCATCGTCGAAATTCAAAAACAACGCTCCCGACCAGTACCGGCAAATCACCATCATGTTTAAGTACTTTTTCGGCAATGTTGTTTCATATAATAAACTGATCACGCCTTTCAGGTAATCGGATGAACCTCGAAGTGCTTCGCGAGTATTGTCTTTCCAAACCATTTGTTACCGAAGGTCTGCCATTTGGCGAGGATACTTTGGTATATAAAGTTGCCGGGAAAATGTTCCTGGCGGCAAGCATCAGCCTGGGTAACCGGTTTAATGCGAAGTGCGACCCCGAACTGGCAATCGAGCTCCGCGAACGTTACACCGAGGTGCAACCCGGCTACCACATGAATAAAAGGTTGTGGAACACGGTTTACATGGACGGTGCGCTGTCCCAAAAACAACTCCTTGAAATGATCGACCACTCCTACGAACAAGTTGTAGCTGGATTGCCGAAAAAACTTCAGGAAGAGATCAGGGCCGCGCGTTAAAAAGCTGGTCGCCTGCCTTGACTTTTAATGTTTTCTAATACCAGTATATTTCTTCTTTAACAACCCTCCCTTATATTTGTCAAAATCCATCTAAATGAAAAAAATATTCTGGCTGTTTCTTTTTTGCTTCATCTTCTCATGCGCAAACGCCCAGCTAACCCCCTTTGAATTAAGTAAAGACAAAAATTATACGGCGACTTACAACCAAATCATCGCGTATTACCAGGAGTTGGCCCGCCAATATCCGCAAATGAAATTATTCAACATTGGCACAACCGACGTTGGCAAGCCATTGACGCTGATAGTTTTATCGCGCGATAAAGTCTTTAGTCCATCGCTTATCAAAAAACAAAACAAAAGGGTACTGCTCATCAATAATGGCATTCATCCCGGCGAACCAGAAGGTATCGATGCCAGCATGATGCTTACCCGCGACCTTTTGAAGAAAAACGCCCTGCCGAAAAATGTGGTGATCTGCCTTATCGCCGTTTATAATATCGATGGCTGCCTCAACAGGGGCTTGAGCCGCATTAATCAAAATGGCCCGCGCGCTTACGGCTTCAGGGGGAACTACCGCAACCTTGACCTTAACCGCGATTTTATAAAATGCGACAGCCGCAACGCCCTGGCCTTTGAGCAAATACTCAACACCTGGAGGCCGGAAGTTTTCCTTGATAACCACACCAGCGACGGCGCGGACTATCAGTATGTGATCACACTGATTGAAACACAGAAGGATAAACAAAACCCCATCCTGGCTGATTATACGTCGAAGACCCTGTCGCCTGAGCTTTATAAACGCATGAAAGCAAGTGGCTATGAAATGACTCCTTATGTGGAAAGTGAAGACGCCAGCCCCGACTCGGGGATCGTTAGCTTTTTGGAAACGCCGCGATTTGCGACCGGCTATACCGCGCAGCACAATATCATCAGCTATATCACCGAAACCCACATGTTAAAATCGTTTGATAAGCGTGTTTATGCCACTTACGATTTCATGCAGGCGTTGATCGATATTTACGAACGGGATGCCAAACTTATTGGCGATTTAAAACATCGGGCTGATGAACAGGTCGCACAGCAGCAAACCTTTGCGCTGAACTGGGAGCTTGACCGCGAACATTATGATACGCTGGTGTTTAAGGGCTACGCCGCCGCACACAAAAACAGCGAAGTGAGCGGCCTGCCGCGTTTGTATTACGATCGGAGTAAGCCATACACCAAAACCATCAGGTATTTCGATAACTATAAAACATTGGTAACCGTGGATAAGCCGCTGGCTTATGTGATCCCTCAAGCCTGGGGAAAGGTAATCGACTTGTTTAAGCTGAACAACGTGGTAATGCGGCGGCTTACACACGACACCGCGCTAAACCTGCAGATGTATTACATCGGCGACTATAAGACACCACAAAGGCCTTATGAGGGGCACTATCTGCACAGCAATGTTAAGCTGAACCCGGTTGAAATGCCCGTAAAATTTTATGAGGGCGATTATGTAGTTTACACTGATCAGCCGCTTAACCGTTATATTGTGGAAACGCTGGAGCCGCAGGGCGTCGACTCTTTTTTTGCCTGGAACTTTTTTGACTCGGTTTTAGGAGAGAAAGAATATTTTTCGGACTATGTTTTTGAAGATGTTGCCGCTAGTTTGCTGAAAAACGACCCTGATTTAAAGAAAAAGCTCGATGATGCCAAAGCCGCCGATCCCAAACTGGCAGGCAGCGCGGCAGCCCAACTAAATTTTGTTTACCGCAATTCGCCGTATTTCGAAAAAACCTACCTTCGCTACCCGATTGGCAGATTACTAACCCAAACAAAACTGGATCTGAAATGAACGATGTAATGGATTATTTAAGAATGGCCCCCGTCGCGTCGTTCATCTTTGTATTTACACTTGCCACCTCTATATGGGCTTTTTACAATGACAATATTTACGAAAACCTGATACTTCATCCGTATAGCATATCACGCGGACAACGGGTGTACACGCTTGTCACCAGCGGGTTTATCCATGCCGATGTGATGCACCTGCTTTTCAACATGGTTTCCTATTACTTTTTCGCTTTTCAGTTAGAAGCAGGTAATCCGGGCTTTGGTTTTGTTGGGTTAGGGCACTGGCAATTCGGGGTATTATATTTTGTGAGTCTTATATTAAGTGATCTTCCTTCCGTGTATAAGCACCGAAACGACAGCTGGTATCACAGCCTTGGTGCGTCGGGTGCGGTTAGTGCGGTGGTGTTCAGTTTCATAATGTTTAGCCCTTTAAGCGGCATGGGCATCATCTTCCTGCCCGGCATTAGTATTCCGGCAGTATTGTTCGGGGTTTTGTACCTGGTTTATTGTAATTACGCATCGAGGCATTCAAGGGATAATATCAATCATGACGCCCACTTTTTTGGCGCCTTAAGCGGCTTGCTGCTTACCATAATTATGCGACCGCACTCCGTGCAAGATTTTATTACGCAGGTCAGCGCGGCAATCCGATCGATTGGCCACTAATCAGCGTTCCGTCATCATCAAACAAAAAACTCATCGGCTTTTCAGGGTTTTTGATAATCTCGAACAGCAAAAAGCCCCACGGCTTCCAAAAGTTTTCCAACACCTGGCCGTAGGTTTTGTTTATCCAGTCGTCAAACAATGGTTTGCTGCTCATGCCGCGCAAAGGCATCGCTTCAAGATAAATATCATCACCAACCTCCAGCACATTATATTCGGGCAGCCGGTTAAAAAGGTAGGCCGAATAAAAAACCCGCGCGCAAAACTCTTCAAATTGTATGGGGTGTAATTTTGTTTCGCCCATCTTCTCGGTCATCTCCCGATGATACAATTTATTTACCTCATTATCCTGCAGGCAAATGATCAGCCCAAAATCATTAATGCGGAGCGAAAAGGTCAAAGTATTGATCTCATCCCTATAATAAAATTCCTCTATATTGTTATCTACTTTAAATAGAAAAATACTATATGGTCTAAAATCCTCAAAATAAAGCGGCAAATTAATGCTTTGCAGCATCAAATGCAGGTTGCTGAACCTATGAATAATGGATTGTGAAATGTTAAACTCTTCGCCTTGTGCGTGCTGCTGCCTGACGCCGGCCTGCACCTCGTTAAAAATTATACCATACAACAGTTTGGCCGCCCATTGAAATAATTTCAGCTCATCCAGCGCTTTTACTACTTCGTAACCCATGGCAAAAGCAGTTGAGATTTCTTCCTCCAGTGGTTCAATAAACGCTTGCCAGGTATCATTTGCGCAGGGGATCTTTATATCCTGGTAGGTAGCCATGCTTTCGTCCAGCATTTTAAGTGGCCGGCCGGCCAGTTTATACCGCTCGATCAGCCATTGGGGGAAAACCTGTATCATTTCCTCATTTGAGCTTAAAAGCTGGCCGGTCAGAAAACAGTTGCGGTTACTGAAATTGAATTTTTTAAAAGGATAGTAAATTTGCTGCGGCATGGCGGCAAAGATACACATCGAAATCTCACGGAAAACTTTAGCTTTGAATTTCACATGAAACTTACTTTTCAACCTTTTGAGCTGCTGCTAAAGCACACTTTTACGATTGCAAAATTTTCACGCACGTCGACCCCCGTTATGCTGGTGCAGGTAGAACACGAGGGGCAAACGGGCTATGGCGAGGCTTCGATGGTGCCCTACATGGGCGAAAGCTTTGAAACCGCGACAGGGTTTTTAAGCAAGGTCGATGCCGGTGAGTTCAAATATCCCTTTGATTTTGAGGCCATCATCGCTTACCTCGATGGCATCGCGCCGGGCAACCCGGCAATAAAAGCAGGGATAGATATTGCATTGCATGACCTTGAAGGCAAGCTGCGGCAAAAACCTTGCTGGCAATTGCTTGGCAGCGACCCGGTGAAAATGCCGCTTACCAGTTTTACCATCGGCATCGATACGCCTGAAGTCATGATTCAAAAGGTAAAAGAAAACCCCGATTGTAAGATCATCAAAGTAAAACTGGGCCGCGGCAGCGACAAGGAACTGATCAAAACTATCCGCTCGGTAACTGGCCTGCCGCTTTTTGTAGATGCCAACCAGGGCTGGACCGACCTGCAGCAAAGCCTGGAGATGACACACTGGCTGCATGAGCAGGGCGTATTATTAATTGAGCAGCCCATGTTGAAAACCGACCCTGAAAGTAATGCCTGGCTTACTGAACGGAGCCCGGTACCCATCATCGGGGATGAATCCGTGCAGCGTTTAGGCGACGTGGCAAAAGCCAAAGGCGTTTATCACGGCATCAACATCAAACTAATGAAATCCGCCGGGATGCACGAGGCGGGGCAGATGATCAAAAGGGCTCGTGAGCTAAGCCTGAAGCTCATGATCGGCTGCATGAGCGAAACCAGTTGCGCTACGCTGGCGGCGGCGACGCTGGCCCCACAATGCGACTGGGCCGACCTGGACGGGCCATTTTTAACCAGCAATAACCCTTATCAATTACCGGGTTTCAGGAATGGTAAATGGGTGCTGAATAATGAAAGCGGGCTGGGACTCAAATTTTGATTTTGATGCGAGGACTGCTCACATTCAAAATGTTATGAACAACCGTAAATATATCCGGCTGCGTATAAACTGACAAACCCATTACCGCAAAACCGCATTTTATTTTCATATTTAGACGAAAAAAAAATAATCATGCTTCTTAAAAACACTTTTGTTCATCACGTGCATTTCTGGCTTAAGGATAAAGCCGATCAACAAAAACTTATAGAAGGCTTGTACAGCCTGGCGCCGATAACGCACATCCGCGATATTCACGTCGGTGTGGCTGCACAAACGTCCAGGGATGTTATCGAACGCTCTTATGATGCCTCACTGCTGTTACTTTTTGACACGCCTGAAGCGCAGGATGCCTACCAGGCTGACCCGATACACCTGCTTTTTGTCGAAAATTATGCAAGGCCCCTTTGCGCCCGGGTAGTTGTGCTCGACAATGTGAATGTTTAGCCCTGGACCACAGACCATAGCTTTTTGGGAACGGCAAGTTGCCTATTGGCATAAGCGAAAATTATGCATTAATAACCTTAAGCTGATCTGAAACAAAATCGGCCATCGACTATGGACCATAGAACTTCGACTAAAAAAACAATCCTCATTACCGGCGGCACAGGCCTCATCGGCAGCAGACTGACAGCGCTGTTATTGGAAAAAGGATATGCCGTAAACCATTTAAGCCGGCGTAAAACCCCCGCACCGGGCACGAATACTTTTTATTGGGATTTGGACAAAGACGAGATCGATGAGCGCTGTGTTGACGGTGCGGATATCATCATCCACCTGGCAGGGGAAGGCATTGCCGATAAACGCTGGACAGAAGAGCGGAAAAAAGCCATTACCGAAAGCCGGACGAAGAGTATAAGACTAATATACGATTTACTGAAAAGGAAGCAGCACCGGGTTAAATCCGTTATTTCGGCTTCGGCGATAGGTTACTACAGTGACAGGGGCGAGGAACTACTGACTGAAGACAGCGCCCCGAACGATGATTTTATGGCACGCTGCTGCGTGGAATGGGAGGCAGCGGTTGAAGAGGGGAAGGAGTTGGGACTGCGGGTCGCCAAGTACCGTACTGGCGTGGTGCTGGACAGCAGCGGTGCGCTGGAAAAAATGGCCGCACCGGTAAAATGGTATGTCGGCGCGCCATTGGGCAACGGGAAGCAATGGATACCCTGGATACATGTGCAGGACGTGATTAATATGTATCTTTTCGCAATTGAGCATGAAAATTTTGAAGGTATTTACAACATGGTGGCGCCAAACCCGGTTACCAATAAACAACTTACAAAGTCTATTGCGAAACAATTGAACCGGCGGCTATGGTTGCCCAATGTGCCTGCATTTTTATTAAAATTGTTTTTAGGCGAAATGAGCACCATCGTACTCGGTAGCACTAAAGTATCGGCACAAAAAATTGAAGCGGCCGGGTTTGAGTTTAAGTATACCGAAGTTGAAGACGCGCTAAAACAGATTTATGGATAAAGAGATAAACGTCGCCAGTCGCCGGCAATGATTTCCCAGGTGAAGGATGTTTGAGACTGTATTGGGCAGGAAATAGAATCCCGCTTTTTATAAGAGTGTTCCTGTCTCGGACGGCGACCACTCGCACGCCACGACTATCTTACGGGGTTACCGAAACGATTTGCCAGGTGAACCTTAAGCAATTGAAAGCCGGAATTCCGCTGCTGCCCCCAACGCCATAGCCTATTTGCGAAGGTATTAAAAGCGATATCTTCGTGCCGGCAACTGCATAATTTATCAAGCCTTCCTGTACGCCCGGTATCAGGTCGGCCATTACCGCGCTAAGCGTATTAGTGCCGTTATGGCTTCCGTCGAAAATAGTACCGTCAAAAAGCTGGCCTGTATAGGTGGCAGTTATGGTGCTGTAGGTTTGAATCGGGTCGTTGGTTGTGGCGGAAGTTAATACACTATAATATAATCCATCAGCGGTTTTGGTGTAACCGGTCAACGAATTCGCCTTTATGTAATTCTGTATCACTACATCATCATAAGCCGCCAGCGCAGGGTCAGTTGTATTTGAATGGACATTTCTGGTTATTGCATGAACATACATATCAAGGCAGTCATTACCGCCTATCTTGTTATTAGCTACCTGGCTGCTCCCCGAACCCTTGCCGGCGGTACCGTAAGCCAGGTGCGACGGAATAAGCACGCGCATGCTGGCATTTGGATAAAGTAACAAATTGTGAACAGCGATTTGCAAACCAGAAGGGTAGCCGTCTTCCTGTATGTGGCCTACGAAGTCGTAAAAATGCTGCACGGTGGTGTCTTGTAAGGAATATGTCCCGTCAAAAGTCTCTTCGGTATAAACCATGGCAAGCTTGTCCGAATATTGTATCGGGGTTCCTGACCCCGGAACAAGTATTTTATAATAGATGCCGCTGGTATCGCCCCCTGTAGTGTCTTTTATAAAACCGGTCAGACCATGTGACGCCATATAATTCTGAATTTGCACCGAGTCGTACTGTTTGATGTTAAGTTCTATTTTATCTTTCCGGCAAGATGGCAGGCCCGTCGCTAAAATTATTCCTATTACAAAAATGACTAAGAAGGGATATATGGTTTTTTTCATCTTTTATTTATTCGTGTTCCTGGCTGTGCCTGTTCGTTTTATTCTAATTAGTTATGTTATAAACTACAATATGAAATATCAGTACCGCATTTGCCGCCAAACCTAACGTAGGTTGCGCATATGGGCCGTATGCATATTTCGATGGCAAATACAGGGTTACCGCCCCCTCATTCCCCACCTCGGGGATTCCAAGCTGCCAGCCCCGCATCACACTTCCCAAAACAAACGCCGGGTGAAACTGGGTTGACTGCCCCGGCTGGTTCGACGAGCCGATAACCGGCCCTAACGTGCCGTTGGTTTGCATTAACCATCCAGTATAAGCTACCGTTACCGTCGTCGAGTTGGTGTATAGTGAGTTTGCCACACCGGTGGAATCCACGGTATAGTAAATACCTGTTGCAACTCCCGATGAATCTACTTCACTGGCCTTTATATTGTTGGCGGTTAAATATTTATTGATCAGCGTTTCGTCTTTGGCCAGTTGGGCGGCAACTACATCTGCCGAACTGTTGGCTTTGGTACATGCGCTCAAAAAGCCCATCGCCACTAATACAATCAACAATAACCTGTACATCTGCTGTTCCTTCCGGTTTATTTTTCCTTTAATTTCACAATAATCAGCCGGTTGTCCTTGTCTGCTCCGCAACGATTCGTGTACCTGGAATTTACAAGCGGCAAAGTTATTCTTTTATCTTTCAAAAAGAGCGGCTTAACATTTTTTAACAAAATAAACGGTGGTTTTGATGAAAACGTGTCTTGCGGGGAAGTTAATGGGGTAAAAATAAGTTGTAACGGTTGTAACAAGTTGTTAGAACTCCCCTGGCTTAAAGCTCAACGTCAGCTTATTGATCTTCTTCAGCATTTTGATCAGGTACTCCTTATCGTTTTCGCTGATATGATCGTTCAGATAATTATTAAACTGCCGCACCAAACCACGTGCCTGGTGACGTTTTTCTTTTCCCAGCGCGGTTAAATATATCTTTACCGATCGCTTGTCCCCTTCATTCGATTCGCGGTAGATCAACCCTGATTTCTCCAGTTGCCGCAACATCCGGGACAAACTGGTCGACTTTAATCCGAGCAGCGTTGCTGCCTGCGAAACGGTTGTACCCTCTTTTTCGTCGATATTGATCAGCAAATAGCCGATAGACTGTGTAATGCCAAACTCCGTTACCAACTGGTTGTACTTATTGGCAACGGTTTGCCAAACTACCTTTAAAAAGTAGTCAATGGTTTCCTGGTGTTTGATATTTGCGGGCATAAGAGGCAAACTTACGTTTTTTTGTTTATAGTCCGTGGACAATGGACCATAGTCCATAGCAAGCACGTCTTTGGAAAAACGGTTTAAATCCAACTAAACTATGGACTATGGTCCATCCGCCATGGACTTTCCTCACCACCCCATTTTTGTATCGTCGCCCCGCGGGTCGGCGCCGCCTTCATAACCGTTGGGTGTTACCAGTATTGCGTCAACGCGGCCAATTTCGCCAATGTCAACTATTTTATAACCCTTCTGTTCCAACTTTTTCCTGGTCGCTTCATCAAAGGCTCCCGTTTCAATATCAACCCTGTCGGGCAGCCATTGATGATGGAACCGTTTGGCATCAACGGCCTGTTGCATGCCCATATCAAACTCGATTACGTCCAACACTGTTTGGAATACCGAGGTGATGATGGTTGCTCCGCCGGGAGTCCCGTCAACCATAAACAGTTTTCCATCCTTTTCAATAATCGTAGGCGTCATCGACGACAACATTCGTTTGCCGGGTTCAATGGCATTGGCTTTGCCGCCCACCAGGCCGAACATGTTTGGCACGCCAGGTTTCGAGCTGAAGTCATCCATTTCATTGTTCAGCAAAAAGCCCGCGCCTGCGACAAATATTTTCGAGCCGAAACCTCCATTCAGCGTCGTTGTAATTGAAACCGCATTACCGTCCCCGTCAACTATCGAGTAATGAGTGGTTTGATCGCTCTCATAACCGGCAAAAAAGCCCGGTTGTATGCCCGAGCTTGGTGTTGCCGCTGCCCAGCTAAATGAACGCATGCGCATTTTGTTGTAAGCGGGGCTTAACAGGCTGTCTACCGGTACCTTAAAAAAGTCTGGGTCGCCAAGATATTTGGCGCGGTCGGCATAAACGCGGCGTTCGGCCTCAACCATCAGTTGAACGGTAGAGTCTCTGTTGTAGCCCCATCGTTTTAAAGGATATGGTTCAACCGATTGCATCAACTGTAGCAATGCAACCCCACCACTTGACGGTGGCGGCATTTCAATTATTTTGTAGCCTTTGTAGGTGCCGGTAAGGGGCGCACGCCAAACAGCATGATAATTGTCCAGGTCGGCGCTGGAAATTAGCCCTCCGCCACTTTTCATTTCTGCGGTTATTTCATCAGCAACAATGCCTTTATAAAAGCCGTCCCTGCCTTTATCCCGGATCAGTTCGAGGGTTTTGGCAAGATCAACCTGCACCAGTGTGTCGCCTTGCTTCCAGCCGTTGTCTTTTTGGAGGTAGTTTTTGCCGGGGTTTAATTTTATAAACTGTGCCCTGCCGCGGTTAAGGTCGGCAGCCAGTTTTTTGGTGATCACAAAACCGTTTTTTGCCAGATCGATCGCCGGCTGAACCAGGTCGGCCCAGGGTAGTTTTCCGTATTTTCGGTGCGCCTCCGCCATTCCGGCAACCGACCCTGGCACACCCGATGCCTGGTGGGTTGAAAGACTTTTATTCGGTATCACTTTGCCGGTACTGTCCAAAAACATGTTCATCGTGGCAGCAGCGGGCGCTTTTTCGCGAAAATCCAGTGCGGCCGTTTTTCCTGAAGCCGACCGGTAAACCATGAAACCACCGCCGCCTATATTGCCTGCCTGCGGATGTGTTACTTCGAGCGCAAACTGCACGGCAACTGCGGCGTCAACCGCATTGCCTCCCTTTTTAAGTATGTCGAGCCCTGCTTTAGCGGCATCAGGCGTGGCGCAAACGACCATGCCGTTGCGGTAGTGCAAGTCACCCGGCTGTGCTTGAACACAGGTGACAGGCAGCCAGAAGAACATCAGTAAGACGGCTGAAAATTTACGTGGTGATTTTTTGATTGCGAACAAAGGGGATTGGCTGCTCATAACGTCGTTAATGAATAATCGCCTAAATTAATCTATTTAAATAAAAATAAAGTTCACCGCAGGCGTAATTTTACACCTCAATAAACCTTTCTCATCCTTGACCATTCTATTTTTTATGGTTGAACATCAGCTGATTGAAAGTCATGCGCCGGATTTTTTATATTAAAATAACATAAACCCGCATTTTTGCCGTTCAATTTTAAAAAAATACCTATGAAAAACATATTATTGGGCTGCTTTATCATATTATCATTTTTACTGATAAGCGAGCGATCAAACGCACAGGATTACAAAACAGCCGTAGGCATAAAATTTGGCGGTTACGAAAACGGGCCATCGATAAAGTTCTTTCCCAACAATGATGTGGCGCTCGAAGGCATCCTGGGTTTCCGCGCGCATGGCGTAGTAATAACCGGCCTTTACGAAATACACCAGCCCGCTTTCGGCGCGGCTGGTTTAAAGTTTTATTACGGGGCGGGTATGCACATTGGGTCGGAAGGCGCAGGGGTGTACCAAACTATTGGGGGCGGAAATGAAACCTATAATAGCGCGCATATTTTGCTGGGTGTGGATGGCGTTTTGGGGTTGGAATATAAAATCCCGCAGGCCCCAATCGCCATAAGCCTCGATCTGAACCCCCGCGCGGAGTTGGCTATGGGTCCATTTTTCGATATTGCACCCGGGCTTGGGCTGAAGTACACTTTTTAAGGTTAGAGAATTGCGGTCACAGATTCGGGGAAATCGCTTTTAAAATACGGGTACATTATTGTTTGCTCCGACTGAAATTTATAAAGAAAATTCTTGATAAAAGCAAGCAAACTACAGAAAAAATTAGTGTCCCAGGTGTCCCAGGTGTATTCACCTGTACCGGGTGGTTCAGGTGTGCCGGTAACTTAATGGCTTTGGCCTGGTTTTATTGCTACATCACCGGAGAAAACAACCAGCGGTTTTAAAAGCGATTTCCCTGGGCAGGGACTATAGATTGGTTATTAAAATATGATATTGCAGCCAATACTATTCAAAACCAATCTCCAGGCTCTAAATTCAATTCTTCTCATCTCAGCACCACGATCTTATCGTAATACGCCTTCTGCCCTAAAAGCAGTTTAAGCACATAGCTTCCGGGGGCGAGGGTTGAAATATCGATGGAAGTACTCACGTTACCGGCAGCGACTGTTTGTCCGGCCGAATAAACCTGTATTCCCGCCGCGTCAATAAGCGACAAGTTCAAATTGCTGTTATTGGCTGCCGCAAAAATAATGTTCAGCTTGCTGCTTACCGGCACAGGGTATACTACCAGCCCGATGTCGCTGTTGCTGCCCGTACTCGTCGTAACAACCACCACCAGGTTATCCGACAATACCTGGCAGCCAGTACTCAGCGTAACACCAACCGTATAGTTGCCGCTTTTGGTAGCAGTAAAACTAGCGCCGGTCGCTCCGGGTACTGCAGTGCCATCCAGGTACCATTGGTTGCCCGAAGAAAAACTGGAACTCAGGATCGAGCCGTTTTGACTGATTACAGGCTTTGTAACTGTTACTGCCTGTTTTGAAGCAGAAGCGCAGCCTGCGCTCTGGAGCTGCATATCGTAAAAATAATAGTAAAAACCTTTGTAGTAGGCCGTATCGGTAGCCGATACGGCATCATTCCCGTCAATGCTGAAAACATCGCCTTTTGTAAACGGATATCCGTTCACGCCCGCATTACTGCGGTAAATAGTTGCGGTACTATCATAAACCGTGCTGATAGTATAGGCGCCCGGTTGTGGTAAAAGCAAATTTAAAGGGTAAACCGCACCCTGGTCGGTTGGGTCGTCCGGCTGCGCGCCGGGTCCCGGGTTGGCATTTGTGGCGACCGCATTGATAGTGGTCGACGAAACCACTTCGCCGTTGGCATTGGCTACGTTAAACGTTATCTTACCAGAGTTGCCGATATATAAACGAGCGCTTTTGATAATAATGGGGATGCGCGTGCTTACATTAACATAGGGCGTAAACTGGTTGTATCCGCCGCCTGCAAAAACATATTTTGTAGCCGGGCCAATGGTTCCGCTAAAATCATTCAATCCGGCATAATAGGTGTTGTTAACAGGCGCAAGTGT
>DASRTD010000025.1:0-11217 GCA_035656115.1 Mucilaginibacter sp.
CCGCAAATTTCCTGAACTGGAAATCATCACCTTCCCTGAACAGGGAAATCACCCCTGCAAGCTTATTGTCAACGAAAGCGCCAAAATGAATCCCGGCCTTATCTACGTCCATTTCCATATCTGGTATCTCAGCGTCAGGATATAGCACATCTCTTCGGAGCCGCCACGTAAGTTCAGGAGTTATTTGTTCGATGCCTATCATTTTTCGCGAGGTGAAAGGTTAAAGGTAAAAGAGCCTTTCGCCTTTAACCCTTTACCTTTCACCTCTTCTTATAAAGGGATATTCCCATGTTTCTTACTCGGATTATTAACCACTTTATTTTCGAGCATTTTAAAGGCGTGGATCAATTTTATTCGTGTCTCCGATGGTTCTATCACATCGTCGATAAAACCGCGCTCAGCGGCCCGGTAGGGGTTGGCGAAGATGTCGGAGTACTGCACTTCCATCTCCTTCCATTTGGCGTCTTTGTCTTGGGCTGAATTGATTTCGCGTTTAAAAATAATTTCCGCGGCACCCTTGGCGCCCATTACAGCGATCTCCGCCGAGGGCCAGGCATAGTTCATGTCGGCGCCGATATGTTTTGAGTTCATTACGTCATAGGCGCCGCCATAAGCCTTGCGGGTAATAACGGTTATCCGCGGAACGGTGGCCTCGCAAAACGCGAACAGCAGTTTTGCGCCGTTCGTAATGATGGCGTTCCATTCCTGGTCGGTACCGGGCAGAAAGCCGGGCACATCCTCAAAAACCAGCAGGGGAATATTGAAACTATCGCAAAAACGCACAAACCGTGCGCCTTTGATGGAGGAATGAATATCCAGCACGCCCGCCAAAAACGCGGGCTGATTAGCCACGATACCGATACTCCGACCCGCAATGCGGCCAAATCCCACGACAATATTTTCCGCAAAATCTTTATGTACCTCTAAAAATGTCCCTTCGTCAATTACCTGGTTAATAACATCCCGCATATCATAGGGCTGCGAGGCGTTTTCCGGCATTATCGTATCCAGGCCGGGGCGCAATTCATTTTTGGTCTCGTAAGGTAGTGACGGTGCAGTATCCTCGCAATTTTGCGGCATGTAACTCAGTAGTTTTTTCACGTGCTGAATCGCATCGATCTCATTTGTGCATGCAAAATGCGTTACACCGGATTTTGTAGCATGGGTATCAGCGCCGCCTAACTCTTCGGAGGTCACTTCCTCGTGGGTAACCGTCCTCACCACGTTTGGCCCGGTTACAAACATATACGAGGTGTTTTCAACCATCAATATAAAATCCGTTATTGCCGGCGAGTAAACCGCTCCGCCTGCGCAGGGGCCCATAATGGCCGAAATTTGCGGAACTACGCCCGACGCCATGGTATTGCGGTAAAAGATGTCTGCATATCCGCCAAGGGAAACCACGCCTTCCTGTATCCGCGCGCCGCCAGAGTCATTGAGCCCGACAACAGGAGCGCCGTTCTTCATCGCCAGGTCCATTATTTTGCAGATCTTTTCGGCATGTGTTTCCGAAAGCGAACCACCAAAAACAGTAAAGTCCTGCGAAAAAACATAAACCAACCGGCCATTGATTGTTCCATAGCCGGTTACCACGCCGTCGCCGGGATATTTTTCCTTTTCCATCCCGAAATCGGTAGAACGGTGCGCCACCAGCATCCCGATCTCCTGGAATGAGCCTTCATCCATCAAAAAATGCAGGCGCTCCCTTGCCGTAAGCTTTCCCTTTTTATGCTGACTTTCAATACGCGCCTTACCGCCGCCCAAAAGAGCTTCTTCGCGCTTTTGTTTAAGTAGTTTGATCTTGCCGTTCACAACTTTGGTTTACGTATGCAAGATGGGGAAAAAAGTCGGAAGTCAGAAAAGTCGGGAAGATAGCGATCTTGTAAAGGATGGCGATTATTTTAACAGGATTTGATCGAAGGCTAAACATTGCGTACACGTTTTTTAAATTACAATTAGGCATTTTGAATTATGTCGGTGCAAATCTAATTTACTTTTAATTGCTTTGTAATCAGCTTCTAATTTCGGTTTTATAGCTTTAAGCCCGGGCTAAGCAACCGTTATATGAAAAAAATCCTGATCCTGGTTTTGCTGGGCTTAACTTATAAAAATTCGCTGTGCCAGGTTAATTTGAAGGGCACGGAGGAGCGGGTGCTCATCCTTTCAATGGGGACCGACGAAACATTTATCAACAATCCGACCTTTGATTCATGGACAAAATTAAATTACAACCTGCATGAAGGATATGTAATGAGCGGCCACCTGGATATAAGTTTTGTTTCAAAGGCATATGATTTTGGCATTCATGCAAATGCCCCTTATCCGTATGGAATTTATTCTTTCTATTTCGGAAGAAGATTGACAGGTTTACAAAGCCCTGTATCTTCATTCTTAAATATCGAGGCCGGCGCATTTGAAGCTATTTATACTAACATTTCACCCTTAAACTATACACCCTCGCCCGATCAGCAAGGCCAGCAACTGCAACTGCATTATAATGCAACTTATCTTGGTTTATCAAGCAGGAATTATTTAAATAAATTGCATTTCACGACAGGTAAAGGAAAAAATGCCATTTCCCATAATTCCGGGTTTTACGTTGATTTTGGAGCCGAGCCATGGGGCGGGGACTGGGAATACGGATATTACAAGGGATCGGGCAAAGAGTCGTATTTTAAAAGTAGGCAGGTTTTTGGCATTCCCGGGTTAGGAAAGACATTTTTAGATATTGGGATTTTTATCGGGATAGGGAATTAAAGATCATCAGTGGTCCAGTTTTGCGCGGCTGGAAAATAACACCACCAGTGTGCCCATAAAAGCCACAAAAATAAACGACGCGCGTAAGCTGACCAGCTTAGCAATAAAACCGATTACCGGCGGCCCAACAAAAAAACCGGCAAAACCGACCGTTGAAACTGCTGTAAGCGCCAGGCCCGCAGACATGATCTTTGATTTGCCGGCGGCGCTGTACACCATGGGCACCACTGATGAAACCCCAACACCTACAAGCATAAAACCCAGCGTTGCTGTTAGAAGATAGGGGAATAACACAGCTATTGTTAGACCGGTGACTGTAATGGCGCCACTTACCTGCAAGGTGCGCTTCAAGCCGAAACGATGCGAAAATGAGTCGGCAAAAAAACGGCCAAGCGCCATGGTAAGCATAAAGGCTGTGAAGCCCATAACCTGTAGTTTTTCGGCGGTTTTTACCACTTCTTTAAAGTACATCACGCTCCAGTCGAACATAGAGCCTTCGCAGATCATGGAACAAAAGGCGATGCCGCCAAGCGTTAAGAGCGGCAAAATAAGCTTGAGTAGTTCGCGAAGCGGTAGTTTATCTGTTTCGGCCATTTTTGGCGCGCCGCTGTCGTCGTTAAGATATTTTGAAACAATGGCTACTATGGGAATGAGCAAAATCAGCATCAGCAGGAAATGATAAAACGGCTGCACGTGAAATGCCGTCATAACGAGCCCTATCGCGCCACCAACAAATCCCGCTAGGCTCCACAAACCGTGAAATGACGCCATAATGGGCTTGTCGTGCATTCCTTCGGCTGTTACTGCCTGCGTGTTGACGGATATATTCATGGTGTTTCCCGCAAAGCCGAAGCATATTAGGGCAATAACCAGTTCAACGGTGCTTTGAGCGAGCGCCAGGCAGGTCAAAAAAATGCCGTCGGCGATCATAGCGCCAATGACCACCCTTTTGCTACCAATTTTGGTGATTATCCAGCCCGCAAAAGGCAAAGAAATCATTAACCCGACCGGAAGAGAAAACAATACCGCGCCTAACTCCGCCTTGTTAAGCCCAAGTTTTTGCTGAATATCCGGGATACGTGAAGCCCAGCCGGCAAAACACAAGCCGGCCATAAAAAACATTGCCCCCACCGCAATGCGGAGGACGGTTTTGCGTGCAATGGCGGGTTTTGCAGTTGTATCCATAATAAACCCTGATAACTTAGTGTAAAAACTACACTAAGTTTATTTACACAAATATAGGAAATAAAGTTAGGATTTAAAAAAAGGAAAAAAGTGCTCCGATTATGCACTATGGAAGACAGTTACAAATCATCGGGATGGAAAACGGCGCTTAAATTCTTCATAGGTTATAAACCGGCCTGCTTCGATATCTGCCTGTCCCCGGGCGATCCCGTCAAGTACGTGTTGTGGTAATGGGTCGTCATCATCCTTTATAAAAGGGATTTTCAAAGATTCGAGGAAAACTTCTAAAATCTTTTCTTGCTCATTAGTAGGATTTATTATATAAGTTGCCATATATCAAATATAAAAATCCTTTTTATTTAACAAATAACAATGACATCTATTTTTTGCCAGTCGGTTTAATTTGAATTATAGGCTGTAAATCAGATAGATGTCCTTTTGTATTTCGTTATTGAAGACACATTCATTACTCGAATTTAAATTCTGCATTGGGAAGCATTTTTTTTATTCGTGCTTTTTCTTGATTGTCAAAAATGTTCCAGTTCATCCAGAATTCTCTTACTGAACCTAGCTTTTCAAATCCATCGGGCATTTTTGAAAGGTTCATTTTAAATAAACCAACGTAGTTTAAATTGGGTAGTTTCCCCAAAATAGATATTGCTGCAGCCCAATCAAATCGCTTGTAATAACCAAGTTGAACTTTCGTTAACTTCTGTAAGTTGTAACATGATTGAGGTATTTCAGTTATTGGGTTTTCGCATATATCTAACTCTTTAAGCGCTCTTAATTTTTCAATTTCGGGTGATATTTTTGTTATATTATTCTTACTAATATCAAGCTTCGTTAGGTTTTGCAATTTATAGACGCATTTTACGCCGTCGGTACTCAGGTTATTCTGACTTAATTCTAAAACACTAAGATTCTTTAATTTAACCATTTCAGTTGGAAGTTTAGCGATGGAATTATTTTCTAAGTTAAGGGACTTCAGCTTTTTTATTTTCGCAATTTGTGTAGGAATGTATTTCACGTGGGCATACCACATTTTTATTGTATCCAGATTTGGCAACAAACTAAGCTCGATAGCTGGAAACACTTTAAAGTTATTGTAACAAAGGTTGATGTTATTTAAATTTCTCAAATCGCCCTTTTTTAAATTAAGGGATTTTAACTTATTATCAAAAAAACTTAGATACTTGATTTTTAATTTTTTAACTGACGCAGGTATTTCTGAAAATTCATTTTCCTCCAGCCATAAATCTTCCAGCGACTTTAACTTAGTTATTTCGGTAGGTAAAGTAGACAACTTATTTTGTCCTAACCATAATACTTTTAATGTTTGGATATTTGATAAGACATTACAAACCTGAGTTATATTTAATTGAGGGTTTTCTTCCAAATTAATTTCCCGTAATCTTCTCAAATTAGATATTTCAGCGGGTAAGATCATAAACCCTACATTATCTAAATCGAGTTCTTCAAGATTTTTTAAATCACCTATTTTGTTAAAGCTTGAAATCTTTATATCAGAAATCCATAGTTTTTTGAGATTTTTCAGCTTGACTAAAATTGATATAGCGTAGTTGACGTCAAAATTATCGCTTGATTCCAAAGCTATTTCTTCGAGGTTTCTCAATTTTAGTATTCTTTCAGAGAATTTATTCAGGCTGTCCCCTGATAAAGTAAGTTTTCTAACTTCATCAGAGTCCTTAATAGCTTCTGTAACGGACCGATAATCCTTCTCATGAACAGTTTGGCCAATAGCCTTGGTAAGGAAAAAAAGGAAGAGGATGAATAAAACGATTCTTTTCATTTTTAAATAGAAATCAATTCGCGCAAGGATTATTATATCAAATAATAGCACGATAATGTTGTCAAACAACATTAATAAAGATACGATGCGAAATCACTACTTATTCCATAACTTTTCTTAACAAAAAAAGCCACCCGCAACGCGAATGGCTTTTTTCAATATTGTCCGATCTTCCGGTACTATCACACTTTGATCTCAACTTCAACGCCGCTGGGCAATTCAAGTTTCATCAGCGCGTCAACTGTTTTTGAGTTGGAGCTGTAAATGTCCAGCAGCCTTTTGTAAGAGCATAACTGGAATTGCTCGCGCGCTTTTTTGTTCACGTGCGGTGAACGCAAAACGGTGAACACTTTCTTTTCAGTTGGCAGCGGCAGTGGTCCGCTAACTACAGCGCCCGTAGGCTTTACTGTTTTTACGATCTTCTCGGCCGACTTGTCGACCAGGTTGTAATCGTACGATTTTAGTTTGATCCTGATTCTTTGGCTCATTTTGTTTGTTTTTTGTTTTTGGGATTTCACCGATTTATTGATGATTTCACCGATTTTTAATTGCCGATCGTCATAAGAGCTATTAACTATGTTCGACCAGGTTGATTACTATTTTTATTTTTATTTTTTGGGATTTCACCGATTTTGAAGTGATTTCACCGATTTTTAATTTTTAATGATTTCACCGATGTTTTGAGTGATTATACTAATTAAATCGGTGAAATCACTCTTCAAATCGGTGCAATCCCAAGTTATTGGTTACCTTTCTCCCTCTTCCCTCTTGCTTTGGCAATTATTTCGTCCTGTACGTTACGCGGCGCTTCGGCATAGTGGTCAAACTCCATGGTTGAGGTTGCACGGCCCGAGGTAATGGTACGCAACTGCGTTACATAACCAAACATTTCTGAAAGCGGCACGGTAGCCTTAATTACCTGCGAACCTGCGCGCGAATCCATGCCTAAAAGCTGGCCGCGGCGACGGTTCATATCGCCGATAACATCACCCATGTTTTCTTCAGGGGTCAATATCTCTATCTTCATTATCGGCTCCAGTATGATCGGCTTACATTTTGGCAATGCTTCGCGGTAACAGCTGCGGGCGCAAATCTCGAAAGATAAAGAGTCCGAATCGACCGCGTGGAACGATCCGTCAATTAACCTTACCTTCAAATCCTGTAAAGGATAACCCGCCAGTACGCCATTGTCCATTGCGGCTTTAAAGCCTTTTTCAACAGATGGTATAAACTCGCGCGGGATGGCGCCGCCGGTAATTTCGTTCAGAAACTCCAGGCCTGGTTTGCCTTCGTCGGCAGGGGAAATAATAACCTGTATATCGGCAAATTTACCACGGCCACCGGTTTGTTTCTTATAAGTTTCGCGGTGCTGGGTAGTACCTGTGATCGCTTCTTTATAAGCAACCTGCGGCGCACCCTGGTTCACCTCCACCTTAAACTCACGTTTCAAACGGTCCATGATGATATCCAGGTGAAGCTCGCCCATGCCCGAAATAACGGTTTGACCGGTTTCTTCATCTGTTTTTACACGGAAGGTTGGATCCTCTTCGGATAATTTACCCAAAGCCATACCCAATTTATCCACGTCGGCCTGTGTTTTAGGCTCGATGGCCAAACCGATAACCGGCTCAGGGAAATTCATCGATTCCAGCACGATCGGGTATTTCTCGTCGCAAAGGGTATCGCCTGTTTTTATATCCTTAAAGCCTACTACCGCTGCAATATCACCCGCCCCAACATTTGGGATAGGGTTTTGCTTGTTGGCGTGCATCTGGAAGATACGCGAAATGCGCTCCTTATTCTCCGACCGCATGTTATATACATACGAGCCTGCTTCCAGGTTACCTGAATATACTCGGATAAAACACAAGCGGCCCACAAAGGGGTCAGTGGCGATTTTAAATGCTAACGCCGAAAACGGTTCTTTAACATCCGGTTTACGGATCACTTCTTCGCCGGTTTCAGGGTTATGGCCAACAATGCCTTTATTATCCAAAGGCGAAGGCAGCAGCTCCATCACATAATCCAGCATGGTTTGCACGCCCTTGTTTTTGAACGAAGAACCGCATACCATCGGAACGATTTTGGCATCCAGAACCGCCTGGCGTAAAGCGTCAAGAACTTCGCGTTCGGTGATGGTTTCCGGGGCGTCAAAAAATTTCTCCATCAGGCCTTCATCATATTCGGCAACCGATTCCAGCAATTTTTCCCTCCACTCGGTAGCTTCTTCTATCATATCGGCCGGGATAGGCACTTCGGTAAAGGTCATCCCTTTATCGTGCTCATTCCAAACAATACCTTTCCAGTTGATCAGGTCGATAACGCCTTTAAAGTGTTCTTCGGCGCCAAGCGGTAACTGTAAAGGGATGGCGTTGCTGCCCAGCATCGTTTTTACCTGTTTTACAACATTTAAAAAGTCGGCGCCTGAGCGGTCCATTTTATTGACGAAACCGATGCGGGCAACGTTATAGTTGTTGGCAAGCCTCCAGTTTGTTTCGGATTGCGGCTCAACGCCGTCAACTGCCGAAAACAGGAACACCAAACCATCCAATACGCGTAACGAGCGGTTTACCTCAACGGTAAAGTCCACGTGTCCCGGTGTATCGATAATGTTGATGTGGTAGCTTTTACCGCGGTATTTCCAGTCGATGGTAGTAGCGGCCGAAGTGATGGTGATCCCACGCTCCTGCTCCTGCGCCATCCAGTCCATAGTAGCGGCCCCTTCGTGCACTTCGCCTATTTTATGGCTAAAGCCCGAATAATAAAGGATACGCTCCGTCGTCGTTGTTTTCCCCGCATCAATGTGCGCGGCAATACCTATATTTCTTGTATATCTAAGATCTCTTGACATATTATTTAGTGAATTAGTGAGTTAGTGAATTAGTGAGTTTTTTAACCTGCAGGTTCTTTGTTCACCAAAAAACTAACCATTTGAATGAAAGAGCGAAATAACGAATTACCGATTAGCATAATGTTACCAAATCACTAATTCACTAACCTGCCTGCCGGCAGGCGGGTTCACTCAATCACTAACTAGAACCGGAAGTGCGAGAACGCTTTATTAGCTTCAGCCATTTTGTGCGTGTCTTCTTTCTTCTTCACAGCAGCGCCTTCGCCTTTGGAAGCCGAGATAATCTCGCCGGCCAACTTTTCCTGCATGGTTTTTTCACCACGGCGGCGGGCATAGCTGATGAGCCATTTCATACCCAAAGCAATTTTACGCTCGGGACGAACTTCTGTCGGCACCTGGAAGTTTGCACCACCAACACGGCGGCTTTTTACTTCAACCGAGGGCATTACGTTGTTCAACGCTTTTTTCCAGGTATCCAGGCCGCTTTCTTTTGTTTTGGTTTCAACAATTTCAACGGCGTTATAGAATATTGAGTATGCGGTAGATTTTTTACCGTCGTACATCATGTTGTTTACAAACCTTGTTACCAAAGTGTCATTGAACTTTGGATCAGGAAGGATAATTCTCTTTTTGGGTTTTGACTTTCTCATTGCTTTCTATCCTCCTTAATTATTTCTTTTTACCTTTAGCTGGCGCACCTTTACCGGCAGCAGCTGCCTGTCCTGGTTTCGGCCGTTTGGTACCATATTTACTACGACGCTGGTTACGACCGGCAACACCTGATGTATCCAATGCACCACGGATGATGTGGTAACGTACACCTGGTAAATCCTTCACACGTCCGCCGCGGATTAACACGATGGAGTGTTCCTGCAGGTTGTGGCCTTCTCCGGGGATATAGGCATTCACTTCTTTACCGTTGGTTAAGCGCACACGGGCAACCTTGCGCATGGCTGAGTTTGGTTTTTTAGGGGTAGTGGTGTACACACGGGTGCACACGCCTCTTCGCTGTGGACAGCTGTCCAACGCCGGCGACTTACTCTTGTCAACCAGAGCTACTCTACCTTTTCTAACTAATTGTTGAATAGTAGGCATTACTTCCTTTTTTGTTTTACTTTTTTATCCCTTCAACCCACCTTCATTGATGGGCAGTTTTAGGGACTGCAAAAGTACGGACTTATTTTGTGATTTTCAAGGGGATGGGTGAAGTTTTTTGGCTTTGTTGGGGAGTTGGAATGTTGGAAGGTTGAAATGTTGGAAGGTTGGGGTGATTGGGCCCTAAAATCCGGGGCAAATCGTGTTTTTGTAGAGACGCAATATTTTGCGTCTCCCGCGTTTAGGTGAACGTAATTTGAGATGATACAAGTTTAATGAATTTTGGGAAGCCTTTTTAGATGGTAAATATGAAATCGACTGACTGGCGTTCAGATGAGGCTTGAAAGCCATTACTGGAAAATTTGGTTTATATTTATTTTCTGAGATATTATGAAGAACCCGGCGCTAAAATATTCCCTGAAGGTATGGTTCACAATGATGGCCATATACCTTTTAATTGAGTTGGTATCATTTTTTGTAGATCGGGATTTTAACAAACCTCTTCAGGATATTGCGGAAGAAATATTGTTTGGTCTAGTTTTATTAAGTCCGGCAATTCCTGCTTTTTTTATTTTTTGGTTGGGAGCGGCAATAGCTTTCCGGTTATGTAATCGCTGGTATTTTAAAAAAATAATAATTTCCATCGTCGCAATTTTGCTATTATTTCTTGTCAACGCCGCATTAATGAAAGTCTTGTTCTGTCAAAATTGGGGTTGTGTGATATCAACGGCTTTTTTACTTGACCCCAGTATCATGGTTGATTGGGAGCTTACAATGCTAGCCGCCATCTTAGTGGCTATAGTTTGGGGCTATAAATTCCAGGAAAGCCCAGCTAAGAATAGCAGGGTGGACGTTTAACTGATAGTCCGGTCCGCCTATTGCTTGCCATTTTTTACGGTTATCGTCAGCGTCATTTTTTTCTCTTGTGGCAGGTATTTAAACTCGGCAAACCGTTTCAAAAAAGCTGTTTGGTTTCAGTGTAGTCGCTGAGCGGTTTATCCTTAAAGTTTAAATAAATATTTGAAAACCAATCATATCCTTCTTTGCCGCCTATCAGTCCCGCGAAGTAACCCATCCTGCCGATCTCTTCGTGTGTCGCTGCCCCGTTGTTGAAGATCATCCTGAAAGTCCACTGTATCATCACCAGGCTATCCTCTTTTCCAGTGATCTCCACCGAAGTATTATACTTGTCGGTGGCATAAAAATCGGGTAATCCATTCACATCCGCTACCTGTTTAAAAACGATTGCTGAGTCGGCAAGGTGAACCAAACTGATGAGGGCCGTACGTTTACCAAGGCCGTCAACCGGACCCCCTACTCTTAATTCGTCTATGGTTGGCGGTGGGCCTTGCGTTGGCGGAGGCGGATTATTTTGTGCAAGGCAAAAGGTGCTTACAGCCATTAAAATGATTGCGAGGGTCAGGGTTTTCATGAGAGATTTATTTGGGAGGTTAAAATAGCTAAAATCAGCCGTACTGCATAAGATTGCGGAATTTGAAGAAACTAATTTACATTACCA
>DASRTD010000026.1:0-18513 GCA_035656115.1 Mucilaginibacter sp.
TTATGCAGGTAACGGGGGGTAATATTATGCCGCGAGGCGATTTTGCCCAGGTTGTTTTCGGTGGGGTCCTTTTTAATACTTGTTAAAATATCGCCAACCTTATCAATTTTGAATGATTTTTTTTCGTTGGCAATTAACCTCTTAAGTAAAAAGGTTTCGATAAGTGCTATTCTTTTGTTCGGGTCGCCGGCTTCGAGAAGCTGCGTATGCAAAGCCTTCGCAGAGCTGCCGATCACATCTCCAAAATCGGTGATCCGGTCGTTGAAAAGGCCCATCTCATCATTAAAAAAATAAGCGGCCGAATGTGTGAAGAATTTAATGCCGAGCATGGTATGCCGCCCTTTTGAGCGAATGGCCAATGGTTTGGTGATTTGCCCCCACAATTCTATTTTAGGTGTTTTATGGAATTTATTGTCTACCGATGCTTCCCACGTGCCTTCACCAAGGTTAAAGATCACCTCCATATCGCCGCTCGGGAATACGGTATCTTCAAACTCAACATCGGCATCCGACTCGAAGATATAGTAATGCCTTATGTAGGGCCTTAAAATAGCGGAGGGCTGAAAATGCTTAAATTCCATTTGTGTAAAATTACGGTTTTAACCTGGCTTTTTATTGCTTTTTATCCCGGTCGCTGCTAAACGAGTCCCTGAACATCTTCCAACCGCCAGGCGTCTTTTTCCACAATACAACAAATTTGCCGTTATCAAACAGGGTGTTATGAATGTCAAACGACTGCCAATATCCAACTTCAGTTACAAATTCTTTCCCGTCGCCGAATACGTCAATGGTAATAAATTTCCCGTTTCTCAGCCCAAACTTATTGTACGCAGTTTTGAAAAACCTGAGTGGCGCATCTGATCCGCGTAGTATCGGCGCGTTTGGCGGCATTATCCAGCAGTCCTTCGCGTAGCGGTCAATAAATATGGATGAATCCCCTTTTATGAATGCCTGGAAATAAACAGCATTACTTTCGGCGATCGCTTTTTTTGCCTCGTCCAGGTTCGACTTTTCGTCTATTTGCTGCTTGTTGCAATTGCAAAACAAACAGGTCATTGCAAACAATAGCACCGTTCGAAAAATGTTGTTCCTTTTCATCGTTAAATAATTTTTTACAAAACTATTGCGATGATGAACTTTAAAATTGTACAAATCGGAACTGTGGGCCCAACGGCAAGTCGAGCGTACTAATAAATACATGCACAACTTGGGGCGGCATGGCGGATGCTAAAAAGATTTGCAAACAAAATAATATTGTCGTACCTTTACTATCGTAACAAACCATGACAAACGTAAAATTATCATCCAAAGGGCGGGCTTTTTTGAGCAAAGGGTATTCTTCCATGGAATTGGCAAGAAAAATCGCTTCCAAAGGGCGGGGGCTTTTTTCAAAAGAAGGGTTAGTCATAACTATCGGAAAAAAATCTGTATCAGCCAGGAGTGTTGCTCAAAATGGTGTTCAGGTTAAATGAACATTGCACTCAGCGCGGTAATTATTTCCATATTACTTATTCCGCCGATCATTTTTTATCTCGCTTTTTATTTAGGTAAGTATCCAAGGGCTATCCCAAAATTCTCCTTGTTCGAAGGCATTTTGGGTGCGGCTGTTTTCTCGTTGTTCATCCATGCGCTTGCTTCGCGCATTATTACCAATGAAATTCGGTTCGACATTATCATTAAACTATTAGGAGGTGAGTTAAAAGACCTGGAAAATAAAATCTCCAACAAGGAATTTCACGATGCTCTTTCGGATTTTGCTCTTTATAATTTATGCCTGGTCGCGATCATGATGATACTCGGGAGATTGTTCCGGCAAGTCTTAATCTGGACGGGCTGGCACGCCAAACATCCCTTATTAAACCTGTACAATAAATGGTGGTATGTGTTTAATGGCTATTATAGCGGCATAAAAGAACCCGACCTTATTTTTATTGATGTTGTTGCAGACACTAAAGAAGGCACAGTAATTTATTCGGGTTATTTAATCAATTTCGATTTTACCAATGGAGAGCTGGAAAGAGTTTATCTGAAGGATACGCTTAAACGTGATTTTTTGAGCAAGAAGGGAACTGCAGAACCTTATGAAATTCCCGGTGATATTTTCAGCATAGCTTACAAAACAATACTGAATATTAATATGCACTTTATTATTTTGGATAATTCGCTTGACGAAATAGAAAATTTACCGGACGAAGGAAACGAGTAGCGAAAGGAACTTTGAAAGTGCTCATTATCCCACCCCGCCAGGTCACAAGTGTTCCGCTTGCCCTATAAACCTTTATCAGCGCTCATGCCCGCCGCCAAGTCAGTGTAGTCACTTGATGACTTTAAACAGTTTTCAGCGTCCACCCTAAAATATTTACCAGGGTTTTGCAATTATTCACTAAACTCGACCACCACACTGAAAGACCATGTAAGTATGATCAGCGTGGACGCCGATCATGCTTGAAGATCGATCGTGGACGCTTGACCTAGCGGGCAGGGATCGCAGTTTTCCGTTCTGTTTTATGCCTAACTAAAAAATAACCGTCATCTTCTCCATGCTTTGCTCAAGCCCGATTTGTGCAAAGTTGCTTATCGAGCCAAATTCAGCGTATTCGGTAACGGTCATTTCTGTTTTACCCTCCGCAATTGCTTTGAAAGTGACTACGGTTCTAATGTCTGCCGGGAAATCGGGCGGCATACCTACCGTTGTAGGGTCAATTTTATTGCCGTCTTCGTCGGATAAGCTTTGAATAAACTCAATGGTGCTTAGCGGGGTAATTTTTACATATTGCCAAACGGAATAAAACTCCTGCCCGCCCATTTCTTTTGGGCCCTGCATACTTACGATGGACCGGCCCCCTTCCCTGAAATCCATTTTTGCCACAGGCGATGTAAAATATTTTGGTCCCCACCAGCGCTTAACCAGTTCAGGGTCTACCCAAACCTGCCAAACCATTTCAACCGGGGCGTAAAATGTTTTTGTAACCTCTATTTGCTTAGCCATGATTGTTTAATGCTATAATTTGTCCCTATGCATTTTGCAGCGCCTCTATATCAAATTTCCGCATTTTCATAAATGCCTGCACCACACGCTGACTCTTTGCGGGATTCGACATGAGTTCGCCCAATATTGCCGGTATTACCTGCCATGATAAGCCAAACTTGTCTTTACACCATCCGCACATGCTTTCCTCACCCCCATCTGCAATCAGCTTGTACCAGTAATGGTCAATTTCAGCCTGGTCCTTACAGGGGATAACAAAGGAAACAGCTTCGTTAAATTTATCGTTAGGGCCACCGTTTAAGCCCATAAAGAATTGTCCGTTCAATTCAAAATTTACAACCATCCCGGAATCGTTGATAATTTTTGAACCTGGAAAAATAGCGCAGTAAAAATCTGCTGCTGCCCTGGCCTGACCATCAAACCATAAGCAAGGATAAATTGGCGTGTTCATCTCATTTAATTTTTTATCGGTTATTCACTATTTTTTTGATCCTGTTTTTTTGCCTGCATTTCATTCAGCAGTTCATCCATTGCGGCGAGCCTCCCCTCCCACATTTTGCGGTACGGCTCCAGCCAATCGGCTACTTCTTTCATCTTATTGGGGTTAAAGTGATAGTAAATTTCCCTGCCCGATTGGGTCTGCTTCAGCAAGTCACATTCGTTTAAAATTTGAATGTGCTTCGAGATCGTTTGCCGGGCCGAATTAAAGTTTTCGGCAATTGCACCAGGTGTCATGGCCTGTAAGGCCACCAAAGCAAGTATGGCCCTACGTGTTGGATCCGCTATGGCTTGAAATACATCTCTACGAATTTCCATTTTGTGCAGTTATTTGACTGCAAAAATAATGCAGTTATTTGACTGCGCAAATTTTTTTTCATTTTTTTTTGATATTTTATCGCCGGGTCAGGTGTTCCACATGATTTCAGAATGTCTTGGCACATGACGCCAACCTGCCCCGAAAATTCATTGTTGCGCTCAAATTTTAAATTTCCTAAATTTGTACATGAGCATACTGGTAAATCCACACAGTGAACAGGAAGAAAAGACTTTGATAGCCTTTTTGGACAGCATGAAATATGATTACAAAGCAGACATTGATGATACCGAAGCTTTTATAGATCAATATAATAAAGAGATAGATGAGGCAGAAGCTGAAATTGAGGCAGGAAATTATTTAACCCATGATGAGGTAGAACTAATGTTCGCCGAAAGACGAAAAAAGCTCAATGGTGATTAAAATGGAATAAAGCCGCCATTCAGCAATTGGTTGACGCGATCCTATTTATAGAAGAAACTGGCTTTGACACCTACGCTGAAGAAGTAGAACGTGACATTCTTTCCAGGATTCGAAACCTCTCTGAAAATCCTTTAGTTTATCCTTTGGACAAATACCGTAAAAACAACGACGGAACATATCGCGCCTTTGAAGTTGACCTTTACCGAATCTCCTATCGAAATACAAAAAATACGATCAGAATTGTGAGGATAAGGCATACCCGCCGAAGGGTAAGAAAATATTGAGTCGCTGTTAACTGCTCCCGAACAAGGGAATTGCGGGCTTTGAGACTATCACAGAATCTGCGGAGACAAAAACTCAATTTATTTTACAAAATATCCAAATCACGCGCTACATAATAGCTTGGCACAAGTGGCCTGAAGCCAGTCTTGTTCCTGAGTTTTGAAATGTCCATTATGCCTTCAAATGGATCATTTAGTGCGCCTTCGACCGGGTCAAATGTATCAGCTGCGCGACCAAAAGAACCTGCAAGCTCATACAAGGTAATAGGCGCATCATCTGCAATATTGAATATTTCTCCATTTAGTCCGTCGGTATGAAGCAGTAAAGTTAGGGCCTGGGCAACATCCAGGTGATGGACCATATGCATTCTTGACCCGGAGTGACGTTTCATTTTTTTCAGCAGCGGTATGATCTCTTCTATATGAGGATCTCTATCTCCATATACAAAACCTGAACGCAGTACACGTACATCAAAACCTTTGTTTTTATGAAGCGAAAGGAGTTCCTGCTCCGCTGCAATTTTGCTGGACGAGTATGCCCTGGGATCATTGATGTTAACCAGATCATCTTCCCTCGCAGGATGTTGGTAGCCTGATCCATAAACATTGCTGGTGCTCACAAAAATAAATCTTTTTACACCCGCTGCAATTGATGCATTTGCAAGCGCTGCGGTTCCTGCATGATTTGTCTTTACAATGCCTTCATTATCAGTAAAGGTTCGGAAAAGTGCAGCCAGGTGTATCACTGCATCTATACCTTCAACTGCGGGCGGCAAAGTATCAGCATTGTATAAATCCCCGATAATAGCCCTGGCGCCGAGTTCAACCAATGCTGATGCTTTCGCTGCATCACGCACCAGGATACTTACGTCGTAGCCCTTTGCTAACATGCGCGGAACAAACCTGCTGCCTACCTTTCCGGTAGCGCCTGTGATTAAAATTTTTTTCACGTTTTTAATAATTTAAACCCCGGTCAAATAAATTGATTTAATAGCACGCATAGACTTTGCAATTACCAGGGTATTGTTGCGTTTTCCCAGCGTGTGAATGTGCCTGTGGGGCCACCAGGGCCGAGCAGGGCCACGCGTACCACCTCGCGGGAGCCATCCTCCACCGATTGCGTACCCGCATAGCCGTTAAGGTTCGTCCTGGTGAAGCCGGGAGATACTAAATTGACTTTGATTCCAGTCCCCTCAAGTTCCACCATCATGGCCAGCGTTATAGCGTTGAGCGCCGTCTTGGATGCAGGGTAAACGGGGCCGAAAGATCTGTGATATGGGCCATTCGGGTCTGCGTTCAACTCCAGTGAACCGACGCCGCTTGACACATTGACGATGCGCGCATCCGATGACTCACGCAGCAGCGGCAGCATCGCCTGGTAAACGGCGAGTACACCAAATACATTGGTCTCCCACACGGCGCGCACTTCATCGAGAGGGGCGTTGCTGGCGCGGCTTATCTTACCATACTCCTCCAGCGATAAGTCGCCCTTTCTCGTATTCGATATAGCCGCGTTGTTTACAAGCAGGTCAAGCCGGCCAAACCCCTTGCGGATGTGCGCTGCCGCGGTGGCAATAGATTTGCTGTCCGTCACATCCAGTTGCAATGCGATAGCGCCTGCGCCTATCTCTTTTGCTGCTGCCTCACCGCGCTCAAAGTTGCGCGAGCCCACCAGCACCGTGATGCCGGTTGCCGCGAGTTCTTTAGCCACCTGCAGGCCCACTCCCTGGTTAGCGCCTGTGACGAGGGCGATGCGTTTTTGATCTTCTTTTGTCATAATTTATTTAAAATTTATGATGCAAAGTTCTGGCTAAAGCGGAATCTGCTGTTAAAGACAATCAAACCAAAAAGTATGATTTTCAAACCTTTTCTTTCCTGATCGTTTTTGGGGTAACGCCTGTTAGCCGCTTAAAGTAGTTATTGAAATAGGTAGGGTATTCAAAACCCAGGCTGTATGCAATGTCTGCCACACTCCAATCTGTGTATAGTAAAAGGGCTTTCGCTTCTGCTACAATATGTTCGGCTATATGTACAGATGTTGGCTTGCCGGTAACTTCTTTTACGGAGCGGTTTAGATAGTTTATATGTACGGAGAGGCTTTGGGCGAAATCCTGGGCGGTTCTTAATTTGAGCGGCGCCGCGGTGCTATCAATTGGGAATTGCCTTTGCAGCAAATCCATAAAAAGATCTGTGACCCTGGTAGCTGCATTTTTATACTGCAGTCCATTTTGCGGCGGCTGGATGCTCAGCGCCTCATGAATGATAAGCTCTATGAAGTTCCTAAGCAATTCACCTTTATGATCATAATTGCCGCTGTGCACAGACTGCATCCTTTGAAAAAGACCCGCCATAAACGCGGCCTGTTCGGGGTTGAGCGGAATTACGGGGGAGGTGTCAGCGTTGCACAAGGGTGAGCTTTTCAAAATTTCTGTACGTCCCCTGCCTGTAAAAAAAGCTTCAGTAAAAAGGCAGGCATGGCCGGTAGTCTTTTCAGAATGGCGAACTACAGAATGGGGAACATTGGGGTTGACAAAAAACAGGACAGTATTCTTAATTTCATATTTCTTATCGCCATAGTAAACGGTCATGCTGCCGGTAACTAAGCCCATTTTATAAAAATCACGCCTGCCATGGGCAAATGAGGGATCTACGGGTTTCGACATTTCATGTATCTTAAAACCTTTCAGTTTCAGGTCTTCCATATTTAATCCCCGGAATGCGGATACCTGTTTCGTGGCCATGATGCAAAATTAATGAAATCAAACTTTTAAAAGAAAGGGAATTTAGTTTGCAAGTGGCTTGGGCAGGGGTATGGATTTAATTTTAAGGCCTTTTAACAAGCCACAAACCAACTGGCTTGCGGTAATTTTCATTTATGATGCCGCAATTATTGGTTCGGCTGATCGGGGTTCGACGGGCACAGAGCGCAGGGTCCCGTGCCGTAGACCCTGCGGGGACGGAAAATGTTATTACATAAAGACGATGAATGCTGGATGGAAGACTCCGGCTACCAGGGCGCTATAACGGCAATGAAACGCTTCGGCGGTAAAATCTGCCCCGTTCCGGTAACAAACCGGGGTATCGACCTTGACTTTGCCATGCAACATTACCCCCAGGCAAAGCTCGCCTATGTAACGCCCTCGCACCAATTCCCCATGGGGAGTACCCTGGCGCTTGAAGAACGCGTAAAACTGCTGGACTGGGCCCGCGACAACCAGCTATGGATCATCGAAGATGATTACGAAAGTGAGTACCGCTACAACAGCCGCCCAATACCCGCCCTGCAGGGCATGGACACCGCCGGGAATGTAATTTACATCGGCAATTTAAGCAAGGTTTTATTGCCGGCTCTGCGTTTAGGCTATATGGTGTTTCCCTCAAAAGCGATGGCCCGGCAATTCACCGTTGCAAAATCGGCTATTGACGGTCAAAGCAATATCATTAACCAAGCCATCATCAGCGAATTTATTAGCCAGGGGCATTTTAGCCGGCACATCAGGCGGATGAAATTATTATACAAAAAAGCACAGAGCGATTTGGCAAGCCTTATCAGCCTGCATTTAAAAGACCTTTTGACGGCTGTACCAGTTGAAGCCGGGATGCACTTTATCGCGTTACTGCCCCTCGCCATAAATGCCAAAACGGTGGCACGCGAGGCCTTGAAAGAAGGATTAATTATACAGCCCCTTAGTCATTATAGCATTAAGTTTGGCGATCCCAATGGTTTGATACTTGGGTTTAGCGGGTTCACTTTTAAGGAGATGGAGCATGGGGTTATCAAATTACAAGGAGTGTTGGATAGGTTGATGTCGTAGTGCTCCCCACCAACGCAACCGTACCCTCCGCTACAGCAAACGTTCCTGCACTTATCAAATTTAAAAAAATCTCCCCTTAGGTTAATAGCCATGAGCCGGGAGGTCTACGGCAGCGTCGGGGGCTGTAAGAATTTGTTCCGGCTCGTAGCACTGAACTTTGTATTTTAGCCAAACGGTAAATTTCTTTCACACTGAAATTAACAAAACAGCCCTTGCTTTCAAAAACAAGGGCTGACCAAAAAGGTCAGCCCAGGGGGGATAATGTCTTTTGTAGATATAATGAAGATTTTCTTTACGTCCCCTCTTGCAGAGAATGCGCTGAATAATTATTTGCTCGTTTTTTGCAGATTCTCATTTGCACCTTATTAAAGTGTTATATTCCAAATATAAGTAGTGGATGCCGCTAAAGCTGTAGTCCCAGACGTAATCGTCACATTCGTTGAGCCTGTACTTGTCATATAAACCATGGTGCCACCGCTTAACGATGCCGTTGCGGAATTAGCAGGTGCAAATACGGGATATGGCGTATAAGGCAATGCATTAGCCAAAGTCACCGTAGCAATCGTTGCATTTGCTGTGGACCCGGTTCCTGTGGTAATGGTTACTTTTAACCCTTTTCCATTGCTTGTTACGCTTACCGTCGGACTTGTACCGGCACCCGATCCGGCTGCTATTGTTGGCGTTCCCACTATTAAATTATTTGCCGAAGCAAGTGTTATTGATCCGGCAGCATACGTAAGTCCTACTCCCGCCCCTGCTACTAATTTCGTCATTCTTAACCCATGTGTTGCAGGATTAAAAGCCACTAGGCTATCGTTTGAACTTGCAGCGACAAATTGTTGTATCTTGACCCTACCGGGAACCTGCAACCTGTAATTGGTGCTATCAACGGTTCCATTAAGTATTATATTTCCCGTAGTGGGAGCAACCTCCAACCTTGCAGTAGTGCCTTGCCTTAGCAATACGGAATTCGCTGTTCCGTTGGCCTGTAAATTCGCATTGCCGTTACTTATCACATTTGCCCCATAGAATGTACTAAAAAAACCGCTCGATGATGAGCCTATATTGGTTACACTATTGGTGGCAGGTATAAGGCCTGCAGTATTAGTAACATTATCCCCTAAGTCCGTGGATACAATACCATAGTAATTTGTTCCATCCGTGCAGGTGAAATCTATGATGGCGCCACTTACAAAGTGGATACTTGCATTATTATTTGCTACATTTCCGCAGTGGAGCGTATCGTTGCCGAAATTTAGGGAAGTAAAAGCGTCATTGATAATGAGTTTAAAATGTTGCCCTGGCTGTCCCCCGACAAAACCCCTTATTGTTGTAGCTGCGGTGTTACTTGTCACAAAAATTGAACCTTGATTTATAGTTGGCTTAGTTCCGTTCGCTGGTAAGGTTACAGGTGTATTCCCTACAATATATGAAGCTCTCGTGTTGTTTTTCATAACCGCATATTGTTGAACGAGCGTCGATAAACTTGGTGATGTATTACTCAACAAGCCGCCGGTATAAAAAGTATTGTCAGACAATACCATTTGTGTTGGCATATTGTCAGTAGAAATAGAATATGCTACTTTCTTCGACGCATCAGAAGCCTGATAACTTAACTGGCTATTTGTTATGACAACTGATTTCCCTGTTGTGTCGATGTTTGAGCCGACGTGGACGGTATCCGAGCCAATAAATATATCTGAATATTTATTAGTCGTATCATGGCCATTATCAAAAACACGGCAATTAATAAAATAAGCCGACCCTGAGTATGGCTTTATGAGATCTGTTGGAAGTGTAATACCATTTTTGGCATTAATATTCGAAACTACGTTTTCGTAAAAGTTTAAATATCCATCATCTTCGATGCCATTTCCAGAAGAAATAGAATCAGTAGAGAAGTTGCTCCAAAAGTCACAATTAGTGATCCTCTGCGAGTTTCCCTTCGTGTAAAGACCGTCCCCATTATTGTTAAAACCGGCACAAAAATCAACTTGAGAGTCCCTGCCTAGCATTTTAAAACCATGATTTCCGTTGTTATTGGCATAGCATTTTGTGTATTTGACACCATTTACATTAGATTCATTATAAAAGCCATAAGTAGTACTGTTGCTAACCTGTACATTTACAATTTGAATACCATTTAATACGTTTCCGGTTGTTTTATTTTTAAGGTGAACGCCACAACCGCCATGGGATGCCATGTCTATGTTAATGTTATACAGGTTTGAATTAATGGGTGCGATATATGTACTGTCTGTAAAATCATATAATATAGCATCGGAACTCAATGAACTCAATGCCAGAATTAATGTGCGTGTAGAGTCACTATTTGTCGTAGCTCCCTGAAGAGATCCCGTCAAAGAAACTCCCTGCTCCATCAGAATATGATTTCCAATCCCGTATGTAACATTTCTTAATATAACCTGGCCAATACTATCCTTACGTGCAGCAACAATTGCTTCATTGATATAACGTGCATCATCGTGGACACCGTTTCCTAATGCCCCGAACCATTCGGGTAAAATATAATTGTAATCTATTTGCCTGAGCCAATACTTACCACTCATTGCTGACGGGAAGGTAATTCCAGAATCAATTAAAACTGTGCCCGAATGCAATATAAATATGCCGCCCTGTAATTTTGCGTCAACCGCAATGGTTGTCGCTGCACCGTTATAGGCCTTTAATAGTGCTAAAGATGCTAAGTGATAAACAGACGAATCTGTGGTTAATAAATTACGAGTTTTGAGATAATACCTATTCTCTTTCTTCCGCGCAATTGCGCCAACGGTCCAGGAATTTGGTTTAAAAGAACTGGCGCCTAAGTGATTTTTGTTCGTTCCAATATTTACATTTGAAACGGATGAATTACTGCCTCTTATTTTAAGGGAAGTGCTTTTGGCCATGCCGGACGTGTACCCGGCTGCTTGCAAAACAATAGCCAAAAAGATTGCTAATGAGATCTTTTTCATGATGTTGATTTTTAAGAATTTAAACTAAAAAATAGATGATTATTGATATTATAAAGCTTAGGATATACTGTGATTAGGGTTAAGGTTTGCTGCCATGTTTTTAGGCACGTTTTGTGAAGGTAGAACAGGGAATAGGTTTAACTGCTGTCGAGTCGGCCATATGCGAACATGGTCTGCGGTGTATTTGTATTTTTGATAACAGCAATTATAGGGTTTGATGCTTTCATATTTTATTTAATGCTTCTTTGTTATTTTTTAATTTGTGCCTGTAATGATCGGTTGTTAATACCCCATCAAATACCCAAACTTTTTTTCTTGCCACACTTAGTACATCCTTTCTCAACCATTTGGCAATCCTCAGCTATATTCTTCGTCTCAAACTCCAGTTTAGGGAATTCATGAACACATAAAAATTGTTTAATTTTTTTATGGTTTGATTCCTGCCGATTATTGAGTTACTTAAATTGCCTGCTTATCTCGATCATATCCGGCTGTAGCAGGAAAATGGAAATTTGAAAATATCCCCCATTTGGATACTCAATATTGATTGCACTTTGGTTCCCTATTTGACCAAGTGAACGGGGCAGATTATGCTTTTGGGTGAGATCCTTCGAACAAGAATGAAACTTTTGTGGACAAGTACGTTAAAAACAAATGATGGGGTCTGTGATATTCATTACAAATATACAGAAAATTCTGTAATAACAAAGAAAAAATAAAAAATTTATTTAATCAACAACCTTACGAGGCGTTATAAGGAAAATGGGCTTGTAAATATAAAAGCGTGCCAAATTTCACCCCCCCGCTGTCCGAAGTGGAACAATTCAGAAACACAGCGGCAGCGCCCTGCCGGCATGCTGGGTTGTGCTGCCCATGCAGGTGATGTTATCGATGATGAGCACATTGGCTTTGGTGGCCTGTACGGCATTGCCGATCTTTTGTTGCACATATTCGTCGTACCGGTCGTACAGCAGCGGGTCTTCCCCGCCGTTGTTGGTTTGTCTCCAACAATCCGAAATGCCTTGACGATGCGTCAGCCGGTTAATCCCAAATCCCATTTCCCGCTGTAAATATCACTGGCTGGCCGCCGGTTACCATTAGGGTATGCTCGTGCTGCGCAACAAAACCGCCTTTATTCCCCTTCAGCGTCCAGCCGTCGGCTTGTGTTTCGGCAATTGTAGACCGTGTTGAAATGAATGTCTCTATCGCCACCACCGAATTCTTTTTAAAACGCGAGGTGTTATACCTGTCGTGGTAGTTTGCAATCTCATGCGGTTCTTCGTGCAGGCTGCGGCCAATGCCGTGCCCGGTAAGGTTTTTTATTACCGTGTAGCCGGCTTTTCGGGCTTCAGTTTCTATCAGCCTGCCTATCTCCGCTATCCTTACGCCGCCTTTTATGTTGCTGATCGCTTTCCGCAATATCTCTTTGGATGTTTCTACCAGTTTGCCATGGCCGTGGATATCCCGGCCCAATACAAAGGAGCCGCCATTGTCGGCCCAATAGCCATTTAATTCTGCCGATACATCAATATTTACCAGGTCGCCTTCTTTCAGGATCTTGTCGGCTGATGGTACGCCATGCGCAGTTTCTTCATTAATGCTTATACAGGTATAACCGGGAAAGTCATAAGTTAATTTGGGCGCCGAACATGCACCCAGCTGTGCCAGCAATTCGCCGCCGAATGTATCAAGCTGCAATGTTGAAAGACCCGGTTTGGCAAACTCGCGCATCGTTTTAAGCGTTATGGCAACAGCGTTGCTTGCCCGCTGCATACCAATGTTGTCGTTTTCGGTAGTGATGGACATTTTTAAGTTTTTATCTGTCGCAAAATTAACCATTCATATTGTGAACGTCTACGCTCACAATTGGGGCCACCTGGTCATTAATAAACCAGGTTTGTCCCGCGAGATTACGCGGCTGCCATTATATTTCAACTTTTTTTAAAACAAGCGTTGCGAAATAAAGATAGAAATCATACTTTTGCACTCCCCAACCGGAAAAATGCATTCCTGAGTAGCTCAGCCGGTTAGAGCATCTGACTGTTAATCAGAGGGTCGCTGGTTCGAGCCCAGCCTCAGGAGCTTGTAAATCAACAAGTTAGCCACACTTCGGCAAGTGGGGCTTTTTTATTTGCAGAAAATTTGCAGAAAAAAAATCAAAACAGATACAAACGGCATTTTGCATAACTTTGTTTTTATACAGGTTTTAGGCTTATGATAGCTGATTTTAGTTGGGTTGTCTATACTTTTAAAACGCATGGTTGCGTTTTTTAAAGGAATCTGACTATAGTAAAAGGCTTGATTTCATTACCACCAAATTATGCAGCATCTAAAAGAATTTCTAATCCGCATCCAAACATTCGACCTACGTGTTATTGAGGATGATATTCAACTGGAATGGGGAACGAATGAAAAGAAGCATGTTAAAACTTATGATCTGACCTACGAAACCCAATATTACGATTCCTTTTCCTACAGAAGCGAACTAAGGGTATTAAAAGATATGGCCTTTTTAGACCTGCTAATCTTAAACAAAGACCTTATTTTGCTCCAACTGGCAGAATTATCTAAAGTCCGCAACCGCTTTAAGGAATTTTGGACAAATTACAACCAGCATTATTCGGAGATGAATTTGGTTTATCACCGCTCCTTTATAATTTCTGTCCGACTTGAATATTTATTTATTGTCAACAATCTGCAATCTGACAGTGCTGATATAGAAGTAACCGCGAAGTTTGCGGAAGACCTGGGCGATTCTGTCAAGCTTCGGGAAAAGTTTTTAATGGAGCTGATCTATGCTGCAGAAAATTTTATTAAGCCGAAGATAACCGAGGTTGATTTTAAAAAAAGGATGAATGCCCAACTACCGGGGCAGGAAGCGGCAAAGGTTGAAGAAGCTCCGGCAGAAATCGAAAATACTAACGAAGCGAAAGAAGTAAACGAACCGGCAATAGTAGTACAGGAAACTACCTACCAACCAGAACTAAGCGAAGAACAGGCAGCCATTGCAAAAATAGTGGGCTACTATCCGACCTTTAAACATGGGGCAGCCGTGCAACTGTTTGATTTATTAAAAGCCTATTTTGTTCCTGAAGATCACGCTGCACTTGAAAAGCTGTTACTATATGATGAGGCACCCGCTGCCCCTTTGGTATTCCGTGGCTTTGCAACCCAACTGGCCGATGCCTTTAAACAACTCTATGATGCTAACCTGATTGTCGGCTGCCGGAAGTCCGACCTGGAAAAATGGATCGCCCCGAAGTTCATGTACCTATCCCAACAGTCTGAACCCAGGGAATTGCCAGAGGGTTATTTGTCCGGCCTAATGTCAGAAAATACCCGTCCATGCAAATCTCCCATCCTGAAAATTGAGCAAAAGGAAGCTCAGTTTTTCATCCTGCCTACTCCCCGTAACAAAAAATAGCAAAAAAATGAGGGGGTAAGCGCAGGGTTACGGTTTACCCCCTTGTAACACTGCAAAACAAGCACTTACAATTGCAGCATTAAACAAAATTAATGCGCAATGAAAGACACACTCACATTTGACCAGTTACCCGAGGCGGTAAGTAGAATACAGGATAAGCTGGATAACATCGAACAGCTTTTACTTCAGCGGCAGGAGCAGCCGATGGGGCAGGACGAAATTATGCCCGTTGCCAAGGCTGCAATATTTTTAGACCTTGCTGTCCCGACCGTTTACAGCAAAGTATGCCGTAAAGAACTCCCTGTTAATAAGCGCGGGAAGCGCCTTTATTTCTACCGGTCCGAATTGACTGAATGGATTAAGTCTGGCCGTAAAAGAACGGCAGAGGAAATCAAGGACGAGGCCACCTCGAAATTTAGCCTTAGCGAAAAGAAAACCAAGTCAATTTAAGGCTCATGACAAGGATGATAATTGCAGGATTCACCTATAGTCATGGCATTAGGTTTATCGTGTTAAGGGCGAGTAAAAAGCCATTGGAAGACAACAGCGGATGAGGTCAGAGAAGACAACTCCGATGCGAAGCATCGGATAGGCAACGAGTAAAACACAAAGCGAAGCTTTGGTAAAAAGGCGGCACAGCATACCGCTTGCGGTATAGCTGTATAGTTGTCTATACCGGCCGGAGGCCGTTAACCAAAGGCATTTGCCGATAGGAAGCAAGTTTGTGTTTTTGGTACCCAAAAACTCCGTTGCAGCCTACGGCTGAACGGCAAACTTGCTTTTTGCGCCCGTTGGTTGCAAAAAGGGAAAGACAGAAAATAGGCTTGATAAAGACAGATTATAGCGTATGGAATTAGGAGTAAAAACAACGGCAATGCCAGTTACAGGCAAACCGAAACATAAGGGTGGCAGACCGAAAATTAACGTCAGACGGGAAGTGCATATCAAGGTCAGGCTAACCGCCACCGAGAATTTTATGATAGCCTCAAGAGCCAAAGAAGCGGGTATGAAAATCAGCGATTGGTTCAGGGCGGCGGCTAAAGCCACGCGGGTTATCGCCCGGTTAAAACCGGAAGATTTACAGATCATGCGGATGCTCGCGGGAATGGCCAATAACTTGAACCAACTAACCAAATTGGCGCACCGGGACGGCCTTTTAACGGTTGCCCGTAAATGCGATGGGCTGATGGTAGAGATTGACCAGGCATTAAAATATTTCAATAGCGATGATCGGAAAGATACCTAAACCCGGCAAAAGCTTCGGCGGCTGTATCGAGTATAACATCCTGAAAAAAGATGCGGCCATACTTTATGCGGATGGCGTGCGCATCGACAAGATTGCGCACACCATAGACGATTTTAATATGCAACGGAAAATGAACCCCGGTTTAGGTCAGGCGGTTGGACATATTGCTTTGAGCTGGAGTCCGGAGGACAAAGAAAAGTTGAACGACGAAAAAATGGTCAGCATAGCCAAAGAGTACCTGCAAAAAATGAAAATACAGGACACACAGGTATTGATTGTCAAACACAAAGACCGGGCGCATCCGCACATACATATCGTTTATAACCGGGTAAATAATAATGGAAAGACGATAGCCGACAATTTTCAGCACCTTAAAAATATTAAGATCAGCAAAGAACTAACCTTAAAACACGGGATGCACATCGGACAGGGTAAGCAAAAGGTTAACCGCCCGCAATTAAAAGGGATAGACAAGCTGAAATATGAACTGCATGATACCATAAAAGCAGCCAGTAAAAAAGTGAGCAATATGGTTCAACTTAAACACGAACTGGCTAAACAGGGTATCGGGATGCAGTTTAAATACAAAAGCGGCACTTTGGAGATACAGGGTATCAGTTTCAGTAAGGGCAAGTATAAGTTTAAAGGTTCAGAAATCGACCGCAGTTTAAGCTATGGCAAATTAAGCAAAGCAATACAGGAGCAGGTACAGCAACAACAAACTCAGGCGAAGCCAGCTACGTTAGCCGATCAGTTAAGGCAGGTCATTGATGAACGACAGGGCAAAGAGCCAACCATCATTCACAAAGAGCCGCAGACCAGTTTTTTGCAGGAAGCTTTACAATTATTTGAACAGTTGCCAGGGGGGATTACCCCCGAACCGGATGACGCTTACCGGCGCAAAAAGAGAAAGGGTGAGGAACAAGATCAAAGTCATGGAATCAGCAGGTAGTAATTAACAAATTAATGAACAACAAAAATATTAAAGACATGGAAACCAACGAAGAAAATAATGTGCAGCAGGAGATTATAGACAGTATGGCTAAAAAAGTTACCACCCTCGAAAAAAGGCAGTCGAAAATTGAGGAACTTGATTTAGCTGCCCTGCCGTCCAAAGTAAACGAATTGGAAGCTAAGGTAACCGAAACAGCCGAAATGCGGACATTGGAAAACACCAAGCAGTTAGAGCGTTTTGATAAACAATTGAACGGGTTTGATGAAAAGATCAATGCCATACCTAAAGAGATACCAGTCAAGTATAATGTTCAGTTTGACACCAAATCAAAGTTTGTTATCAGGACAATTTTAGGTTTAGGGCTTGCGGTCGTCGTTATGCTCGCCATATCGATAAGCTTATGGATTGAAAATAGCCGCAGGGCTGATGAAACAAATAAATTTCTTATCCTGCGTGGCTTTTACCCCGATGTGGCGAAATATATTGACAGCGCTTATACGGCTAACGCCGACTTTTATATTAAAAAGTCAAAGGCTAATATTGATGAACAGCAAACGATGTCAGAAGCGGCATTTGAAGCGAAACAAGCCGCAGAGGAAAGTAAGTTGGCGAACGATAAGCTAAAAAAATTAAAGGGCAAGGCTGCAGTTACAAAGAAGCGGGCTAAGTAATTATTATTTTTGAATAAACAACAAGGAAAGGAGCTATGTGGCAACGATAATAAATAGTTCATCAATTAAGAAAGGGGTTGGCCCTGGAACGGTGAGGTTAAAAGTCATTCCAATAATCCTTTTGTGATAAAAAAGGTGGAAGAAGCCACTAAGACTATCTAAGGGTCGACTTGCTAATGAAAAGGCTGGATTTTAAAATCCAGCCTTTTCATTATGGTAATAGCTGTCAGATTAACTCATAGTTATTTCAATGAAAGCAAATCACAACGCGCGAAGCGCGTTGTGATTTGCTTTCATTCTTTGAACAACTGATATTTGCAACAACGTTGTATTTAAATTCAGCTTCTTTCTCATCGTTGTGATTTGCTTTCATTCTTTGAACAACTGATATTTGCAACAACGACCCAATACCAGTAAACAGTCAATACGGTGTTGTGATTTGCTTTCATTCTTTGAACAACTGATATTTGCAACAACGCACCGTCATTTTTCTACGGCACGGAGGATGTTGTGATTTGCTTTCATTCTTTGAACAACTGATATTTGCAACAACATTTGATAGTGTGCCTAATCTTTCCGATTAGTTGTGATTTGCTTTCATTCTTTGAACAACTGATATTTGCAACAACAGTTTAAAAATGACCGTGTTGTTGCTGTGGTTGTGATTTGCTTTCATTCTTTGAACAACTGATATTTGCAACAACCCATGTATCGGAAATATACGGGTCAGCATCGTTGTGATTTGCTTTCATTCTTTGAACAACTGATATTTGCAACAACTTGGGTTACCAGGCGGTCTTTTATTTTCCAGTTGTGATTTGCTTTCATTCTTTGAACAACTGATATTTGCAACAACGTATCAAAATTTCATTATCCATATTATTTAGTTGTGATTTGCTTTCATTCTTTGAACAACTGAT
>DASRTD010000027.1:0-30554 GCA_035656115.1 Mucilaginibacter sp.
CATTATTTGTCAAAACGAACAGGCAAACAATTTGGCTGCGGCATGCCAACTACGATATTTTTGAAGTATTTAATAAAGACCCGAAGGAGGGTATCGATACTTCGGAAAAGGTTGATCTGCGGTTGCAGTTCAGGATGAACCTGTCTGGGGATATAGATGGCCTGGAAGGGCAGCTGGAGGATGGGCTAAAACCGATCGTATTCACCAAAGAATTGGCTGCAAAGGCGCTTACCACCGCCGAGCTGCAAAAATATACCGGCGATTATGACTTAGCGGGGATGGTCGCAAAAGTATATGTTAAGGACGGCAAAACCCTTTTTGTATTGGTTCCGGGTCAGCCTGATTATGAAATGATCGCACTGGGCAACGATAAATTTGCCGTGAAGATATTAAGCGGGTTTTACCTGCAATTCGGTCCGTCGGGCGCTGCTAAAATAACCGAGGCGACATTTATACAGCCGAACGGGAGTTTTAAGGCAGTAAGGAAGTAGTCTGAACCGTTGATTAAGCTGATTTGATTGATATTAACCTATCAGCAGAATCATACGAATCAGCTTAATCAACGGTTCAGACATCTTCATCGCCCCAAACTACCTTTCTATCGGTAATTTTTTATTATCGGTCTATTGCGTTTTCAATTGCATTAGGTATATCTTTACTTTACGTTGTGTCAAACCAACACAATGGCTAACCTCTTTTTTCTTTATTAAACCTGTGTTATGAAGATAAACCAACGTATCCCGCTTATTCCTGCAATTTTTGCCGGTTTATTTATGCTGATCTTATTCGGCGCAATGACAGCCCGTATATCACGCAACTCAGCGCGATTATCGACTTTTGTCGATGCTGACGACACTTCGGGTATCGTCATCGTTAAAAACCCAAACGGGCCCACGCTGGGCTATTCATCCAAATCGGGTGTTAAAATACTGACGGTTGATGGCCTTGCTTTTAAGGACCTGGACAAAAATGGTAAGCTGGATAACTATGAAGACTGGCGACTGCCGGTGGATGAGCGGGCGAAGGATTTGGCATCAAAACTAACCATTGAGCAGATAGCAGGCTTGATGCTGTACAGCGCGCACCAGGCTATACCGGCGATGGGCGGCGGGGCTTTTGCTTCTGGGACTTATGGCGGCAAAAAGTTTAGCGATGGCGGCATCGACCCGGCATCCATTACGGACCAGCAGCGGGACTTTTTAATAAAAGATAACCTGCGCCATGTGCTCATCACTTCGGTTAAAAGCCCGGAGGTTGCGGCAAGATGGAACAACAACGTACAGGCGTTAGTGGAGGGCTCAGGTTTTGGCATACCGGCCAACAACAGCTCGGACCCGCGGCACAGCGCCAATAGTGGTTTTGAGTACACTGCCGGGGCAGGCGGCGCAATCTCTCAATGGCCGGATCAATTGGGTTTGGCAGCAACCTTCGACCCTGCCGTGGTGCAGCAATTCGGCAGCATCGCCGCACAGGAATACAGGGCGTTGGGTATTTCGACCGCATTGTCGCCTCAAATCGATATGGCCTCAGAGCCACGCTGGGCCCGTTTTAACGGCACCTTCGGCGAGGACCCGCAACTGGATGCCGATATGGCGCGCGCTTATGTTGATGGATTTCAAACCTCGACAGGCGCCGCCGAAATAAAAGGCGGTTGGGGTTACCACAGCGTTAATGCCATGATGAAACACTGGCCGGGCGGCGGCCCCGAAGAAGGTGGTAGGGATGCGCATTTTGCCTACGGCAAATTTGCGGTATACCCCGGCAATAACTTCGACGAGCACCTGGTGCCTTTTGTGGATGGCGCCCTGAAATTAAACGGTCCCACCAAAATGGTGTCGGCGGTGATGCCTTATTACACCATATCGTACAACCGGGATGCTCAAGGCAATGCCGGCAACAGCTACAGCAAATATTTGATCACGGACCTGCTTCGCACCAAATACCATTTTGACGGCGTAGTTTGCACCGATTGGGGCGTTACTGCCGATGAAGGCAAAACGCCAGATATTTTCGCCGGGAAATCATGGGGTATGGAAACGAAAACTGTCGCCGAGCGTCACTATAAAATACTAATGGCCGGGGTTGACCAGTTTGGCGGAAATAATGATGCCGGCCCTGTGATAGAAGCCTATAAAATGGGTGTAAAAGAGCATGGCGAACCCTTTATGCGGGCAAGGTTTGAGCAATCGGCGGTGCGGTTATTGCGGAATATTTTTAAGGTAGGGCTTTTTGAAAACCCTTATTTGGATGTAGCAAGCACTAAGGCAACCGTTGGCAAGCCGGAGTTCATGACCGCCGGGTACAATGCGCAATTAAAATCCATCGTGATGCTGAAGAACCATGGCAACGTGCTGCCGCTGCAAAAGGGCAAAACTATTTATCTGCCAAAAAAATTCTTCCCATCGGTAAAAGGATTTTTCGGACCGCCATCAAAAGAAAGGTTTGAAGACGCCGTAAAGGCCGATCTCATCAAAAAATATTATAATGTAACCGATGATCCGTCAAAAGCTGATGCGGCAATCGTATTTATCAGCAGCCCGAGCGGCGGCGCGGGATATGACGCCGATGACTTGAAGAACGGCGGCAACGGTTACGTGCCCATCACACTGCAATATGGCGCTTATACCGCAACCGATGCCCGAGCCCACAGCATCGCCGCCGGCGACCCCGTTGAACCTGGCATCGACAACCGCAGCTACAAAGGCAAAAGCATTACCGCTGCCAACTTGCAGGATTTGAAAACGATCGAGGACACCAGGAAAGCCATGAACGGCAAACCGGTGATCGTCGCCATCAGTTTATCCAAACCAACTGTTCCGTCGGAGTTTGAAAAAGATGCAGATGCCATTGTGGGCAGCTTTGGCGTGCAGAACCAGGCGATACTCGACATTATTTCCGGCGCGGCCGAACCATCCGGTTTGTTGCCCTTCCAGATGCCGGCTGATATGCAAACCGTTGAACTGCAGAACGAGGATATACCGCATGACATGATCTGCTACGTCGATGCTGATCATAATCGCTACGACTTCGGCTTCGGATTGAATTGGAAAGGCCAGATATATGATGCACGAACCGAAAAATATGTTCGCCGGGTGAGTCAGGTGCGTATCACTTTAAAAAACGATATCGCGGAGTTGCGTTGTCCTACCCCGGGCGCAAAGATCTATTATACAACTGACGGATCGACGCCGGCTTTTACAGGGGCTGACGAATATAAAAAGCCGTTTGCGATGCCTCGAAATACGACCGTAAAAGCGATTGCGAAAGTATATGGTTATAACAACAGCAATTTGATCATATACAAAAATTAGCCGCCGGCCCGGCCTTGCGGGCAGGGCGGTGGTATTGTCCGGCAGGTATTTACGTCGAATGGATCCTCACCAGTTTACAAGCTTATCTTTTTCACCAAGTAATTGTTTTTCAGCGGTGTTCAGTATGGTTTCGCTTTTTTTGGATTTAAAAAATTGCAAACAATACCGGGGTTAATATGTTTTCTTATAGGTTGAAAAATATAAGTAAGCATTAAATTTTGAAGATCATGAAACACTCGATCAACTTACTGGCAGCGGGCTTATTGCTAAGCACCGGCCTTTTTGCGGCAGTTCCTGCAAAACCTACCACGCCGAAAACATCCCCGATGACGAGAATGGTGTCAGTCATGCCAATGCCTACCAAAAGAGGTATTGAAGTTAAGTTGAATGACCCGACAATGGGGAAAGCAACTGTGATAATTTATGACTGGAATAACGATGTAGTATGGAAGGAGCCGCTGTCCACAAAAAAGGGCCTTGACAAGGGCTTGATTTTAAGCCAGCTCGATAACGGCAACTACACCGTTGAAGTTTTCTGCGATAAGCAGATGGTGGCAAAAAAGACCGCTCACGTTTACTACAGGGGCGATACGAAATTTGTACAGCTTAGGGGTTAAAGGGAACCTGTTGTTTAAAAAAGCATCACTTTCATCATTGGGGGCGATGCTTTTTTGTGTGAACAGGATTTGATTTTATGCATTAATATCTAATTCCATCTCAGGCGTATATTCACCCCGCCGGGCCGCGTTATCCAAACTGGCGCGATGAACCAGCATTTTTTGTGCCGCAGCGACGTTTTCGTCCTTACCCTTCCAAATTTCCAGTGCGGGTTGCTGTATGGCTCTTGCGAATGAGAAGGTAAGCGCCCAGGGCAATTTTCCTTTGTATTTTACGTGCATGGCATTCAAGTGGGCGGTTGCCGCTTCGGCAGATTGTCCGCCCGACAGAAAGGCTACGCCGGGCACCACCGCCGGCACCGATTGCAACAGACAGGTAACCGTAGCCTCGGCAACTTTATCAATACTGGCAGGCTTGGGGTTGCTTAGCCCGGGCAAAACCATATTAGGTTTTAGGATCAGCCACTTTAGGTTTACCTTTTGCGCAAATAACTGGTCGAAAAGTACATGCTGCACTCTTATTGTTACGTCGAAGCACTTTTTAAGGTCGTGGGTGCCATCCATCAATACTTCCGGCTCAACTATCGGCACAATACCGGCTTCCTGGCAAAGGGCCGCGTAACGGGCGAGGGCGTGCATATTGGCCTCAATACAACCCCTGCTCGGCAACACAGGGCTGATGCTGATCACCGCCCGCCATTTGGCAAAACGGGCGCCCATGTTATAATATTCTGCAAGCCGTTCTTTCAACCCATCCAAACCCATGGTTATTTTTTCACCCGGGAAACCGGCCAGGTCGGTGGTCCCCTCGTCAACTTTTATGCCCGGCACAATACCCTGTTTTTTAAGCATATCGATAAATGGTATCCCGTCTTTTGTTGATTGGTGAATCGTCTCATCAAATAAAATGGCCCCGCTGATCACCCTGCCCAGGTTAGGCGCCGTTACGATCAGTTCGCGGTAGGCGCGGCGGTACTCGATGGTTTGCGGGATGCCTGCTTCTTCAAATCTTTTGTTACAGGTGGCTATACTTTCGTCCATAGCCAGCAGGCCTTTGTCGCCCGCAAATAGTGCGTTGATGGTGTTGGTGAGTTCTTTTGCTTTCATAAACTACTTTGCCTCCTTTGGGGGTGGGATGCATCTGTTCCCGTTTTATTGGCCAGATAGAATGTGGAACAAGTTTACAGAAATATTGTCGCAATTACAGCTAAAAATGATCGATATAATGACACAGATGTTGATAAACCTGTCACGCTAAAATAAGCTACAGATCACCTTTTTTCATTTCATCCGCAGCAAAGTTAGCCGCACGTGCGGTAAGCGCCATGTACAGTATCGATGGGCTTTGGTTGCCGGTAGTCGTCATGCAGGCGCCATCGGTAACAAAAACGTTTTTGCATAGGTGCAGCTGGTTATTGCCGTTTAGCAGCGACGTTGCCGGATCCCTGCCCATGCGGCATCCGCCCATTTCGTGGATGTCAAGGCCCGGCGGCTGTTTGTTCTCATTGGTTTGTATGTTTTTGCAACCGGCTTTTTCCAGCATTTCGCGGCTTTGGGTTAAAAAATCCTGTATCATGCGTTCATCGTTGTCATCATACTCCACCGACGTGATGAGCAGCGGGATACCCCATTGGTCTTTCTGGTCTTTGCTCAGCCGCACGTGGTTGGTAACCTTGGGTACCGTTTCACCCTGCATGTACATGTACAGCTGCCAGCCACCGGGCTCGGTAAGGGCGTCTTTGTAAGCGCCGCCTATTTCGTTGCCCGCAGCCTGGTCGGGATGGTTGGGCCGGTACGCGCCCATAAAGGTGGTAAAGCCGCCGAAATAGTCGGTTTCATGCCGGTGCAGGTTGCGGTAATTGGCCAGGATCAGCTCTGTCGGGTTCCGGCCGAAATAGTAGCTATCTAAAAAGCCGTCCATCGTTGCCGTGATGGATGCCCGGTAATTTTGGAACGCCACGTACTTGCCAAGCAAGCCGCTATCATTCCCTAAACCATTTGGAAAACGGTTAGAGGTGGAGTTCAGCAGCACCAGGTTGCTGTTCAATGCCGATGCATTTAAAAATATGATACGCGCTTTATATTCAATTACCTCTTTTGTATTGGTATCAATCACCCTCACACCGCTGGCTTTGCCCTTTTTATCGTCATAAATAATGGAGTGCACTACTGAAAACGGCCTGATGGTTAAATTACCAGTTCTTTCTGCCCAGGGTAAGGTTGAACTGTTTGAACTAAAATATCCGCCGAAGGGGCAGCCGCGCATACATTCATTACGGGCCTGGCATTTTGCGCGGCCCTGGTCAAGATGTATTTGGTTTGGCTGGGTGAGGTGCGCCCAGCGGGCATGTACCAAATGGCGGCCGGGGTAGTTTTCTTTTATTTTTTGACTGATGTGGGTCTGGATGATATTCATGTCGAACGGCGGCAGGAACTCGCCGTCGGGCATGGCCTCGATACCGTCCTTATTGCCGCATACGCCTATAAATTTCTCTACGTGTGTATACCAGGGGGCAACATCGTTATAGCCAATAGGCCATTCAATCCCGTAGCCATAGCGGGCGGGGTTGGTAAACTCAAACTCGCTCCAGCGCTGGCAGGCGCGACCCCAGGTAAGCGATTTCCCCCCTACCTGGTAGCCGCGTATCCACTCGTAAGGCTTTTCCTGTATGTAGGGATGGTCCTTATCTTTTATAAAAAAGTGGGCGCAATCCTCGCCAAAGCCGGCTGCCTGGCTAATGAAGGGGTTTTCTTTGATAAACTCCCGCGTCATCTCACCGCGGTGCTTAAACTCCCAGGGGTTCATGGTAGCGGTGGGGTAATCTTTCACGTGCTCCACGTTGCGGCCGCGCTCCAGCACAAGGGTTTTCAGGCCCAGCTCGCAAAGCTCCTTGGCGGCCCAGCCGCCGCTGATGCCCGAGCCGATAACAATGGCATCGTATTTAGTAGTAATTGGTGTTGGCATTTCAATAATTGGTGGGTATAAATGTAGGGAAAAAGTTGATGGAGTTGACAACGTTGCAACGGAATGAAAGATCGATTTTATCGTAAAAGCGTATGTTTGCAGCCAGTAACATAATGTTGGCGAGCTGTTGCAGTTTTTTGTTAAATAACTTACGTACATACAGTTCTGATAATTCGCCAGTGCCGGCATTCCATTAGGATAACCGGCGGCGTTTTCGATACGCTAACACAATAAGCAAATTTATCAGCCGGTTTGCGTTGTCGGCCCGGAGCATTAAATAGTGGCGGGGTTTTTGACGTATTAGTGTGGTAGACTAATAATTTAATCAAAATATCCGCATGTTCTCTGTTAAAACTCGATTCTTAGCTTCTTTACGAGGAATTTTTACCTCAAACCCGTTGTTATTATTGCCCCCTCAGCCCCGTAAAAAATATGCGTTCATATTGGTATATTGTAAATAGTTATACATTTATACTGTTCTATAAGTAAAATGGATCAAAATAATATCAGCACCTGGACAGCCGCGGACACGATGACCATCGTAAACGCATTGGTGCCATTATTTGCATTTATTGTGGGATACGGTTTGGCGGTGTCGGCAGGGCGAACCAAAAGTAAGCCTATATTGGTATTTTCCTATGAAACTGGGGCCGGATGGTTCCTCAGTAATGTTGGTAAAGGCCCGGCGCTCAACGCTACTGTAGCGATGAAAGGGCAGAACGGTGATTGGAAACACTACGTCAGACTTAACGCTTTGCCCGAAGGATCTAAATTTCAACTGATTTGGTTGGGTAAGCTTGATGTGCCAAGATTAGGCGCGGTATATGAAGACTCGGAACGAACCTTTTATACCACTATATTTAAGAATGATAAAAACGGGTTTTTCAGGCGCGCAAAAATTGGCATCAGTAAGGACGCTGTTGTTATGCGGTATTGGAACCTGATGCCGATGATAACAAAAGAGGACCTAAAATAAGCCGCCGGTTACCCCACTTGTCTACTCAAAACCAGGTTCATATCCGATCGAAAATCCGGGACAGTTTTACTGCTGCTCTATCAACCGCCCTTTGAGGTGGTTATATTCAGTCTCGGTGATGATACCTTTATCAAAAAGATCCTTATAACGCAGTATCTGCATGTTAAAAGGCAACACTTCTTTGCGCCGGGAAACAAGGACTATGATGAGGCCTATGATACCCAATACTAAACACAGGAAGCCACCGGCTATCGCGCCGATCTCCCGTTGTTCGCCGATAAAATAGCCGGCTATTCCAAATACCAGGCTATGTATTACGACGAATAAAATAATTTGAGACATTACCATGATGTGATCTGTTAAGCATTATTAAGAAGATTAACTACCAGAAGCCCTGGTTTATTCGTTTTGACTTAAATGATAAAGTAATGTTACAGGATTTGAGAGAGAAAAAATATGATAGATATCACATTTTGAGGGGTTTAGATATGAGATTCTAAGCAATGTCTTATTCCCCCAGTTCCGATGCTGCTCCTTCATCAAGCAATACAACCGAGGCACTCAGGGTTTGAAAGATCGATGCCGGTAATTGCTGTGTCACTTCGCCTTGCAAAGCTTGTTTAATGATCGATGCCTTTTTACTCCCAGCGGCTATGAGCAGCGGCATTTTTGCTTCCTGCAGGTGTTTCAGGCCAAGGGTTATACCACCGGTAAGTGGTGTTTCCTTATTAAAATATTTTTGCCCTACGGTAACCGTAACGGGGTCCAGCGGGGCGTGATGGGCATAAAGATTAAAATCCGTACCCGGCTCGTTAAGGCCGATATGCCCGTTCATGCCGATCCCAACGATCATCATATCTAACGGGCCGTGCCGTGCTACAAAACCATCCATGTCCCGGCAGCTGGCGTCAAGGTCGGTGGCTTTGGCGTCGAAGAATTTTACCTGCGGAGGTTTGACGCTCAACAGGCCAAAAAAGTGATCATTCAAAAACCGGGTGCAGCTGCCTTCGTCGCTGTCATCCATCCCCACCCATTCATCCAACCCGACAAAATTACAGTGGCTAAAGTCTACGTTTCCTGCCCCGGCATCGGCAATCAAATACCTGAACATCCCGGCAGGCGAATCCCCCGAGGGGAAACAGATAAGCGAGCCGGGCTTTTGCTTAACCTGTTCAATAACCAAATCGGCCGCCGCGCGGCTCATGGCATCATAGTCTTTGGTTAAAATTAATTTCATATCGTTCATTGGTTCATTAGTTCATTAGTTCATTGGTTCATTGGTGAATGGTGGCCATATGTCATTCTTATTTTATCGACTTCCTACCAATGAACTAATGAACTAATCAACTAAAGCAGCTCAAACCCATCCTGCAGCCTTATATCATCCGAAGCGCTTCCGATCATCAGCTTAAATTCGCCCGGTTGGGTGCCCCAAACCAGCTGATCGTTATAAAACGACAACTTTTCCTTGTTGATGGTAAACGTAATCGTTTTGGTTTCGCCGGGTTGCAGCATTACTTTTTCAAAGCCCTTCAGTTCTTTAACGGGCCTCACCGGCTGCGAAACCAGCTGGCGCAGGTATAATTGCGTTACTTCTTCGCCGGCATATTTGCCGGTGTTAGTCAGGTCGAACGAAACCGTGATCGTTTCGTTATCGTGTATCGTCTTTTTGTTCAGTTTTAGTTTACTATAGGCGAAAGTTGTATAGCTCAAACCATAACCAAAAGCAAATTTGGGACTGTTAGGCAGATCGTTATATGCCGAGGTGTAGTTTACGTCGTTGTCGTTCTGTGGCGGCCTGCCGGTGTTATAGTGGTTATAATAAACGGGTATCTGTCCCTCCGTACGCGGGAAGGTAATGGGAAGTTTCGCGCCGGGGTTGTAATTGCCGTACAGCACGTCGGCGATGGCGTTTCCCGCCTGGTTACCCAGCCACCAGGTATACAAAATAGCGGGGACATGGTCAGCCGTCCAGTTAAATACCATCGGGCGGCCGGCCATCAGCAGCACTACTACCGGTTTCCCGGTCGACATGATCTTTTGTATCAATTCCTCTTGCACGCCGGGGATATGGATGTTTGCGCGACTCTTGGCCTCTCCGGTCATATCGGGCCGCTCGCCCATGGCCATAATTACCACATCAGCCTGCATGGCGGTTTTGTAGGCTTCGTCAAAGCCTGCGCGGCTTGTATCGGTTATGTCGCAGCCTTTTGCATACAGCAATTTGGTATTGCCCGCCGCTTCCTGCATGCCCTCGTATAAAGAAACAATTTGGCTCACATCGCCCACATCCAGCGCCCAAAAGCCTTTCATTTCTGCTTTTGATTTTACCAGCGGGCCAATCAGCGCTATAGAATTCAGGTTTTTGGACAGGGGCAATACCTGGCCCTGGTTTTTTAGCAGCACAATACTTTTACGCGCAACATCTCTTGCGGCAGCAACGTGCTCAGGTTTATTGAGCACACTTTTTTCGCGTTCAGCGTTACTGTATCGATAGGGGTCGTCAAATAATCCCATTTCAAATTTCTTGGTCAGGATTCGCCTGACCGCATCGTCAATCATCGTTACTGACACCTTTTTGTAAGCAACCAGCTTAGCCAGGTTGTTAACATAGCTGCGGCTTTCCATGTCCATATCATTGCCGGCCTTTATAGCGAACTCGGCAGCCTGGTAATTATCTTTTGCATAGCCATGGGGCACCATTTCACCAATCGAATTCCAGTCGCTCACCACAAAGCCTTTAAAGCCCCATTTGCCTTTCAAAATGTCGCGCTGCAGGTAGCTGCTGGCTGTGGCCGGCGTGCCATTCAGGGAATTGAACGAGTTCATAAATGTTGCTGCACCGGCCTCTTCGGCAGCCTTAAAAGGCGGCAGGTATATTTCCCATAAAGTATGCAAACTCATGTCCACACTGTTATAATCGCGCCCGCCGATAGCGGCGCCATAAGCGGCGTAATGTTTGGCGCAAGCCATTATTGCGTCCAGGTTGCCAAGGCCGTTACCCTGGAAACCTTTTACCCTCGCGCGGGCTATCTGCGCGCCCAGGTAGGGGTCCTCGCCGGCGCCTTCCATCACGCGGCCCCAGCGCGGGTCGCGGGCAATATCCACCATCGGGGCGAATGTCCAGTGCACGCCGCCGGCTGCAGCCTCGGTAGCAGCCACCCTTGCTGAAAGTCCAATAGCCGGGATGTCCCAGCTTGCTGCCTCAGCTAAAGGAATAGGAAAGGTAATGCTGTAGCCGTGGATCACATCCTGCCCAAACAGCAGCGGTATCTTTAGCCTCGATTGCATTGCCGCATCCTGGAACGCGCGCGTGTGGCTTACGCCCACGATATTGAGCACCGAACCTATTTCGCCGTGTTTTATCTGCTCCAGCTTGTTGCCTACGTCAGCGGTGATGGGCCCGGTAGCCTCCCAGTCGCCATTGACCTGGTTCAGCTGACCTATCTTTTCGGCCAGGGTCATCTTTTTCATTAGCGCGTCGACCTTTTGGGCTGTGGTCAGCTGTTGTGCGAGTGTGATATTTGAGATAGCAAGCAAGGCAGCAATAAAAAAAAGCGGTTTGAAACGTTGCATTGAGCTTAATTTAATCGGGTTTGAATTTGGTTGGTGAAAACAATTCAAGATTAACGAAATAAATTCTAATCAGGAAATGTCCAGCAAATGGACATATTTTGGCTATATGTCCAGTTTTTGTATAAAAACTGGACATATACGTTTTTTATGTCCAGTTTTTGTGCTATAATTGCAACATGTTCAGAAAATAGCGAAAAACTGGACATATAAAGCATGGCTTACGACAGAAATAGACCCTATAACAACCTGCCAGCGCTTCCGCCTCCGCCGGAAATTGAAAACGATGTAGAAATATTGAAGAAACTGGTTTCGGCTTCAAGGGCTTTGGCGGCGGTAAACAGCAGCGTTTTACGCCTCCCCAATCCATTTATGCTGGTCAATACCATTGCGCTGCAAGAAGCAAAAACATCCACGGAAATCGAAAATATTTTCACTTCAGACGATGAATTGTACAAAGCTATTTCAGACACTATTCAGGAAAAGAGTGCGAACGTTGCAACCAAAGAGGTCTTACGGTATCGCGAAGCTTTGTGGGAAGGCTATAGGCTGATAAAAGAAAAAAATACGATTGACCAGGATTGTATCATTAGTATTTTCAGACAAATAAAAAACACCTCCGCGGCCCTGCGGTCGCCCCAGTCACAAACCACGATTAAAAGAGGGCAGCGTGAGTTCCGGGCGGGCGAAATAATTTATACTCCGCCGCGCGGCCCGGGATTAATTGAAATGTATATGGAGAACCTGTTGGATTACCTTAACGACGATGAAAAATATTCCACAGACCCGCTGCTTAAAATGTGTATTTCTCATTACCAATTTGAGGCGATACACCCTTTCCAGGACGGCAACGGACGAACCGGCCGTATTTTAAACCTGCTTTATCTCGCCAATAAGGGGTTGTTAACTCAACCTACGCTTTATCTGTCAAAATATATAATTATTCACAAAGAAGATTATTATTACACTTTGGGGGCGGTTACGCAAAGAGGCTCATGGAAAGAATGGATACTTTACATGCTGGATGCGGTTGAAAATACCTCGTTGCTTACAAATAGCCTTATTAACGGAATATTAGATCAAATGAATGCAACCCTTGAACACGGTAAAGCAAAGTTAAAGTGGTATAATAAAGAAATAAACGAAATTATTTTCAGTCAGCCCTATTTAAAACCCAAAATGTTAATTCAGCGGTCATCGCGAACTACCTTAGCCAGGTATATGAATGACCTTACGAATGCAAAAATATTAACGACCCAAAAAGACGGCAAGGAAGTTTACTATCTAAATCAGGATCTTATCCGGATATTGGAGGGCTAATTTATAAAAGCAAAAGGCCCCGCAACCTTTCGGTTACAGAGCCTTTTTAAAAACTCTTTAACTATTACGCCTGGTTTGATAATCTATCGTGGTGTATCTCCTCCAGGAAACCCCGTTCATTTACAGCGTAACGGGCATCGGAGGTATCGTTATAATTTTTAGGTAATCTGATGGCGCCTGTCCTTTTTTTAACGCGGAAAAAGAGGGGTACAACAAGCAAAGCCACCAGGGTGCTGATCTGTAATACTGCGATAATCATGATCTTTAAACTAAATAAACGATAAATGAAAGCACCTATAATTGGTTTGATGTAAGGGCGAAACATTATTTTTCCGCCGGTTTAAATTTTTAGGATAAGCGCCTTTTCTATTTATAAAGCTAAATCAATGCCAAACAATTTCAAAGCCTTAAAACATTAGTTAGGAATTGTTAAAAAAGAACAATTTAACCCCGAAATTTTATTTTTATGACAAGCGGTTGCTATCATTTTGATAAGATTTTATCAGTTTGAAAATAATTTTGTCAATTTGGATATTGCGTTATTTTACAATATTTATATGCAGATGCATATAAATTCTGCGTAAAATTTACTATGCATGCATAATGTTTTATACAGGCCGAAAAAACAAAATGCAAGCACTATCACACTAAATGTATATTTAACGTGTTATGCATAAAAGCGGTTATGAAAAACAGCTCGCTAAGTTTCTTACTGTTAACGGCACTATGCCTGGCGGCATGTAACGGCAGCAGGGGACAATCAGGACGCGATACCGCCCAGATAAAATCATTTGGAAATAATTCCAACTCCAACATTTTGCTTGGCGCGGGCAGTTCCCTTGCATACCCTTTGTTTTCGAAGTTGTTCGCCGAATACGCGAAGGAAACGCATGTAATGGTGAATTACCAATCCGTCGGCTCCGGCGGTGGCATTTTGCAACTGACCAATAAGACTGTCGACTTTGGTGACTCCGATACCCCGTTGGCTAATGGACAAATTAAAAAAATGACTGCACCCATATTGCAAATAACTTTATTCCATCGAACAAACTTAACCGGTTCAGGGCGTAACGCAGAAAACGAATTTAACCGGACGCTCATCTATAAGGAGCAAAGCTATGACGGCCGCAGCCTGCAGAGGGCGCAAAAGCTGCTCAAATTCCTTTGGTGGATGATTCACGATGGGCAAAAATACTGCAGCGATGCCAGCTACGCACCTTTATCGCCAGTAGAAGTGGCAACTAACGAAAAATTGCTAAAATCGGCCACCTTTGAGAGGAAGCCGATTTTGCAGTAGCATTCGAACATTTCTGGCTTTCATATTATTGGATACATTTGGGCTATCAATGATGTATCCAACAACATGACTTTCGCCGATAAAGTAATTCAATTTAACAAACAACTTGATTTTGACGGGGCGCTGCCCGATGGTATTCGCATCATGAACCCGTTTAAAGAGAACGCGCAGGTTAACATTATCATGGAGCAGTTTTACAAGAAGTATTATGACGACAACTATTCACGTCACCTGATACTCGGCATCAACCCGGGCAGGTTTGGCGCGGGGGTGACCGGTATTCCGTTTACAGATTCCAAACGATTAAAATCTGTTTGTAAAATTGATTACAAAGGCAAAGAAACCCACGAGCCGTCTTCAGTTTTTGTGTACGAGATGATAGAAGCCTTTGGCGGGGCCGAACGATTTTATCAAAACTTTTATATCCATTCCATTTGCCCGCTGGGGTTTACATCCGTGAAAAGCGACGGAAAGGAGATCAATTACAATTACTATGACAGCCATGCGCTTACCGCGGCGGTTTATGACTTTATGGTCGAAAACATCGGGAAGCAGATCAGTTTTGGGGTTGATACCGATACCTGCATTTGTTTTGGCAACGGCAAAAACGAAAAGTTTTTAAGAAAGCTGAATGACAAGGAGCATTTTTTTAAAAACATCATCGCGCTGGAGCATCCACGGTTTATTATGCAGTATAAATCACGGTCGAAGGACATATATATCAAAAAATATATTGACGCGTTTAACAGCGTTTTGTAGCCGTTACTTGCTGTAGCCCCTCACTACTTGTCTCGCCTCGCCCAAACCACTGATCCCTAATTCGACAACATCGCCGGCATTCAAATAAACCGGTGGCTTCATTCCTAAACCAACGCCGGCAGGCGTGCCAGTTGAAATGACGTCACCCGGCAAAAGGGTCATAAATTGGCTGGTATACGATACCAGGTGGGCAACGTTGAATATAAAATTAGAAGTGGTACCGTTTTGCATCATTTGGCCATTTACTTTTAGCCAAAGACGCACATTATTAGGATCGGGAATTTCATCCTTTGTCGCTAAAAAAGGGCCTAACGGAGCGAACGTATCACAACCCTTGCCCTTATCCCAGGTACCGCCGCGTTCCATCTGGAACTCGCGTTCAGATACGTCATTGTGCAGTACATAGCCGGCAACATAATCCATCGCCTCAGCTTCGTCTACATAACTTGCTTTTTTGCCAATCACGATAGCCAACTCTACCTCCCAATCGGTTTTTTGAGAATTTTTTGGGATGACGATATCGTCATTGGGACCTATAATGGCGGTGGTCGATTTCATAAAGATCACGGGCTCAGCGGGGATTTTTGCGCCGGTTTCTTCGGCATGGTCGCGGTAGTTAAGACCTATACAAACCAGTTTGGATGGACGGGCAACTGGGCTGCCCAGGCGCACATTATCGGCAATTTCGGGCAATAGATTGTTATTAACGAAATTGCTTAACCGGTTTAAACCATCCCGCTCAAAAAATGATTCGCCATAATCTTCGCCAAATGCCGAGGTATCAAACCTTTTATCATTAATTATTATGCCGGGTTTTTCTTTACCGTGCTCGCCAAATCTTATCAGCTTCATGTTTTCTTGTTAGTTGTTAGTTAATGATTGGGTGCCCGAATTAAAAGCTCAATTGTTCAAAGTAATAAAACCTCCATCAATAGGGTAATCGCAGCCGGTAATGAATGATGCCTCATCGGAACAGAGGTACAAAGCCAAAGCCGCTATCTCTTCGGGCCGGGCCATACGCCCGATGGGCTGGGTTTTGGACAGCTTTTCAAATATCTCAGCTTCCTGCCCTGCATAATTTTTCGATATAAAACCATCTACAAAAGGCGTGTGCACACGCGCCGGCGAAATGCAATTGCAGCGAATATTATCATGCAGGTAATCACGGGCCACTGACAAAGTCATGGCATGAATGGCGCCCTTGCTGGTTGAATAGGCAAACCTGTCGGTAATACCTACGTGCGCGGCAATTGAGGCCGTGTTCAGAATGACCCCGCCATTGTTTGCTTTCATTAATGGAATCGCGGCAAACAAGCAATTGTAAGCGCCTTTTATGTTGACGTTGTAAATACGGTCGAAATCTGCTTCGCTGGTGGTATCAGCTTTGCCGATGTGTGCAATGCCGGCATTGTTGATGAGGATGTCTACTTTTTTAAAGGCGCCAAAAGTTTCGACAACCTGCTTTTGATTGCTGATGTCGCAAATATCCGCGAACGATACGCCATCAAACTGGTGTATTGCCAACATCGTCTCTAAGGCAGCATCTTTGTCTGTGTCTATGATGTGTACTCTCGCTCCCTGTTGGGCAAATAGTATCGCCATAGCCCTGCCAATCCCGCTGCCGCCGCCTGTTATTACTGCTGTTTTATTAGTTAGTTTGAACATCAACCCCTCCAACCTCCCCTGAAGGGGAGGCTTTTAAAATAAAAGTTAGATCATACAAAGTCTCCCCTTAAGGGGAGATTTAGAGGGGTTTAAAGCGATATGCCCCTCTTCCACGGTATCCAGTCGTCCTGCCCCAATTGTACCGCCTTTGGTTCAAGTTCGCCGCTTGCCACTTGAATGACGTATTCGAGTATTCGCTCACCGGCTTGCTGTATCGTTTCTTCCCCTTCGATGATCGTACCGCAATTAATATCGATGATATCCGGCATCTTAACCGCCATTGTGGTATTTGTAGAGAGTTTGATCACGGGCGTAACCGGGTTGCCGGTTGGTGTACCGAGGCCGGTTGTAAAAAGCACAACATTGGCGCCTGCGCCCACTTCGGCAGTGGTACTTTCCACATCGCTGCCGGGCGTACACAGCAGGTTTAAGCCGGGTTTTGATACTTTGGCCGGATAGTCGAGCACATCGGTAACCGGCGAGGTTCCGCCCTTTTTGGCCGCCCCAGCCGATTTGATGGCATCGGTTATTAGTCCGTCCCGTATATTTCCCGGAGATGGGTTAGCGTAAAAACCTGAGCCATCCGCTTCTGCCCGAGCATTATAGGTTTTCATCAGGTTCATAAAATAGTTGGCCTTTTCTTCGTCTACACAACGATCGCTTAGTTCCTGCTCAACGCCGCACAGCTCGGGGAATTCAGATAAAATAACCGAGCCACCCAGCGAAACCAATAAGTCCGATGCATACCCTAACGCGGGGTTAGCCGAAATACCCGAAAAACCATCTGAACCACCGCATTCCAAACCGATACACAATTTAGACAATGGCGCTGGCTTTCTTTCATTTTGGTTAGCCTGAACCAGCCCTGCGAAGGTTTGTTTCAGCGCCTGTTGCATCAGTTCGTTTTCCGTACCGGTTTTTTGCTGCTCCAGGATGACCAGCGGTTTGCTGAAACTGGCATCCCGTACTTTTATTTCCTGCTGCAAAATGCTTACCTGCGCATTCTGGCAGCCCAAACTCAAAATAGTCGCACCGGCAACATTTGGATGGGTAACATAACCGGCTATCAGCCCGCATAATGTTTGCGCATCTGATCGCGTACAGCCGCAGCCCATCTCGTGTGTCAGGAATTTGATACCATCGATATTTTTGAAAAGGCGCTTTGATTTTGTTTGTTCTTGAGAAGCTTGTATATCGGCATTGATGATCTCTTCTACCGATTTGCCCGACTTGTAAAGATTGATCAGTTGATCAACATCCGACTCATAGCTTTTGGCTTTTTTATAGCCGAGTTTTTCAGACAGAGCATCCTTTAATACATTTATGTTGCGGTTCTCGCAAAAAACCAGGGGAGCTACTATCCAATAGTTGCCGGTTCCAACCGAGCCATCGGGCCGGTGATAGCCCATAAATGTCCGGCCTTCGAATTTGCCGGCGTCAGGTTTATGCCAGTCAAGCTTGCGTTTGCCCAAATGGAACTCACCGGACGCATGGCGAATGGTTTGTGTGCTGATCGGCCCCCCTTTTGGGATACGCTGCGTGGCTTTTCCAACCAATACACCATACATTGTCACCTGGTCTTCGGGCTGCAATTCCACCAAGCTGAATTTGTGTTTGGCGGCGATATCGGTAGTTAAAGTCAGCTTTTCCCGCTCAAACTCTATCTCTGTCCCCGCCTTCAAATCCTGCAACGCAACAAGCACATTGTCCTTTGGATGAATACGCAAAAAGCTGTTTTTATTTGATGACATTTACGCCTCTCTTTGGCCAGGAAATTAATTCAGTGTTAGTTCAACCACGGGTATCTCGTAGGGCGGTTTTTTATCCGGCAGTGTTAAAACCAAATCCTTTGAGTTGGCGTCCGACGGTTTGTACAAGAGTTCCGAACTGTCATTTACAAACTGCGCGTATTTTATTTTACCGCCATAGCCCGGTAGTATCAGCTTCCCTTTCGGATAATCGAACAAATGTATATACAAACGCTTCGTTGTTTTGTTATAGGTTAGTTTGGCGCCGTCGGGCACCTGGAAACCGGCCGGGGCGTAGGTGCAATCGTATATCGCTTTGCTGTTGGCATGCATCCAGTAGGCCAGGCTGTCCAAAGCCCTGGTAGCGCGGTAGTCGAATTCGCCGCGGGCGGTAGGGCCTACGTTGAGTATTAAATTACCGCCGTTACTTACTGATGTTATTAATAGGTCGAGCAGCTGGCGATGTGTTTTCCAGGTATTTTCGTCGCGGTAATAACCCCATGAGCCCGAAAACGTTTGACAAGTTTCCCAGGTTTTGCCTTTGTATTTGGCCAACTCAGCTGTGCCAACCTGTTCAGGCGTTTGAAAATCGCCGCCATCTTTATAATCGTACAGACCGAGGCGGTTGTTAACAATGATCCCCGGCTGCAGTTTCCTCACCAGTTTCAACAATTCTACCGAACCCCAATCGTCGGCGCCTTTGCCGCGTTTGGCGCCTTTATCCCAGCTCCAATCCAGCCAAAGCACATCAATTTTACCATAATTGGTCAGCAGTTCGGTGATTTGGTTGCGCAGATACTGGCGGTATTTAGCCATATCCCTGCCTTTGTTTAAACGATCGTAATTAGCCTGGCTGGTATCCACCTGGGTTAGCGGGTGTGCATCATCCATGGTATAATCAGGGTGGTGCCAGTCGAGCAGCGAATAATAAAATCCCACTTTTAAGCCTTCAGCACGGAAAGCCTGTACATATTCTTTCACCAGGTCGCGATGGGCGTGCGTGTTCGGTGCTTTGTAATCGGTGTATTTTGAATCGAAAAGACAAAAACCCTCGTGGTGCTTACTGGTCAGAACGGCATATTTCATGCCCGCGGCTTTGGCAGCACGCGCCCATTTATGCGGATCGAACAAATCGGGGTTAAACTGATCGAAATACTTTTGGTACTGCTCGTTGGTCATGTGCTCGTTGTGCTTTAACCACTCATGCCGGGCGCCCTGCGAATACAGCCCCCAGTGAATAAACATCCCGAAACGGGCATCCTCCCACCATTGCAACCGTTTTTCTTTTTGTGCATCGGTTTCATGACCGATCATTTTTTTTTGGGCCGACGCCGATGAAACCACCAGCAATAGCAATAAAGGGAATAACAATAACTTTTTCATCATGATTTTGGCTATTAACTTATAATTGGAATATTTTATCCATTAAAACCCACTTCTCCCCTTTGGCTGCATTTTTCAGCGGCTGCTGGTAGTTCCACATCAGGTTTTCCCATTCCCGCACCACAGGGTTAGCCGCATCCATTGCACTTTTTCGCTCAAAGCTAAACGTTTCATCTGTCTCCATGATCATAAACAACCTGGTATCGCAGCGGTATATCTCCATATTCGCTATACCCGCACCGGTAATGCTTTTATGGATTTCAGGCCAGATCGCCTGATGGTACCTTTCGTATTCAGCAATTAGCGCAGGATTGTCCTTCAGATCAAGTGTAAGGCAGTATTTTTGCATTTTAATTTTTTGATGAACAGCATAGAGCCAGTCGGTTTTAAACTACCAGGCAATAAAAGTAGGAATTTCATATAAAAAACAATGGCGATGATTAATAATTACCAGTACTGGCAAAACAGGAATTGGTATTTTATTCTAAAAAGTTGACAAGGCGTTAACCGCAAAAAAAAGCATCGCCTATAATAATGAAGGCGATGCTTTTTTAAATAACCGTTGCTGTTATCAGGCTTTGATAAGAAATGTTTTGACCTGGCCTTCCATATAAACATGAACGCCTTTTCTGATCACAACCTTGTTCAGCGTAACTTCAACGGTATAGTCGCCGTTTTCAAGGTCGGTTAAAATGTAGCCCTTTTCTAAAGATTTTTGATCTGAAAGGATATCCTTCCTCAGTACATTTTTGGCGTTGTCGTAAATAATTACAATGGCCTTTCCTGTCGCACCTTTTTTGAATGTAACTGAAATCCCGTTTTTTGACGGTAATGTGGAAAATATGATCGTCCCGTTTTTTGGCTGGTCATTGTTGACTGTAGGTTTTGCCGGCTTGCCGGCAAACAGGGAGGTACTTAAAAATAAAAGTACCATAAATACAATAGTTGGTTTTTTCATGTTAATATTTTTTTAGTAGTGAATAAGTTGGTTTAATAATAAAGTAAATTTAATACTATTTTATTTAATTATTCTATATCAATGACTTAGATACTACTAATTTAAATTGCAAATTATTTTTCGTGCCCGGAGGGGCGATGGTGCAGGCTTTTCTATCCAATAATACGTACGGTTGCAATCATTGACCGCAACTTCGTTAGATTAAAAAGGAAAGCTTAAAAATTCTCGCCTAAATTAACGAAGATACCGCGGGAGTTGATGCCATAGGCGTAGTCGATACAAACGTTGGTATCAGAGTGTTTGTTGATCTTTATCCTGATACCAGTGCCTGCAGCCGGAGCAAACGTTTGAAAGCCTCCATTTAAGCCGGAAAAGCTTTCGGCATTGGTAAACACCACCCCGCCTATCAGGCCATTTTTCAGGATGCCAAAACGGAATTCGCCTTCTAAATAAAACTCATCCTTCCCTCTGAAGCGCTGTTCAGGGTAGCCCCTGCCGCTGTTATTATACGTGTCCGATGCGGTGTAAGGTAAGTCAAGGTAGGGCACGTTGCCGTTTGTGAAAGCCATAATGCTCCACAGGGCGATGACATTGTAATTGTTTGACGATACCCGGAAATACCGCCTCAAATCCATCGACAATTCCTGCCAATGGCTGTCGCTGCCTAAAAATGCAAAGTTATTGCGGTAAATTAAGGATGCATAACCGCCGTTCAGCGGGTTTATCGGGTTTTTTCGGTTATCAAATAAAAGGTTCAGCACCAATCCTGATGAGGTAGAGGTGGCGTTAAAACCATATTTAGTATAGTCGGAAATCGAGTTGTTGGCTGTTCCGGCCTGGGTGATGTTATAATGGTAATCGAGATCATAACCAAGCCCACCGTAAAAATCACCTGCTATCTTTTTAAAAAAAGTACCATATAACCTTGCATAGTTGTAAACCAATGGGTTTGTAGTTGCAGTAGTTGTTGAACTCCCGAGGCCATAGGTGTCAATCGGGTAAGCTTCCCAGCGCACATCCGTTATCAGCTTATAGTTATTTTTGTCGTACCATATTTCTGACCGGCTGGCAAATATTTTTTGATCTTTCGTATCGTAAACCGTTTCCAGGTCGATGGCCGATAAATTATTGGAATGGTCGGCACTGGTATAAAATGCCATGTTCGCAGTAATATCCGCGGCAAAACCTGTTGTGAGCGACAAACCAACCGCCGGTACTACTGAAAAGACTAATCTTTTAGCATGAAGCCTCGATTTGCCGGCGGTATCTCGTCTGATGATCTTTAAAAGGTAATCGATAACATCCCGCTGTTTGGCCGAATCTATAATCGATGCCGGCTGCCCGCTTGAATTGTTTTTACGTAACGATGACGTATCCTGCTGGGCGGCAACCCCAAAAAAAGTGAAGATTAATGCGGTAAGGATTAAATATTTGCGTGTTTTCAAAATATAAGCTTAATTTTTATAAAATAAACGCATGAATCTGAAGTTCCGATGATATTCAGCAACCAAAATACATTCTTGCGGTTAAAATACCTCGCCGAGATTTATGAAAAATCCCCTCGACCCCCCAACCCCAGCGCCGTAATCAATACAAATATTTGAATCAGAGTGTTTGTTAATCTTTATCCTGATGCCCGTGCCAGCCGCGGGGGCCAACCCTTCAAAAGCGCCGCTTTGCAGGCCCGAAAAACTTTCGCCGTTGGCAAATAAAACGGCCCCCAGCAAGCCGTTCCTGGTAAGCCAAAACCGGTACTCTGTTTCGAAATACAACTCATTTTTGCCGCGGTACCGCCCGATTGCGTAGCCCCGCCCGCTGTTGTTGTACATATCCGAGCCAGTTGCAGGAAGATCAAGATAAGGCGCCTTACCGCCCGTGAAGGCTGCTATTGCCCAAAATGCCAATACATTGTTTGACTGCGCTGACGGTCGTACATATTTCCTGAAATCAAATTGCAACTGTTCCCAGCTGTCGTTGCTGCCCAAAAACGTTAAGTTCTGCCGCAGAATAAGGTTTGCGTAGGTTCCCTTTAAGGGATTGAGCGGATTTTGACGGCTATCGTACAACAGGGTCACATTTATACCTGATGAAGTTGACCGTAGCGTTTGCCCGTATTTCATAAAATCCGACTCGGTGCCGTTGGCGTTACCGCCGGCGGTTATGCCCGAATGATAATCAAAGTTGTAGCCTCCGCCGACATAATAATCGTTGGTAATTTTTTTGAGCGCTGTTTCATAAACCCGCACATAGCTGTAGGAGATGTCATTGTCGGTGGCAAGTGACGTAAATGTGCCCAGGCCATAGGTATCCGTTGGGTATACCTCGAAGCGCAGGTCGCTTACAAACTTGTAATCATTGCCGGCGCTCCATATTTCGGACCTTGTACGGAAAAGCTTTTGTATTTTAGAATCAAAGCCTAAATCGTTCGCGATCACCGAAAGATTTTGGTGATGATCCGGAGCAGTATAAAAGCCGACGACGGAGCTGACATCAGCAATCAGCCCTGTCGATAAAGAATAACCTGCATACGGAATGACTGAAATGCTGGCCTTACCAGGTTTGGCTCGTTTTTCAGGCGATATGTTTTTGTCGAGGATATTTTGGATGACGTCGATCAGATCTTTCTGTTTGGATGAATCAATTACCAGCGTATCGGTATTTTTTCTTTGCGAATTCCCTAATACAACAGATCGCGGCCGTTGCCCGAAGGTGGTAAGGCAATTAAATATTGCTGTTAACAGGATGATATATTTGAGTGTCTTCAAACGGTCCCGGCGATTAAATGGTCAGGATAAACATAAATTACGCTAACAGCAAAAGGCAGTATGACGGTAGTTGTTCCAGAAGGTTTAACGATCGATAATTTTCATTTTCTAATCACTCCCTGCTCAACTCACCCAAATAAACAATATTAATTTAAACTTACTGTTCAAATCGGTGCCGGCAGGCTAATTATACAGATTTGTTACAGAATGGGTTACGAATCAAATGGTTTACGACGTTGAGTAACGTGAAACCAAAACAACTTAAAAACAAACGGGCTTTATTTTCGCTGCCAACCATTGACGGGCACTGTTATCGAAATTATTGCGATTTAACCGGTTTAATATTCCAGTTCGCGGCAATCATAACCAGCAGTCTGAAGCAGCGATTCGATATAACGGGGCGAAATATCGCTGGCCTCGATCCTCAAAATATTGTCACAGTCTTCCAGGTCAAAATTCCAGCCGGTGATTGCTCGAACGGAAGTCAATAATGGTTTTACTTCGCTAACTTGCTCGGGTTTTTCAACGTTTGTGGTGAAGATGAGTATTTCCATTTTGTTAGTCTTAAGTTGGTAGTTTTCTTAGTTTGAAGTCAAAACTCCTTTGTCGCACTTTTAGTCGACTAGCCTTAGCTAGATACAAAATCTTGAGCCGGAAAGGATACTGAATTCGGCTCAAGACTTTTGACGTTATTATTCCACTGTTTTTTCAGCCTCGGGCGCTTTTTTATCCCAATCGCCGCCGAATGGAGGGTAATCGTGGTGATGCCCCCAACGGCCATGGCCGCATCTTTCTTCCCATTTGGCCTTAAACCTTTCGCGTTCTTCGGGGGTCATGTTTTTAAAGCGCTCTTCCATTTTGTGTCGCATCCAGGGGCCTTTGCCGCGGAAGCCGGGACCGCCGCCCTTGCCAAAGCCAAAAAGTATTTTGGACAAAATAAATATGCCTATAGCCTGCCAAAAAGTGATCGGTCCAAGATGGAAGATCGCAGGGATAGTCCAGTTCCATACACTCATGACTACAAAGCCGGTGAGCACAACGAAGGCGGCAATTGCTATTGGAATAAATATAAATCGCCCTCTGTAAAAAAATGATTTCATGTTTTTAATATCTTAATTATTCAAAATTCTGTTATCTCCTCGTATAATTGGCGCAGCCTTTCGCGCAGGTGCAGTACCGCATATCTTTTGCGCGAAACCAGGGTTTGCATTTTTTCGCCAGAACGCTCGGCCATCTCTTTAAAGGAAACATCTTCCAGTTCATGCCAGATGAAAACCTGCCGTTGTTCCTCCGGCAATTCGTCCAGCGCAAAAAACAGCTGTTCCCAAAAAAGGTTCCGTACATATTCTGTTTCCGGGGTTTTTGCTTCCGTCATCAGGATGGCTTTAAGGTCGGGTGCATCGTCGTCATCCTCTCCGGCAGGCAGCATATCGTCCAACAGGGTTTCGGTATGCTTTTTATGCTTGTCGAGTATTTTGTTGCGCGCCACCCGGTAAAGCCAGGCCCCGGTTTGCTCAATAGGTTCCGAATTGATCACCGAACTGAATTGGTACCACACATCCTGCAGAATGTCTTCAGCATCGGCATCGTTCTTCACCCTTTTCCTGATAAAGCCCAGCAAGCTTTTCCCATACGAACCGATGGCCTGTATGATAGCGTTGTTTTTTTCTCCGGGCATTACAGCTGTTACCAATGTATTTGAGTTTAAAGATAGAGACGATTGGGGTTTGGAAAGATTTTAATTATTTTTAAAAAAAGTTCATGATCTTTTGTCCATGGCAAAAAGAAACGGAAAACACAGAATTCAAACGAAATGAGCCATGCACTATCGACCATGGTCCATGGACAAACAAAACCATGAACTCAACGAGCCGCATCAACTACTACAACATCGCCGCCATGCTGGCCGCATCCTGCCTGGCGGTGCTCATCCCGTTTGAGCTGGTGCTGCTGTCGTACGCCATATTAGGGCCGGGCCATTATCTCACCGAAATATCCTGGCTTAATGGCCGGCAGTTTTTCACACCTAAAAAATTTGATATACTGATTGTCATCGTGATAGCCATTGCCGCTTTTCTGTTGAAACTGCCATACGCTTTTATCGTGTTTTACACTTTTGGACTTGCATTTGTTTTATTAGCCGTAGAAAACACGGTTTATCGCATTCTTGCTTTTGCGCTTGTAATTGCGGCCGGGTATTTCCTGCTTAGCAGCAATATCCTGAAAACAATTTTCGGGCTGTATGTGCCTACGCTCATTCACGTTTACTTTTTTACCGGCGCATTTATGCTATTTGGAGCGTTGAGGGATAAAAATGTTTCAGGTTATATTGCTTTTATCGTATTCCTGGCCTGCCCGGTGCTGCTTTGTGTGCTGTTTACCGGCTGGCATTCGTCCGTTTCGGGCTGGGCCATCAGTAATTATGGCGATTTTGGCCGGTTGAATACTACTACACTTCGCAACCAGCATATCGATATATTTAATAATCCGTTCAGCATCCTGTTAACCCGTCTCATAGCGTTTGCATATACCTATCATTACCTCAACTGGTTTAGCAAAACACGCATTATCAACTGGCACAAAATGACGGTAAAAAGATCGGTTTTGATTGGCATTATTTGGGCTGCTTCTGTAGGTTTGTACTTTTACAATTATCGCATTGGCATTAAATGGCTTTTTATGCTGAGCCTTGCGCATGTGATACTGGAGTTCCCGTTAAACCACCGGAGTTTTATCGGGATTGGGAGGGAGTTGGGATTGAGGATGAGAAAGTCCATAGACCATGGACCATAGTCCACAGTAGAAAAAAGGTACAGGATTAAAACGAGTTGGGGAAGTCCATAGACCATGGACCATAGTCAACAGTAGAAAAAAAGTAGGGGATTAAAACGAAATAAGCCATGGGCTATGGACCATCGACCATGGACTAAAAACAAATGAGCCATGGTCTATGGACTATCGACCATGGTCTAAATAAATGAGCTACAATACAAAACTTGCGGATCGCGTGCGCGAGGCGCTGGCGCAGCTGCCCGACGTGGAAGAAAAAGAAATGTTCCGCGGCGTATGTTTTATGGTAAACGGTAAAATGTGCGTTTGTGTAAGCGGGCAGGAGTTATTATGCCGTGTTGGCGAACAAGCTATGCAAGCCGTTTTGGATGAAAATGGCGTGCGCCAAATGATTATGGCAAAGAACCGCCCTGCTAAAGATTTTGTATTTGTTAGTGAGGAAGCATTTCAACGCCAGGCCGACTTTGAAAAATGGATAAAGCTGGTATTAGATTTTAACCCAAAAGCCAAGGCTTCGAAGAAAAAATAATGTGCAGATGTGCGAATATGCAAATGTGTGGATTTTTGGGTGATTAGTTAAGAAAAATGCAATTCGGTTTTGCCGAACATTTTTTTACGCTTCCTGCCCCGGTAACCGAACCATAAACCATAAGCCGGGCCGATAGCCGAATAGAAATATCCGGCTAACCCAACCATGCGCGGTGGCACAAGATAGGCAATGGAAATAGAACAGACGCCGATAAAAGAGCAGATTAAAAATATATCCCTGATCGTCTTCGACTCAAAAACCTCAATTTCATTAAGGCCAATCTCCTTTGAATGTTTGATCGCCCACCTGTACATAAAATAAAACAACAGGAAGATCGAAGTAAACCCCAAACCATAAATAAGGAACAGCGTGGGGACATCGTGGTCAGTGATCATCGCTCTACCGATGCCATTCTCATGGTATTGATTACCTAAAAAAACAACGTTAAATAAAAATTTAAGCGGATAAACATAAACAAGCACCACAAAAAGCAGGGCGCCGTTTAGGGCCGCCGTCCAGGCGTCTTTAAGTCCAAAATATCGGAAAAAGAGATTTTGGTTATTCCATATCCAGAAAAGTATAGCAAAACATACCGCAAAACTCAAAGTACCCTTGAGGGTTTCAACCAGGTCGCCGAAGGTTTTGGGCACTTCCAGCGAAACGATTATAAGGGTTACCGCAAAAGCAAATACTGCATCGCTAAATGTTTCCAGGCGCGAAGGTTCGTGGCTGCGCCATTCAATTACCTTTCTCTTGTTGGTCAGTTTGGCTGCTCTTACTCTCATATGATTTAGCTAAAGCTACAGCTTTTCCGGCTTTGTACAAATTTTCTTCATTGGCAATTTCATTCTTTTGCGTTGGTGATAACGGTTGTTTGATCAGCTTATCCAGGTCGGGCTGCCCGGCATCTACCCAGGCAGAATACCAATAACTGCCGACAGATAATATGGATGTTCGCATTCGCTTTTCAATCATTCCATGCAACATTTTTTGATAAGCCCGGCAATAATCCGCTGAATAATCTTTTATCATTTTTTTGCCATGCTTCACCATTTCGTATTTTTTATCCTGCGGAAAGATCTTATCCAGTGCGCGCTCAAGCCGCAGAACGGAGTCGACACTTTTAAATGAACCGCTGCAAATCCGGAATGCTTCCTTCAGCGGATTTTCGATGTACCTCGCCTTGCCCGCATAGTAATTGAAATGATCGCCAAAAAGTTCAGGTACGCGGCTTTCCCAAAGCGCGTGGATGCCGGTTTGGCCGGTTAACTGTCCGTTATAATTTTGAGTGAGGTGCAATGGAACATGGGCATCGGCCACATAATGACCCAAATTTGCCGAAGCATTCAATATGCCGACTGTATCATGTGCTTTAAATGCTTTCACAAGATAGTAATAGTTGGAAGCGATCGTCCAGGGCAGCGTACCGTATTTGTTCAAAGTGTCGGCCGTGTATTTGTGGGCGGCATCGTACCAGTTTTGAGGGATTTTTGCAAATGGGTTTTTGCCGTAGTGATCGGCATTTAAAAAATGGCGCGGCGCTTCTGTGGAATCCACATAGCGGCGTTTGTCGGCTGAGATGGCGTGTGCGGTAATATAGTCGATATTAGCTTTGTAAAAGCCGGACATGGCTTTGGGAAGTGTAAAGATTGCAAATCGATTGATATGGTAATGTGCGTAAAACCCCCAGGAAGAAAGTGAACATAACAATATTACACCAACACTAAATCTAAAAATCGGCTTCATTTTCAAAGATAATTACTTTTGTCAACCGAAAAATCAACATTACAACCTTCCAACATTACAATGCTCCAACAAAAACAAAAAACCTATTTGATTTTTAAAATAAAGCCCCTATATTTGCAGTCCTTAAAAATAGAGTAAAGAATAACGAAGCTAAGTAATGGCAAATCATAAATCATCATTAAAAAGGATCCGTTCTAACGCTGCGAAGCGCTTGCGCAACAGGTACCAGGCTAAGACCACCAGGAATGCAATCAAAAGATTAAGGGGCACCACCAGCAAAGCTGATGCGCAGCCGCTTTTGACAAAAGTAATATCGATGCTGGACCGTTTGGCCAAAAAGAACGTTATTCATAAAAACAAGGCATCTAACAACAAATCGAAGCTTACCAAATTTGTTAATAATTTGAAGTAATAATTAATACCGTATTTACTCAAAAAGCCCGTTTCCCGATCAGGAAACGGGCTTTTTTGCTTTTTTTTGAAATACGGCAACAAAAACAGCTGTTTTTTTCGTACAAGTGTCTGTTGCACAAAGTTGTTTTATAGCACCACAATAGTTTAAAAAATTGAAATTAAGGATTTATATAACGCTTGCTTTTTTAATTTCAGGGTTCACAAGCTTTGGCTTTGTAAATCGCGGCCGTGTCGACAGCCTGAAAAACCTGGTCGAATCTTCTTTAAAAAAGCAGTCAGCACCGGATACCACCAGCATAAACAGGTTAAATAGTCTTGCTGCCAATTACTTCGACTCCAATCCCGATAGTACGATCTATTATGCGCAAAAAAGCATGATAATGTCGCGCAGAATAAATTACCAGCCCGGTGTGGCCGACGCATTGGTTCAGAAAGGACATGCCGATTACTTTAAAGGAGACTTCAGCCAGGCCACAAAAGAGTTTGACCAGGCAATAATCATCTACAAAAAAGTAAAGGACAATGTGGGGCTGAGCAATTGCTATATGCTTTATGGCCGGATGTACAACTTATTGGCAAATTACAAATCAGCATTACATTATTTGAACCTGGCGCTCGATATTAACAAAAAATACAACAACGAAACCTATGAATCTGATTGCTACAAGAACATAGGTATTGTATATTATAGCGAAGGCCAGCTATCAACTGCGCTCGACTACTATTACAAGGCATTATACCTGGCGATCAAATTGCAGAATAAGCTGTTTATGGCGGCCGATTACAACGATATCGGCGTGGTTTTGCAAAGTATGGAGCTATACCCAAAAGCTTTGGAATATTTTAGGAAATCGCTAAAACTCTTTGTAGGCACCAAAAGTTTAAATGGCGTTGGCACCATATATGAGAATATCGGTGAGATTATGCTAAAGGAAAATAAGTATGATAAAGCGATCGACTATTTAAATAAATCGCTTAGCATCGCAAAGAAACAGGACGATAAAGATGGTTTGATGTCGGATTATACGGATCTGGGTGTTTGTTATGGCGATACCCGTCGGTTCAAACAAGCCATCAGCAATTTAGATACCTCACTGCAAATTGCGCGAACCTATAAAGAAGTTTACAATGAGGCACTAACCTTAATTGGTTTTGCAACGGTTTATAACCTGCAAAAAGACTATAAAAATGCCTATAAATATGCCATGGAAGGCCAGGGGTTGGCTATTAAGCTCGGAAACGTTTCGGTGAGATCAAACGCTGCGCTGCAGTTAAATAAAACGCTGGCCGGGCTTGGTAAATTTGACCAGGCTTATACATTGCTCAGGCAATATATTGAACTGAAAGACAGCCTGAATAATAACGAAAGCATTCAAAAACTCACCTCATACAATCTCGAGCTTAACTTCGCCGCAAAAAAACTGCAATTGGCGCAGCAACAGCGCGAAAAAGACCTGCTGTACCAGCAGCGAATGAGCCAGCAGCGGCTGATCAACACGATCTTCTTTATCATTATCCTGGGTATGATCGCGGTTTCTATGGTGTACTATCGCCAGAAACGCAAGCAGCAAAGGGTCAATGCCATGCTTGAAGAAAAAAACCACGAGGTTTTGCAGCAAAAGACTAACATCGATGAACAGGCGCAAAAGCTAAACGATTTAAACACACTGAAGGACCGGTTGATTTCGGTATTGGCGCATGACTTGCGGGCGCCGCTGAGTACTTTGCGCGGGTTATT
>DASRTD010000028.1:0-12273 GCA_035656115.1 Mucilaginibacter sp.
AAATAGCATGAGTTATGATCGGATTAATGCGGTAAGGCGGTATAAAACCGATGGAGAGGAGAAATACATAAAATACCTGCAGGGAGACGGCAACAGCATGAAGATATCGGCAATAAAGTTTGAGAATATGGCTGTGGACACCCTGCCCCTCACACAAAATATTACGTTTGGCCTCGACCTTTCCGGTTCGGACGAGAACTATATTTATGTAAACCCCAACATTTTTACCCCGCTTAAGGCCAATCCTTTTTTGGCGGACACGCGGTTAACTGATATTTACTTTGGCTTCCTGCGCAACTATTCGATAAACAGCGTGTACAAAATCCCTGCCGGTTATGCCGTTAGCGCTTTGCCGAAAAGCGTTAGCATGGTAATGCCCGACAAAAGCATCGCCTTTAAACGTATTATTGCCGAGCAGGACGGCTCGATACTGGTTCATTTTATTGTTGACATCAGGAAAAAGGCATTCGGGGCGGCAGAATATCCTGGAGTTCATGATTTTTACAAAAAGATGTGTGACATGCTTAATGAGCAGATTGTTTTGAAGAAATCGTAAAAACGTAATGTTGAACAAAAAATATATTTATTCGGTCGCCGCAACGATAATTTTACTGGCCGCCTGTTTTAAGGTCATGGCGCAGGACAAGGACGTTCCGGCCGACTTGTTTGTTGCTTCGTCCATTCCCGACTCCCTGAAGGAAAACGCCAATTCCGTTGTGCGTTACGCTATTGAAACCGATGAGTTGAGCAGCAACGGAAAGCTGGTTGAAAAAATACACCAGGTAGTTACCATATTAAATGAAAAGGGGGACCGCGAAGCAGCCATGGAACTTTTTTATAATAAAAAGTTTGACAGTTTCAGTGATATTTCGATGCGGGTGTACGATGCGGGTGGCAGCGTGATCAAGAAGTACCACAAAAGCGATATGCAGGATTATGCTGCGACAGACAACGAGACTTTGGTTGGCGACGAAAGAGTCTTATTTATGCGACACACTGTTGCATCTTATCCCACTACGGTTGAGACCGAATACGAGAAGGAAACCAGCAGTTTTTTTGACCTGGGCGGATGGGATATACAGGAAGACCAGCAATCGGTTCAAAATTCCTATTATCATGTGAATATCGATGATAATGCAGGCTTCAGGTACCTGGATAAAAACACGAACATCACTCCCGTGAAAGTGAGCGCAGACGGCAGGAGTAGTTATTCCTGGACAGTCAAAAACCTGAAGGCGATTAAATTAGAGGAAGGTGCGGAAGATTGGCGGGTATTTCCGCGCATCTATTTTTCGCAGAGCAAATTTAACATGCAGGGCTTTCCCGGCGACATCAGTACCTGGCAGAACTATGGAAAATGGCAAAAAGATTTAAATGCGGACGTGTGTTCACTTACTCCTGAAAGAGAAGCTGAGATCAGGAAAATGACCGACAGCATAAAATCTGATAAGGACAAGGCGAGGTTTCTGTACAAGTACATGCAGCAAAATACAAGATATGTAAGCGTGCAGTTGGGCATAGGCGGAAGGAGGCCTTTTCCGGCGTCATTTGTGGATCAAAAAAAATATGGTGATTGCAAAGCGCTTTCGAACTACATGAGTGCATTGCTAAAAGCGGTGGGCATAAAATCTTACTACGCAATAATCAATGCTAAAAAAAACAAGGAGCCAGCTGATCCGTCGTTTCCATTTTACAGCTTTAATCACGTCATTCTGTGCATCCCTTTTAAAAATGATACCACGTGGCTGGAATGCACCGACCCTTATCAACCCTTTGGCAAACTCGGTATATTTACCGAAAACCGCAATGCGCTGATCGTAACTGAGGACGGTGGGAGATTGATTAATACGCCACGCAGCACGATGGAAGATAACCAGTTTAACAGCGATGTACACCTGACGCTGGATGCCGACGGTGGCGCTAAAGCAACAGTAAAAATTATGGCCAGCGGAGGTTATCGTGATGATTACGTAGGGATTTCTACGCTGAAAACAGACGAGCAAAAGGCAGCGATGCTGCAAATATTGAATATAAAGCAGCCCATGTCGTTCGATATAGGGCCCTATAAAGATAATGACGGTGTGCGCGAGCTTAACTTTAACCTGGATTATGACAAGTTTTGTGATATTGCGGCAGGCGATAAGCAATTTTACCGCCCGCACGTTTTCGACCTCGTTGCGTTCACGCTGCCGGTTGAGGAACATCGCAAATCGGATTATTATTTCGATCACCCGCTGGAAAAAACTTGTGTAACCACGATCGACCTGCCAGCAGGGTTTGAAATAGAAACTTTACCGGTTAACCAGAGCATAAAATTTATTTACGGCGCCTACGATGTAAAGTATACTTATGATGCCGCAAAAAACCAGGTAATGAGCACTGCAAAATTTGTTATAACCAACCAGGTTATCCCCGCCGCTAAATACAATGAATTGCAGGACTACCTGGAATCTGTAGAGAAGGCCCAAAATAAAAAGCTGGTGATAAAACGCAAGGCATAAATTTGTCCTGATGATATTCAGGCTGGACGAGCGTTTGTTATTTCCCGATCCTGCACTGGCCGAGCCGGACGGTTTGCTGGCCGTGGGCGGCGATCTTTCGGTGGAACGCCTGTTGCTGGCTTACCGCAAAGGCATTTTCCCCTGGTATAGTGATGAAACGCCTATACTCTGGTACTCGCCCCACGAGCGGTTTGTTCTTTTTCCGCAGGAGATAAAGATTTCAAAAACTATGCGGAAGATAATACAGTCAGGCAAATTCGGCATAACCGTTGATCAATGTTTTAAAGAAGTGATTGAGGCATGTTCACAGGCGCCACGGCCGGGGCAGGACGGCACCTGGATAACAGATGAAATGAAGGCGGCTTATGTACAACTGCATCAAAAAGGGCATGCACATTCTGTTGAGGTCCGGCAAAACGGAGAACTGGCCGGCGGCCTGTACGGCGTGCAGGTTGGTAAGGTGTTTTGTGGCGAAAGCATGTTCAGCAGGATAGGTAACGCCTCGAAAATGGCCTTGATACATTTATCCGGGATGGGTTACCAGTTGATTGATTGCCAGGTTTACACCGCGCACCTGGCTTCGATGGGGGCGCGGATGGTCGGCCGCGACGAATACATGAGGATATTGGCCGCTGAATAGTATCTTTGGGGGCCAGTCTTCAGTTGGCAGTTTTGAGTTAGCAGTTTGCAAATTTAACTGCTGCCACTGCCACTGCTACTGCCACTGCCGCTACAAAATGAACGTCATTCACCACAAAGAACGCATCATACTTGGCATCGACCCCGGAACCGCGGTGATGGGTTACGGTTTGATAAAAGAAACCGGCTCCAAAGTGGAGCTGATCAGTATGGGCGTGGTGAAAATGGAGCAGTTGGACGACCATATGCTGAAACTGCAGCGCATCTTCGAAAAAACGCTGGCGCTGATAGACAACTACAAGCCCGATTGCATGGCCATCGAGGCGCCGTTTTACGGTAAAAATATCCAGGTAATGCTAAAACTTGGCCGTGCGCAGGGCGTCGCCATGGCGGCAGGATTAGCCCGTAATATCGACATTACCGAATATGCCCCCCGCAAAATAAAGCAAGCCATTACAGGCAATGGCAATGCCGCCAAAGAACAGGTGGCCGCCATGCTGCAAAACCTGCTGAAATTTAAAGAAACACCCGATTTTTTAGATGCGACCGACGGCCTGGCAGTTGCCGTTTGTCATGCCTTTCAGCGGAATCCCGGCGGTAAAACGGGGAGCAAAAAGTCCTATTCAGGATGGGAGACGTTTGCCAAAGATAATGCGAAGCGGATTGTTTGATGTGCAGATGTGCAGATGTGCAGATGTGCGGATGTGCGGATGTGCAGATGTGCAGATATAAGAATGATTTGACGAAATAAGCACTGGTTTTTGACACGTCCGAATCCATAAGCACCACCATTAAAGCGATTTATATACGTATCTTCCAATTTGTATACAGAAAAGTCTTGACAAAAGCAAGCGAATTACAGGAAAAATTAGTGTCCCAGGTGTCCCAGGTGTATTCACCTGTGCCGGGTGGTTCAGGTGCTCCAGGCGGAAGTGGCATGCAGAATTTGACGCTGCCTGGCCGGTCAGCTTAAAGGCTCCCGTAGCGCCTCTCTGATCTTAGCGGCAGTCGCGGCAAGTTCCTCCGAGGTAAAACTGAGCTTTGGCCGCGCGAAATTAAGGTCATCAACCCGGTTCATCGGTATCAGGTGTATATGCGCATGCGGAACTTCAAGACCTATGACTGCCACGCCAATCCGCTTGCATGAAATAGCTTTTTTTAGCCCGGTCGCGACTATTTTGGCAAATATCTGCAAGCCGGTGTACAACTCGTCGTCCAGGTCGAACAGGTAATCCACTTCTTTTTTGGGGATCACCAGCACGTGCCCTTCAGCCAGTGGGCTGATATCCAGGAATGCAAGGTAATCAATCGTCTCGGCCACCACATGCGCCGGGATCTCGCCTGCTACTATTTTTGAGAAGATGGTCATGTTGTTGGTTGATTAAGTGAGTAGTTGATTAGGTTGATTAAGTTTGGAAAGGGTTGAATAAGCTGCAACTCAATCAACTTATTCAACCCAATATACTTATTCAACTCAACGCGAAATCTCCAATATCTCAAACTCCATTTTACCGGCGGGCACCGTGATCTCCGTTTTTTCGCCCACGCGTTTGCCCAGCAAGCCTTTGGCTATTGGCGAACTAACCGATATTTTCCCCGATTTAAGATCGGCTTCACTTTCCGAGACGAGCTGGTAGCTCATTACCGTTCCATTCCGGATATTCTTTATCTTCACTCTTGATAGCGCGAGCACTTTTGTCAGGTCGAGCTTCGACTCATCAAGCAAGCGGGCGCTGGCCACTACTTCCTGCAATTGTGCAATTTTTGCTTCGTGCAGGCCCTGGGCCTCTTTTGCCGCATCATATTCTGCATTTTCCGAAAGGTCACCCTTATCGCGTGCCTCGGCTATTGCCTTTGATATTGTGGACCTGCCAACTGTTTTCAGGTGTTGTAATTCTTCCTTTAATTTTTCCAAACCTTCTTTGGTATAATATGCTACATCTGCCATAACGCACAATTTAAATTTTAATAATTCAGATTCAACTGGTTCCAAAAAAAACCGCCCTCCCGTTACAGAAGGACGCATCCACATAAAAAACAAACAAGACTACACCGGCATTGCCTGCATAGTCTTGATTTTAGTGTAAAACGAAGATAAGATTTTTATATTTTAATTTGCAAATTTTTCTTTCAGTCCATAGTCGATAGCCCATGGACCATGGCAGAAAGTTAAATTGATCCGCAGGGGCTATGGACTATGGTCCATGGTCTATGGACAAAAATTCCATGAATCATGAGCTATGAACCATGAACCAATTTTCTAACTTTGCCTCATGGTAATTGAAGTATTAAAGTCGAAGATCCATCGGGCAAAGGTTACCCAGGCCGAGTTGAACTATGTGGGCAGCATCACCATCGACGAGGACCTGATGGATGCGGCAAATCTCATCGCCAATGAGAAGGTGCAGATCGTAAATAATAACAATGGGGCCCGTTTCGAGACTTATGTGATCCGGGGCGAACGCGGCAGCGGAACCATTTGCCTTAATGGCGCGGCAGCCCGGCTGGCGCAATTAGGGGATATTGTGATCATTATGTCATTCGCTCATATGGACATGGATGAGGCACGCAAATTCCAGCCTGTTTTAATATTTCCGGACGCTGATAACAAGCTGATAAAATAAATACCTACGGGCTTGCCCTTAATCCCAAAACTACCTTCAAATGCGCGTTTACATAAATATGGTCGCGCAGTTGATATTCCACTCTTATGCTCACGTTAGGCTCGTTTACCTGCTCGTCTAATATTTTGGTATTATCAATATCCAGCACCAGGCTGTTGCCAACAAGCGCCGTTATATCAGTTCTCGACGCTACGAGCAGTTCTTCGCTGCCGTCTGATTTTGCCAGGTAAACTTTAATCATCGACAAGTTGCCCAGGTTAAAATCAGATGGATCGTCAGATTCAATCTTCGCCGAAACAATTTTTACCTCTTTTACTTTGTCGGCATTGGTGCCGTTTTTATTGAAATTCTGATCAAAGCTTTGTGCGGTTCCTGAGGCTGACAGGACGACATTGTCGGCTGAGGAGCGGGGTATGGTGATTGTTGTGGTGTAGGGGAATGTTGACTTTACTGCGGATTGCCAAACGGAGCAGCCGGATAGAAGTAACCCGGATACTAAAAATAAATATAGCGCTTTTGTTCTCATCAAATTAGTGACCTCTAAAAGAACAAAGAACGTAATATCTGTAAAACTAATATCATCAAATTTTATTCTGTTGATATTTCTTCAAATGTTCCCGGGATTATTGGTGGGACTCACGAATCGCCGTATAATCTTTAAAAAGAATAACAATAGCGCTATTACTAGCATCACAGTGCCATTCACGATGAAGTACCAAATCGAATCGAACTTGAAAAAATGCCCCGGTGCCAGGAATATGTACTTTAAATAATCCCAGCCCAGTAAATTAGACATGCCTAAGGCGCAGCCAATTAAAAAAACAATCAATGAGTTCACCCAAAACCAATGTTTTTTAATTGTTATCATTATGGAAATGAAAAAGGCAATTAGAAACCCTGCACATCCACTTAAGTTAAGCCACATGAAATTAGATCTAAGCCGGGAAACATCATAGTCCCAATTTGTGGGGGTCTTAAACCAACTTTTTGAATGATTTATCATGCTCATCCAAAAACTAAAGTCGTGCAATATGACAAGCTCCTTAAAAGCGTAAATAAAAAGCCAGCAGGCAGCAAAGTGAACGGCAATAAGCCGCCAGTTTAACTTTGAAGCGAAGTTTGATAAGGCTTTTTCCATTTGTTAATTGATAAAAGTAAAAAATATTTTATGTAAAGCCACCTCGTGACATTTATTTAAAACCCAATCAACCACTCACTTGATCAACTCGATCAACTAATCCATCTAATTCAAAAAAAATCCCCGGAATGTCTTCGCAAAACGTATCTTTGCACCCCGACGCTGAAAGTTCAGATCGAACTTGAAAGTTGGGAAATACTCCTCAGCGGCATCAGTTTTCATAACACGTACTTTTGAATTAGAAAAAGCACATGCCCAAAGACACATCCATCAAATCCGTATTAATTATTGGTTCAGGTCCTATTATCATCGGCCAGGCCTGTGAGTTTGACTATGCCGGCTCACAAGCCGCCCTCTCGTTAAAAGAGGAAGGCATTTCAGTATCTATCATCAACAGCAACCCGGCCACCATCATGACGGATAAAGTAATTGCCGATCATGTTTACCTGTTGCCACTTGAACCTGAAAGTATTGAAAAGATATTAAAGGAACAACATATTGATGCGGTGTTACCCACTATGGGGGGCCAAACTGCACTTAATCTTTGTATCGAAGCCGCAGAAGCCGGTTTGTGGGAGAAATATAATGTAAGGATTGTTGGGGTTGATATCGCAGCGATTGAAAAAACCGAAAATCGCGAGGCCTTCCGCCAGTTAATGGTCGATATTGGGGTAGGCGTGGCCACCTCAAAAATTGCCAATTCATTTTTAGAAGGAAAAGAAGCTGCCCAGGAGATTGGTTTTCCGCTGGTTATTCGCCCGAGCTATACATTGGGGGGCAAAGGGGCGGCGTTTGTACACAAAAAAGAAGATTTTGACGCCGCCTTAAGCCGCGGTTTACAGGCTTCGCCAACGCACGAGGTTTTGGTTGAACAAGCCGTTTTGGGCTGGAAAGAATTTGAGCTGGAACTGCTGCGCGATAGCAATGATAATGTGATCATCATCTGTTCCATCGAAAACTTCGACCCGATGGGCATACACACCGGCGATTCCATAACAGTAGCACCGGCCATGACCCTTAGCGACCGCTGCTACCAGGAAATGCGCAACCAGGCCATTAAAATGATGCGCGCAATTGGCAATTTTGCCGGCGGTTGTAATGTGCAGTTCGCGATAAACCCTGCCGACGAAGCCCTCATCGCGATAGAAATTAACCCGCGTGTTTCGCGGTCGTCGGCGCTGGCCTCCAAGGCTACGGGTTATCCTATCGCGAAGATCGCCGCAAAATTGGCAATAGGTTATAACCTGGATGAAATAGAAAACCAGATCACCAAAACCACCTCGGCTTATTTTGAGCCAACACTGGATTATGTGATCGTAAAAATACCGCGCTGGAATTTTGATAAATTCAAGGGTGCAAACCGCGAACTGGGTCTGCAAATGAAATCGGTAGGAGAGGTGATGGGCATTGGCCGCAGCTTTATCGAAGCTTTGCAGAAAGCCTGCCAGAGTTTGGAGATCGGCCGCGCCGGTCTTGGCGCCGATGGCAGGCAAAACCGCAACCTGGAACAAATAATGTACAGCCTGGAGCACCCGAGCTGGGACCGGCTGTTCCATATTTACGATGCGCTGAGCCTGGGCGTGCCAATTGAATCGGTACGGAAAGCGACAAAGATAGATCGCTGGTTTTTAAACCAGATAATGGAAGTGGTAAACCTGGAAAACGAGCTTCGCCGCTATTCGTTAAATAATATACCGGAAGAGTTTTTCTTCACCCTAAAACAAAAAGGATTTTCGGATACACAGATCGCCTATATTTTAGGCAACGTGTCCGAGGAAGATGTTTACCAGCGCCGTACCAGCCTGGGCATTCGCCGGGTTTACAAAATGGTGGATACCTGCGCTGCGGAATTCCCGGCAAAAACGCCCTATTATTATTCGACCTATGAGGGCGAGAATGAATCGATCGTTTCTGATAAGAAAAAGATCATTGTGCTGGGGTCGGGGCCAAACCGTATCGGCCAGGGCATCGAATTTGATTATAGCTGCGTACATGGCTTACTGGCAGCCAAGGAGTCGGGTTTTGAAGCGATCATGATCAATTGCAATCCTGAAACCGTGTCGACCGACTTCAATATGGCCGATAAGCTTTACTTTGAGCCGGTATATTGGGAGCACGTGCGTGAAATAATCGACCTGGAAAAGCCTTATGGGGTTATTGTTCAGCTTGGCGGGCAAACCGCGCTGAAGATGGCCGAAAAAATGCACGAGCATGGCATTCATATCATCGGCACAAGCTTCAATGATATGGACGTTGCAGAAGACCGCGGCCGGTTCTCGGACCTGTTGAAGGAATTGGAAATACCGTACCCCAGGTACGGCGTCGCCGAGAGCGCTGAGGAAGCGCTGGAAGTTGCCCATGAGGTTGGTTATCCGGTGCTGGTGCGGCCGAGCTATGTTTTAGGCGGACAGGGTATGAGCATTGTGATCAATGATGAAGACCTTGAAAAAGCGGTGGTAAGCCTGCTCCGCAATTTGCCGGGTAACCGCGTTTTGATAGATCACTTCCTTGACCGGGCTTCGGAAGCCGAATCGGATTCGATATGTGACGGGGAAGAAGTACATATCATCGGGATGATGGAACATATCGAGCCGGCGGGCATACATTCCGGCGACTCTTTTGCAGTATTGCCGCCGTTCGATCTTTCAGACAATGCTATTGGCCAGATGGAAGAATATACGCACAAAATTGCCAAGGCATTAAACGTACTTGGTTTGCTTAACATACAATTCGCCATTAAAAATGACAAAGTTTATGTGATTGAAGCCAATCCGCGAGCTTCGCGAACAGTTCCTTTTATAGCAAAAGCATACGATGTACCTTATATCAATATTGCTGCGAAATGTATGCTTGGCGTAAATAAACTAAAAGACTTCACAATCGAGCGTAAACTTTGGGGATACGCTATAAAAGAACCCGTGTTTTCTTTCGATAAATTTCACGAAGTAAGCAAGGAGCTCGGCCCCGAGATGAAATCGACCGGCGAGGCGATAAGGTTTATACCTAATTTACAAGACCCTTATTTCAGGCATTTGTATAAAGAAAAATCAATGTATTTAAGCCGCTGAAAAGAGGTAAAAGGTAAAAGGCGAAAGGTTAAAGGTTTTAAAAATGCGCGTTTTGCCTTTTGCCTTTCACCTTTTACCTTTCGCCTTTCCCTTGTTAATATTTGTTAAAATTGTTTAATACAAGCAATATTAAGGTTATAATTGCAGTTGATTACGAAGTCGCTTAGCGGTATGGTTAAAAATTTTTACTTCCTTATCTTTTAATTTGCATGAGAACCCCCTGCATACATCGCATTTTCTTTTTTCTGTTTGGTTTGTCCGTGGTGCTTTTCGCTGCAAGTTGTTCTAAAACAGCAACGCCTCAAATAATTGTGGTTATTCCCACTATTAATACTACATCGGTAATTGTAAACTTAACGTCGACTACGGCGCAAAGCGGAGGGGTTATTCTTTCGGCCGGCAACGGGGCAATTATACACAACGGCGTTTGCTATAGTTCAACCGACCAGACGCCAACTACAAGCGACAGCAAAACAACCGACTCGGTTTATAACCTGGGCACATCTATAACTTCGTTTACAAGTAAGCTGACGGCCTTAACGCCCGGTACAAAGTATTATTTAAGGGCTTACGCAACAAACAGCGCCGGCACTGGTTACGGCGGCGTAATCACTTTTACTACTTTGGCCGGCAGTTCAACCGGCAATGTGGTAGCCGTATCAACTTTTGCCGGTACCGGGGTAGCCGGATATATGGACGGGGCGGCAGCGGCAGCGCTATTTAACAACCCCGCAGGCCTTTCGGTCGACAGCAAGGGAAATCTATTTGTTTCCGATACCTATAACGACCTGGTTAGAGAAATATCAACAACGGGCAACGTTACAACCATTGCCGGAAACCAGTCTGCCGGACTGGTCAATGGCGCTGCGCTTTCGGCCGAGTTTTATGCACCAAGCGGGCAGGTTGTCGATGCCCAGGGTAATTTGTATGTTTCCGATCAGGGCAATAACGTTATTCGCAAAATAACCCCTGCAGGCGTAGTGACAACCTATGCCGGCACAGGGCAGGCCGGGTACCGCAACGGCGCAACGGACACCGCGCATTGGAAGGGCGCACCAGATTCGCTGGCCGTGTTTAACAGCCCACAGGGGCTGTGTATAGACGCTGCGGGTAACCTTTATGTGGCCGACAGGGGCAACAACGTGATCAGGGAGATAATGCCTAACGGGCGTACCAAAACCATCGCCGGGAACAAAGTAAAAGGTTTTATCGATGCGACTGACGAGGCGGCTTTTTTTAATAATCCAACAGGTGTAGCAATCGATTCAAAAGGAAACGTATGGGTTACCGACCAGGGTAATTCTGCCCTGCGCGAGATATCCTCCTCCGGAGTAGTAACAACCATATTTGGCAGCCCGGCGCAAACCAGTTTACTCGGCTACCCTTCGGGCATAGCGATAGACGCCCAGGGCAACCTGTACATTACCGATGAAACTGGCAGAATCTTTGAATATACTGCAGGCGGCGTACTGTATGTTTTGGCCGGCGCACAGGGTGGCGCGGGGTTTACCAATGGTGCAGGAAATTCAGCGTTGTTCAACTATCCACAGGCAATAGCAGTTGATGCAAGCGGAAATATTTATGTTGCCGATCAGTATAACAATTGTATCCGCAAACTCGTCGTATCAGCGGGGATATAGCCTGCAATAACAATGCGGAGCGTTACAGCGCTCCAAGTTTCATCAAAGCATAAAAGAGCCCGGTGCAATGTAAAGCCTGGGCTATTTTGTTTTCCAGCAGCAATTGTTTTACTTCATTTATGGTGTGCGTTTCAACGATGATCTCCTCCTGGTCGTCAAGGTTCTGTTCCTGAACTTTTTTCCCGCCGCGGGCAAGAAAACACCTGGTTTGATTGTTTGCGGTTGACGGATTTGCATAAGTCATACACAAAAGCTCGAAATCATCAAACTGGTAGCCGGTCTCCTCTAAAAGCTCACGACGAAGGGCTTGTTCGGGCGTCTCATCACCATCAATTACTCCGCCGGGCAGCTCCGTCGAAACGATCTCTGCGGCGTGCCTGTACTGCTTAACCATCAGTATTTTGTTATCCTCGGTTATGGCGACCGCGTTTACCCAGTTACTATATTCCAATACGTAATAGTCTTTCACAATGCGCCCATCGGGCATTTGGCACCTGTCAGATCGCAGGGTAGCCCAGGGCCCTTTGTGAATATAGGTTGATGACAGTGTTTTCCAGGTGAGGTCGCTTGGGTTCATAGTTGATAGTTCTTAGCCGATATTCCATGGACCATAGTCCATAACAAAAACCGTTGCTAATGTATGAAATCTGCGCTGGAAACTCC
>DASRTD010000029.1:0-18463 GCA_035656115.1 Mucilaginibacter sp.
GTTCATTGGTTCACTGGTTCATTAGTTTATCAGTTCAATAGTTCGTTAGCAATATTCAGGCAACCGCCGACTGGATAACGAAGCAGACCAATGAACTCACAAATGGACCAGTGAACTAATGAACAAATTATTTCCTCGGCATGTAAATAATAATACAAGCCCCGAGGAGGGCGACCGTGGCCCCGATAATATCATACTTGTCGGGTTTAAATCCGTCCACCTTCCAGCCCCAAATCAGGGCCATCACTATAAAAATACCGCCGTAGGTGGCGTACACCCTGCCAAAGTTTGCTGTTTGCCAGGTAGCTATTACACCATATAGCACTAATATAAGCGCGCCCGCAATGCCATACCACAATGGTTTTTCGGCTTTAAGCCATTGCCACACCAGGTAGCCGCCGCCAATTTCGCACAGGCCGGCAGCAACGAAAATTGCCAGGGACTTGATGATATTCATTTGATTTTTTTGACCTGTTTGAAAGCTAATCAATTTTCTTAAAAAACAAAAGCACCCCGGGCCAGCCGGGATGCATTTTGCAGAAAACGGATTTAAACCAGGTTCGTTATTTTGGCATGCTCGATCGGCTGGGTATCGTCATCATAGCCTTTCAAACCAATTTCATTTTCGTCCAGGCCAATGATCTCGTCGGCTTCTCTCGACCGTATGCCAAACGCCTTGTCGCAAATTTTAAAGAAAATATACATCACCACGAAGACAAACACGATACAGGTCGTCCCGCCGATAAACTCAGCTATGAATTGTTTTGGATCGCCATAAAACAAGCCTGTAACATTTCCTTTAACCCCGTTCCATCCGTCGCCATACTGGCCGTCGGCAAAAAGGCCCAAAGCCAATACACCCCAATAACCGCAAACGCCGTGCACGGCAACAGCGCCAACCGGATCGTCGATTTTAAGTTTCTGATCGATGAAGAACGTCGACACAACTACAAGTATGCCCGCGATACCACCGATAAAAAAGGCGCTTGTTGCATTTACAAAGGCACAGGGGGCCGTTATGGCCACCAGGCCGCCTAACAGGCCATTACCCATTACGCCAACTTCGGGCTTTTTGTATTTTATCCACATATAAAGGGTGGCGAAAAGGCCGCCGCTGGCGCTGGCGATCATAGTATTGGTGGCAATAACGGCAATGCGAAGATCGGTGCCCGACAGTGTAGAACCCGGGTTGAAACCAAACCAGCCGAATGCCAGTATCAACGTACCTACAACGGCCATCGGGATATTGTGCCCCGGTATGGTATTGGCGCTGCCATCCTTATTATACTTACCCAAACGAGGGCCCAGTACCAATATACCCGCCAGGCCGGCCACGCCGCCGACAAGATGAACTACCGATGACCCTGCGAAATCAACATGACCATGACCCAGCCCAAAGTTGGTGCCTAAATTGGCCAGCCAGCCGCCGCCCCAAACCCAGTTACCAAAAATGGGGTAGACAAACATCGAGATAAACAAGCCATAAACCGCAAATGCTTTAAATTTCCAACGCTCGGCCATAGCGCCGGTGGGGATGGTCGCGGCCGTATCCATAAATACCATCTGGAATAAAAACAAAGTAAAAACACCAACATCGTATACCTTGCTGTTCAGGAAGTATCCGGCCGCCCCGATGATGCCGAAATCCTTACCGAATAAATGCAGGGTAATTTCGTGCGTTAAACCCGGCGTGCCGCCCAACGATGCCACCGGACCTAAGCCGCCGAACATAAAGGCAAAACCGCATATCCAGAAGCCTGTAATCCCAAGGATATAAATAAACATATTCATGGCCATGGTATGGGCCACGTTTTTTGCCCTGGTAAAACCTGTTTCAACCATGGCAAAACCAACCTGCATAAACATTACCAGGAAACCCGCGAGTAGGGTCCACATAATGTTGATGGCTATTTTATCGTGCCCAACGGTATCGGCCACTTCATTAAGCGTTGGGGCGCCGGGTTTTGCTGCCGGGATATCCTTTATGGTTCCGGTGTGGGTCCCCGATGGGTCAGCGGTCTGCGCCAGCGACCGGGATGGGTGCATAATCACAAAAAAAATAAGGATCATGACTAATACAGGTAAATACTTTAAGAGTAGCTTTTTTGTAAGAGTTGCTTTCATTGTTTGTTTAGTTTAATTTATTGCTAATAGTTAGTGGTTTTTTATTTTTTGCGCTGATTTTGTGATTTTCTGCATAAATTTTTCATGTTTTCTGAAAATTTTATTAAAAAAATCAACAAATCGAGTTTTTATATTTATTACATTGATAATTTATTAAACATTTTGTTGTAATTTCTTAGTAATTTACGATAAAAAATTGTAAAAGTCAAAATTTTGAAACAAAATTAAGTGCAGGATGAACTGAGACGGATGCTTAGCTCGTATCAAGGGCGAAACCCTGGGAGACATTTTAGGTAGACGGTAAAAAAATTGTTTTACACCGATAAAACCGGGGCTGACCTTTTCGGACAGCCAAACGGGTGTGATGTTTTTTATAAAGAAAAATCTTTACAAAAACAAGCAAACTAAAGAAAAAATTAGTGTCCCAGGTGTTCCGGGTGTATTCACCTGTGCCGGGTGTACCAGGTGTCCCGGCTTTTCTTTTGGGGAGAATTTTATAAAACGCAGGGGTAACCGTGAAGGTCTGCCTTTAATTTCCCAATTTCGCAGGCGCCAAATGCCAATTAATAAACATATTTTATCATATTTGCAGCCACTATAAACTGCCGTTTTTGTTAAAAGTTGTTAACCCAAAACGCGTTGTTTAAAATAACTTATAAAAATCCTGATATTTACCCTGCGATAAACCATTTTGTGATCCATGGAATACAAAAAAATCAATAACCGTTTGGGCTGGCTGTGCTTCGTCATTGCGTCCATCACCTACATTTTAACGTTAGAGCCGTCCGTAAGCTTTTGGGATTGCGGTGAATTTATTTCGTGCGCATACCGCCTGCAGGTTGCCCACCAGCCGGGTTACCCGCTGTTTGCCATGCTGGGCAAGGCGTTTTCGCTGTTGTCATTCGGCAACAATGCAAAGGTGCCCTACTATACCAATATGATGGCGGCGCTGGCCAGCGGCACAACCATTATGTTCCTGTTTTGGACCATCACCGCCCTGGCCAAAAAAATGCTTGCCAAAGCTACCGACGAGGTTGTTGAGCAGGGAAAAATCTTTTTGATAATGGGCGCCGGCTTAGTTGGCGCGCTTGCGTTTACCTACTCGGATACTTTTTGGTTTTCGGCAGTTGAAACCATTGTGTTCTCTATTTCGTCGCTTTGTACGGCCGTTGTTTTTTGGGCTATGCTGAAATGGGATGCCCACGCCGACGAACCCGGCGCCGACCGCTGGCTGGTATTTATTGCTTATGTTATCGGTTTGTCTATCGGTATCCACCTGTTAAACTTGTTAACCATTCCTGCTCTTGCAATGGTATATTATTTTAGGCGCAGCAGCAAAATTACGGTTGGCGGGGCCTTTGGTACGCTGTTTATCGGCGCGGTTATCCTGGTATTTGTACAGTATTTTATCCGCGGCTATACCATCGAGATCGCGGCCTATTTCGATCTTTTCTTTGTAAATACGCTAGGCATGGGTTTCTGGAGCGGCGCTTTTGTGTTCTTCATCATTATTATCGCCATCCTGGTGGCGGGTATATGGTGGGCTACCAAAAACAAAAAACCACTGTTAACGCTATCGCTCCTTTGCGTGGTTTTTGTTTATTTTGGGTATAGCTCATTCGCTTATATCCCTATCCGCGCAACCGCCGACCCCGACCTGGATAACTCTCACCCGGATAATGCTTTCATCCTGTACGGCTATTTAAACCGTATACAATACGGCGAAAACCCCTTATTGTTCGGCCAATATTTCGATGCAAAAATTACCGATCAAACCGAAGGCAAGATCCTTTACCGCAAAGGCAAAACCCGATACGAGGATGCCGGCAAACAGCAAAACTACGTTTACGACCATACCACCATTTTTCCGCGTATGTACAGCAGCGAAGGCCAGGACCCGCAATTTTACCGCCAGTGGCTGCAAATGAACGACACTGATCCGCCAACTTTTAGCGATAACATGAAGTGGATGTTCAGCTGGCAGATATACCAGATGTACGTGCGTTACTTTATGTGGAATTTTGTGGGCCGGTATAGCGACGCGGACGGCCAGGCCGACATGTTCGGCATCGATGGCAACTGGACGAGCGGTGTTTTTGACGGAGGACGGCATTTGCCAAAATCCGTTGTAAAAGCCAATACGTACACGCCCCTATACGCGCTGCCGCTCATCATCGGTTTGCTGGGCTGTGTTTATCACTTCCAGCGAAAAAAGAGGGATGCGCTGATCGTCTTGCTGCTCTTCTTCTTTACGGGGCTCGCAATTGTGCTGTATGTCAACCAGCCCAGTATCCAGCCGCGGGAGCGGGATTATTCGTACGTCGGGTCATTCTACGCTTTTGCTATATGGATAGGCCTGGGCGTTATTGCCCTTGCAGAGCTGATACAGTTTAAGATGAGTACAAAAACCGCGGCCCTTACGGCAACCGGGGTTTGCTTGCTGGCCGCACCCGTTTTAATGGCCACCAAAGAATGGGGCGATCATGACCGGTCGACGAAAATGACGCCGCATGATATGGCCTATAACTACCTTATTTCGTGCCCCGCAAATGCTATCCTGTTTACCTACGGCGATAACGACACTTATTCACTATGGTACGACCAGGAGGTTGAAGGCATTCGCCCCGATGTCCGCATTGTAAACTTAAGCTTATTTACAGGCGACTGGTACATCCAGCAAATGCAGAAAAAGATGAATAATTCGGCGCCGCTGCCCATTACCATGCCCTATGATAAATATAAGGAAGGTGTGCGCGACGTGATCTATTACGACGATAAAAAATTGGCCGGCTTTACCGAACTGAAAGAGGTATTCGATTTTATTACTTCTGATAACCAGGCCATGATGGAGCAGTATCAAAGCGGCCAATATGGTAATTACCTGCCCACCAAAAGTTTCAAGCTGACGGTTAACCCCGATGACGTCATGAAAAATAACGTCATAACCGCTGACCAGAAAGACAAACTGGCTACCGAGATCGACTGGAAATATCCTTCCAACTACATTACCAAGGAAAGCCTGGCTATGATCGATATCCTTGCACACAATAACTGGGTGCGGCCAATTTGCTTTACTACAACCATCGGGACGGAGAACCTGATAGGGCTGCAGCAATATCTCTACCGCGAAGGATTTACCTACCGGCTGCTACCCTTAAAACCCGATACTGCCAACCGCGATCAGCTGGACAAGATCAACAGCCTGGTGATGTACAAAAACATGATGACCAGGTTCAGGTACGGTAATTTTAAGCATGCGAAATACCTGGATCATGAGTCGACCACCATGTTCTACCCGGTTATGGTGACTACTTTCCTTGACCTGATTGACGGCCTGATGAAAGACGGCCGACAGGATCTGGCGAAAAACGCCCTGCAAAAATATGATGAAGAGCTACCCGACCTTTACACCGGCCTGGATGTAGTTGACCGTAAGATATTTTTGACCAAAACAGCGTACCAGCTGGGTAACGTTATGCTGGGCGACAAGTTTATAAAAGGCATCGACGATTACCTGACCGACCAGCTTGACTATGATTACCACCTGCTGCAGGACAATTCGTCCGAGTTGAACGCGCGCGACGCCCAATATAGCGTTTCGTTTATCAATGCGCTGCAAGGCATCGCCGCTGACAATCACCGTGCTGATTGGAGTAAAAAGCTACAGGATCAATTAAAAAATTACGAAACTAAACTTGGCCCTGTGCTGCAAAGGCAACAATAAAAAAATTTTTAAATTCAAAAAAAAGAGGCCTCTTTTTCATAAGGCCTCTTTTTTTTGAATTTTATTTTAAGAAATTTTAACTTTTTTTGGAAATTTCCATTTAATCATCGTAATATTGCGATGTATTTATGGGACTAACCAAAACAGAGATATTTACTGACGAGCAAAACCAGTTGGCGCTGATGCTGAAGGCATTGGCCCACCCGGCGCGGATTGCTATTCTGCAGCAGATCATTAACGCTAACGCGTGTATCTGTGGTGATCTTTCGACCGAACTTGGCCTGGCACAGCCCACTATTTCACAGCATCTGAAAGAATTAAAAAATGCTGGATTGATACAAGGAACCATTGAGGGAGCAAGCGTTTGTTACTGTATCAACGCGGTGAAATGGAGCGAACTGAAAGAAGAGCTGGCCTTGTTTTTAAATTCAGTTGAAGCCAATAATAACTGCTGCTAAAAAATTTCACTAAAAACATCGCAATATTGCAATATATATTTTATTAAAAAGATTAGTTATGAATACATTCCCACGCATGCATGTTAGCCTTTACGTAAGCGACATGAGCAAAACGATCGATTTTTATAATGCCTTTTTTGGTGTTTTACCCGAAAAAGTTCGCCGGGGATATGTCAAATATATTTTGCCCGAACCGTCGCTGATCATATCTTTTGTTGAAAATGCGGAGCGGGTAAAGCAAAACTTTGGGCATCTTGGTTTCCAGGTTGAAACGACAGAAGAATTGAACGCAAGGCTGGAGCAGGCTCATCTATCCGGTTTACTTACACGCGAAGAGACCGGCACCAATTGCTGCTACGCCACACAGGATAAATTTTGGGTGACCGACCCAGACGGCGTTCAATGGGAGGTTTACTATTTTCATGCCGATGCTGAATTTAACGACCCGCACTATGAATTGAGCACAGCAACAGTTTGCTGCACACCGGCTACAGAAGCAAAACAAAAAGCAGAATTTAAAAACCTGGCTGTAACCGCAGAGTGCTGCACACCTGGTGTAAGCCCCTGTTGCTGACATGCCCGTCTTTATAATTGATCAACCGGTATGAAAAATAAAATAGGCATTTTAGGAAACTTGAACCAGGACTATGAGCCTCATTTCAGTATGAATGCGTATTTCAATGATCTTGCAAACAGGTTTGAATACGAATGGGTTGCCACGGAAATGCTCGTTGGTGACGCGCAGTCTGTTCTGCAAAAATACCAGGGAATTATTGCAGGCTCAGGCCCTTATAAAAGTAAAGAAGGTGTTATTATCGGTATACGATACGCGAGAGAAAATAATATCCCGTTTTTGGGCACCTGCAGTGGATTTGGTTATGCAGTGCTCGAATTCGGACAGTCGACATTTCAACTTGAACAGGTACACCATCCCTATGAAGGCATTGAAATGCCGCCCGGCGAAACCTTTTTAGCGCCGCTGGGCTTTTGCTGCCCCGAAATGCATACCATCAGTTTTAAGGCTGAGGCCGGAACGCTCACCGGCAGAATTTACGGCGAAGGAGCCGTGGTTTACGAAACGTCGCATTGCTACTATGGAATAAAAAAGGAAATGGTAGCGGTTTTTGACAAAAATGGATTTATCGTGTCCGGGCGCGATGATGACGGCGAGCCCAAAATAATGGAGTACACTAAAAATGACTTTTTTATCATCACCTTGTTTCTTCCCCAACTGAAAGCCGGCCTTGCCGAACCACATCCGTTGCTTGCTGCATTCTGCAGGTCGGTTGAAAAAGATTTGTCATTTGTTTATTAGCCGGATGGTTTAATTTTAACGCATGGAAATAGCACAATTAACCGAGAAACACTGGCCGGAAGTGAGCGAAATTTACGCTAGCGGCCTGGCCACAGGCACTGCCAATTTTTCGCAACAGGTTCCCGCGTGGATAGAGTGGAACGAAGCACACTTAAAAACCTGCCGCCTGGTAATTACCGATGGCGGCAAGGTGCTGGGATGGGCGGCGCTAACGGCAGTTTCGGACCGATGCGTTTATGCCGGCGTGGCTGAAGTGAGCGTTTATGTGCACGAAGGTGCGCGCGGCAAGGGTATTGGTAGTCAGCTGGTGGCCGCGTTGGTGGCCGAAAGCGAAAAAAATAATTTATGGACGCTGGAAGCACGGATATTTGCAGAAAACCTGGCCAGTATAAGGATTCACCAGGCAAACGGTTTTCGCATTGTTGGCCGCCGGGAGCGCATCGGCCAAATGAATGGCGTTTGGTGCGACGTCGTTTTGCTGGAACGACGAAGCACGAAAGTCGGGGTTTAAATGCCGTCCTTTTTAATCAGCCAAATTATGAGAAACTATGTTGCAGAATTTATTGGGACCTTTGCGCTGGTGTTTTGTGGAACCGGCGCCATAATAATTGACCAACAATTTGGTGGTACGGTTACGCATCCGGGGGTGTCTATCACATTTGGCCTTATCGTGATGAGCATGATCTACGCACTTGGCGGTATTTCCGGCGCGCACCTCAACCCTGCTGTTAGCATCGCGTTCCTCATAAAAAAAGATTTTTCCGTCCGACAGCTTCCTGGGTACGTAATCAGCCAGGTAACAGGCGCTTTGGCGGCAAGCTTAATCTTAAAATTGCTATTCGCGCAAAGCCAACTTCTCGGGGCAACGATGCCCGCGGGCACAGATTTACAATCATTTGTGCTTGAAATGATCATGAGTTTTTTCCTGATGCTGGTCATTATCAACGTTGCAGAGGGAGGTAAGGAAAAGGGCATGTTCGCGGGGCTTGCAATTGGTGCTATTGTAGGCCTGGAAGCGATGTTTGGCGGTCCGGTGAGCGGAGCGTCCATGAACCCGGCACGGTCAATCGGGCCGGCAGTGGCCTCCCTGCATATCGGGCATCTATGGATCTACATTATTGCACCCATCGCCGGCATGGCCGCAGCCGTGCCCGTTTGTAATTACCTATCATTTAAAACGAAACGAATATGAAAAAAATACTTGTTCTATGCACCGGCAACAGCTGCCGCAGCCAGATGGCCGAAGGCTACCTGAGGCATTTTGCCGGTGATAAAGCACTGATTTGGAGCGCCGGGATCGAAACTCATGGCGTAAATCCAAAAGCCGTACAGGTAATGGCGGAGGATGACATTGATATCAGCCATCACACATCCAATAATGTCGACGAATATTCCGGCATAGATTTCGACTATGTTATTACCGTTTGCGATAATGCGAGGGAAAACTGCCCATACTTCCCTACTCAGGCCCAAAAGCATCATCAAAACTTTCCCGACCCCGCAAAAGCCTCAGGTACACCCGGCGAAATTATGGAGCAGTTTCGGAAAGTAAGAGATATGATAAAAACCTGGTCTGGCGAATTTGCACGCAGCCAACTAGTTTAATACCGTGAAATTTTAGATGATCTTCCGCGAAAAACGCCACATCGTCAGCATTTATTTTCTCGGCGTATATACCTGGTTAGTCGCCGGTGGCACATCCGGTATTTTTATCACATTAAATTCATGGTGTGTGCTCTGGTGACAGTCGTTGCAACTTTTGGTTAAAAACAGGAAGCTCTTTTCAAACTGCCGCGGGCTCTTTGCCTTTATAGCGCTGGCTAAACTGTCAAGCGCCGGGTAAATTATCGGCAGCGATTTTACCTCCGGCCTATCGGTACAGTATTGCCTCACGTCTACCAGCGTTTCCTTTATTTCGCCAACCTCAAAATCGGCCAGCGGCCAGTTTCCGTTTTTTCCGGCGAACCAAATTTTGGCATGATGTACCTGTATACCCATCATAAACTCGCCTAACCCAGGCTTGTACGAGTGGTTTACCTGCTGGCTCAGGCTATCAACCCTGGCCTGCAGGGCCGCATTATCATTGGTGCCGCAGGAGGCTAACATGCCCGAAAATGCCGCCGCAGCTACAAAAGTCAATATCAACAATCGTCCGTTTTTCATAACTTTTAAATTTTATAATTCAAATATCTGTTTACTTGTCCTTATATTCAACTCATTAACTAAATTGGTCGGTAACAAAACCGATAGGAGCCAAGCTTATGACAACACCTGCCGCCGAACCTGCAAATTGGTCGTCCCTGCAAAAAATTGCGTTTCGTTTTTTTTTACTGTTTTTTTTGCTGTATATCTTTTTTAACCCGAACGGGGTGTTGCCGTTTACCGATACGCTTTCGGGCTATTATTTAACGCCGTTTCACTGGCTGGTGCCCTGGATCGGCAAGCATGTGCTGCACCTGGCAAAACCCATCACTATCTTCACCAATGGCAGCGGCGATACCACTTACGACTATGTTACTCTTTTGTTTTTAACCTTTTTAGCGGCACTCGGCGCACTTATTTGGTCGCTCACCGGCCGAAACACCAAAAATTATAATAAGCTGTTTTACTGGCTTACTGTGACGGTACGTTATTATGCTGGAATCACCATGGTAGCCTATGGTTGTTTTAAAGTGGTTAAACTCCAGTTTCCGTATCCTTCGCTTGGCAGGTTGCAGGAGCCGCTGGGCGATATGTCGCCAATGGGCCTGGCCTGGACCTACCTGGGTTATTCCACGGGTTTCAATTACTTTGCAGGCCTTGCCGAGTTGAGTTGCGGCCTCCTGCTCTTCTTTCGCAAAACAACCACGCTTGGCGCCGTACTGTTATTGGTAGTTGCCGGCAACATCATGGCCATCAATTATTGCTTTGATGTACCGGTAAAACTATTGGCGACTGTCCTTGTGGCAATTTCCATCTTGTTGTTGGTTAGGGATAGGCAGCGACTGATTAATTTCTTTTTCCGGAACCAGGATGCCCGGCCATCGAATTTAACACCGCATCGTTTTAAAGCACAGTGGAAAAATATTACATTAACAGTTGTTAAATATGCGGTCATTCTTTATACCGTTGGGGGCACGTTTATTGGCGTTATACAGGGCGCCGCCCAATATGGCGACAACGCAAAAAAGCCGCCATTGCATGGCATTTACAAGGTAGAAAGTTTTGTGCTGAACAATGACACGCTGCCACCCCTAACTACTGACACTACCCGCTGGGCGAAAATGACAATTAGCTACGCCGAAGGTGTGCAGATAAAACTGATGAATGACAGTATGAAATTTTATGCTTTTAAACCCGATACCATTGAGCATAAAATCACAGCGTATACTTATGCCGACACGGTACATAAGTTCAGCCTAACCTACCAGCTAAAAAAACCGGATGTATTGCTTCTTGCAGGCAAATGGAAAAAAGATTCCGTACATATACGCCTGCGTAAATTGGATCCGAACAAATTCAGGCTGGTTAACCGCGGTTTTCATTGGGTGAATGAGTACCCGCTGAACAGGTAAAACGCGGTGCAATGCCATCCAGCTTCACCACGCTCGTTTTGCCTCCATCCAATTTTTTTAATTCCCGGTTCCCGGAGGCGCCGACTTTTTTGTGGTATCCTTCTTTTTCTTTTTAAACAGATCGAGCGGATTTGGCGGAGGCGGCGGGCCTCCTGCCGGGCGGTCTGCCTGGGCTTGTTTGGTTTTGGATGTATCCTTTTTGTTTAATGTATCCTTATGTTTTTTAAACGGGTTGATCTTTTTTAAAAGCTCCCCGGGAGGAGGAGGCGGCGGTGGAGGGTTAGCAGGGGGTGTCGATTGTGAAAATATCCGGGTCGAAATACTAACCATCGCAAAAATCGTTACACACATTAAAGGGAATTTCAGCCTTGCCGCATATCCCCTGTTTTTCCGGACTAACGCCATATTTTAAATCCAGTTAAACCACTGATTTTTTTAAGCAAGTTATAAAAAATCTTGCAATATGACCGCCTGGGATAGTTAAAAAACAAGGGCGGATAAATCCGCCCTGTCCTCATTTAATCAATCAATCGAACCTAATTAATTATCTTAAAATATTACGCCCAAGTGGTAAATCTAAAATCCGGTTACTCCTCTCCATCCAGCTTGCGTTTGCTGCTTTCAAGGTGCTTCAAAATTTTTGCCTCAACGTAAAATATAATTTCCTCGGCTATGTTTTTCGCCTGGTCGCCAACGCGTTCCAGCTTTCGAATGATAGAAAGGATATAAAGTCCCTCATCCAGGCTATCCATGTCTGCGCGGATAAGGTCGCCTATCGTTTCAACAGCGTTTTCATTGATCGCATCCAGCACATCGTCTCTTTTAAAAATGCTGCGGGCCAAAGCGGTATCCTCTTTCTCAAATGCACTGCGCGTATCGATAAATATATTGATGGCCTCATCGAACATGCGTAGCAGCGAAGAACTTTCCAGCGCCTTAATGTCAAAATTTTCGGACGACTGAACCACATGCAGTGCCACGCCCGCGGCAATATCCCCTATCCGTTCAAGGTTGGTGTTTATCTTCAGCGCTGCGAGTAAAAAACGAAGGTCGATAGCTACCGGGCAGTAAAGCGCAAAAATATTTTCGCAATCACGGTCAATTTTTAACTCGTAGGAGTTCACCCTCTTTTCTTTTATCAACACCTCGCGGGCTAGGTCCTTGTCAAACTGGACCATGGCTTCCTTAGCCTTGTTCAGTTGCGATTGAACCAGGATCCACATGTTAACCAGTTCCCTTTTTACCCCTGCGATTTCGTTTTCTAATTGTGTCATTTTAACCCCCTAACCCCCTAAAGGGGGTATTTTAAAGTTTATATAATAATTTCGTAATCCATTTAGTCAACCTGCACCGTTACCCCCTTTAGGGGGCCAGGGGGTTAACTAAACCTGCCTGTAATATAGTTCTGCGTGCGGGTATCCTTTGGCGCGGTAAACATTTGCTTGGTCTCATCAAATTCAACCAGCTCGCCCATGTAAAAGAAAGCCGTTTTATCGCTTACACGTGCCGCCTGTTGCATATTATGTGTAACGATGATCAGCGTATAGTTTTCCTTCAATTCATGAAAAAGCTGCTCCACGCTGGATGTTGAGATCGGGTCGAGTGCCGAAGTCGGCTCGTCAAATAATATCACTTCAGGTTCCATCGCTATAGCGCGCGCAATGCACAAACGCTGTTGCTGACCGCCCGAAAGAAAAGTTCCTTTTTTGTGCATCGAATCCTTAACCTCGTTCCATAACGCTGCCGAAATTAACGATTTTTCAACTATCCGGTCCAGTTCGGCCTTGGGCATCGATAATCCGTTTAGCTTATACCCGGCAACCACGTTATCGTAAATACTCAGATTGGGAAACGGGTTCGGCCGCTGGAATACCATCCCTATTTTATAGCGAACATAAATGGGGTTCATGTTATAAACTTCGTCGTCGTATAATTTCAGCGAACCTTTGGCAGTGGCGCCCGCAATCAATTCGTGCATGCGGTTTATGCAACGCAAAAAGGTTGTTTTTCCGCAGCCCGAAGGACCCATAACAGCTACTACCTGGTTTTTTCCAATTTTGATCGACACGTCTTTTACAACGTGATTATCGCCAAACCAGGCATTAAATTTCGAAGCGCTTACAACTGTATGTTCCATCTTCTTGTTATCAGTTTTGTAGTTATATTCAATATTAAAACAAACATTAATAGTATAAATGACGCACCCCAGGCCTGGTCAATTTGATCCTGGTAGGGGCTTTTGGCGTAAAAATAGATCAGGTGGGGCAAGCTTTCCATCGGCCCGGTAACTTTGGTCGAAAAAAACACGTTGCCCAAAGCAGTAAACAGCAAAGGCGCAGTTTCGCCGATAATACGCGCAATTGATAAGATAATACCGGATAATATGCCTGCAAATCCGCACGGTATAATAACTTTCATGATCACCCGGTGATAAGGTACACCCAATGAAAGCGCCGCTTCTTTCAGCGAATCCGGCAATAACAGCAGCGTTTGCTCCGTTGAACGCACGACAATCGGAAGCATCATGATAGCCAGGGCAATACTACCGGATATGGCTGAGAAACCAAATGGTTTTACGATCCAGAAATAAATTACAATACCCACCACAATCGACGGCACCCCCTGTAATATGTCGACGCATAAACCGGCATAATAAGCCAGCCTGGTCCCGGGGTTTTCACTCAGGTAAATCCCAGCAAGCAAACCAACAGGGATTGCAACTATTGATGACATGCCCACAATTAATAAACTGCCTACAAGCGCATTGGCAATACCTCCGCCGGCTACGCCTTCGGGCGTGGGTTCGTGAACCAAAAAGTTCCAGTTAACCTGCACAACCCCCATTTTGATAATATAAAGTAATACTATAATTAAAGGCAGTGTGATAATGAAGGCCAGGAATATGATAAGCGCTTTAAATAAAACGCTTTTGGTGTTTCTTAATTTTATCCGCGCGTCCATACGTTATTTATTAGTGTATTTTGTAATTATCCTTTTGCCGATCAGGTTGATAACCACCGTAACAAAAAACAACACCAAACCAAGCTCGATAAGGGCAGAATAATAAAGGTCATGGTCGGCCTCGCTAAATTCATTGGCAATAACACTCGCCATGGTATTTCCGGGGCCGAAAAATATATCCTTAAAGGTATTTCCTATAGCGCTTGTATTACCAATAAGTATAGTTACCGCCATGGTTTCGCCCAATGCGCGGCCAAGTGACAGCAGGATACCAGCAAATAGGCCCGAACGGGTAAAAGGCAAAATCACACTGCGTATCACTTCAAACCGTGTGGCACCCAAAGCATAAGCGCCCTCTTTTAAAGGCGAAGGCACCATCCGGATTAAGGATGTACCCAGCGACGCAGCGTAAGGGATGATCATGACGGCCAATACAAGCGAAGCAGAAAATACGCCTACGCCATATGGCGCTACTCCAATTTTTGTTTCAAAGGTGCGCACAATTGGCACCAATACAAAAAATCCCCAAAAGCCATAAATGATAGATGGGACGGCGGCAATGAGTTCAACGGTGTTTTTTAAAAGATTGGACAGCCAGCCCTTAGTATTATACTCGCCCAGGTAAATGGCAATAGCGTAGGAAAACGGTGTTGAAATAATGATAGCCGTAAACGAAGTAAGCAAAGTGCCCAGCAAAAAAGGGCGCGCGCCATATACATTATTAACCGGGTCCCATACCTTGCCCCACAAATATCCTATCCCGAGTGATTTGATTGTGGGCATAGATTTAACGATAAGTGTTATGAGGGTGCCAACAACCAACAACACCATAACTACACTCATAACAATTAAAATGCGTTTAAAAATGGTTTCCCATTTCATCTGGCTGTATGAGAGGTCTAATCTTTTGTTCTTTACACTCATGGGTTCGTTATACAAAACAATTACCAGTCCCTGCTTTTGCTGGCGAACTGGTAATTGTGCATTTTTATTGATATTCTTTAAAACCTCTGCCTTTGAAAAGGATTGTCCGAAGGACTCCCTCCGGAGGGTGAGGCCTTACAATATGGCTTTGCCGTCGTATGTTGCTGATTTCAAAATATTCTCAGCAACTTTTACAGCCGATTTTGAAAGCGGCGCATAATTTAATGACTCGCACTCCTTCTGGCCATCATGGATATTGTACCAAAGTAAAGTTAAAAGTGTTTTGGCTCGGGCTGCAGAGCGGTCGCTATATTTTTGTTCTTTGTAGATTAAAGCCCAGGTAAAACTACTGATGGGGTAGCCCTTTGGCGCATCGGTATTGGTCAAAGAAACTTCGGCATTTGGCGGTAATTCAACATTACTTGCTGCTGTTGTGGAAGCAAGTGAGGGTGTAATAAACTTACCGGTTTTATTCTGAACGTTGGCAAAACCCATTTTGTTCTGCAACGCATAGATCAATTCAACATAACCGATGGCGCCGGGAGTTTGCTTAACCAGGCCTGAAACGCCGTCATTACCTTTACCACCTAAACCTGCCGGCCAGTTAACTGCGGTAGCTTTGCCAACTTTTGATGCCCAATCGGGGTTTACTTTTGTTAAAAAGTCAGTGAAAATATAGGAAGTGCCGCTACCGTCTGAACGGTGAACAACTACTATACCAAGGTCAGGTAATTTAACACCCTTGTTGGTTGCAGCAATTTCGGGGCTGTTCCATTTAGTAATCTTGCCGAGATAAATGTCGGCAATATCTTTGCCTGTTAAGTTTAAAGATGCAGTAACGCCAGGAATGTTATAAGTGATTACAACTGCACCTGAAGCCATAGGAACGTGTAAAACCGGAACGCCGATCTTTTTGGCTTGTTCAGCGTTCAAAGGGGCGTCAGAACCACCAAAATCGACGGTTTTGTTGGTTAGCTGCAAAATACCGCCACCCGATCCGATAGATTGGTAATTTACCTTTACATCATGTTTTGCTGCGTAGTCGGCAAATATCTTCGAGAACAGCGGGTTCACAAAGGTACTGCCTGCGCCCAGCAGGGTATTATCCTGTGCCGAAGCAGCTGACGCGATGCAGCTTGCAGCGATGGCTACAATTGCTAACTGTAAACTTTTAACTACTTTCATGGTTGTGTTGTTTGTTGTTTAATTTGTTACTGAGCTTTGCAAAAGCCCAAACCTCCCTGGGGCGGGGAAGGTTTGGGTCAGGCATATTGTTTTTTTATTTGCCAAAAGTGAAGAAGAATGTCATCCTGTAAACCAATGTATGGTTGTTGGGCACATAACCGCTTACAGAAGGATCGTTCAGATCAACATATTGGATATACCAGATATTTGGCATGAAGTGAACGTTCTTGGTCGGGTTATAATCTAAACCGAATGTCAGGAAATGTTCTTTAGTATATGGATCATAAGCGCCATAGTTGGTATTAACCGAGTATGCATCCATGTTGCTGAAATCGGTATACGGATTATAGGTATCGTATTTTGCAAAATAATTCCAGGTTGGAGATAAAGCTCCCCTTACCCAAACCGAAAAAGCGTTGACAGTAGGGCTTTCAACTGTATTAGTGGTTTTGTTTGTTACGCCGTTTGTAAACGTTTGGGTATATGGTTCGATACCAATATTAAACGGTTTTGAAAGGTAAGCAATAAATAACTTGTACATGGTATTGCTTTGGCCGCCTATAGCAGAGGTTGCTGGCGCAGTTCTGGCGGTATGGAAATAAAAATCCGCGTATAAATGATTATCAGCAAATTTACCCCACAGGTCTCCGTAGAAAATTTTATAGAAACCGGTGTTTGCGTTTCCTGCGTTTAACAGGTTTGAAGTGCTGTTATTTGAAGCCATCAACACATAACCGAAGTTTTTGGTTGTCGGGTCAAAAGTACCTTGCAGCGCAGCGCCAACGTCGTACGAGTTGTTTTTGTGAAAGTCGGTGATGGTTCTTTCAACTGAGCGGTAGCCCCAGGTGGTTTCCGAAAGGCTGGTAGGTGCGTTAGTACCTGGCTCATTCAATGCGAAACCTGGGGTACTTAATTCACCAATAACAAAGTCGGTACCGTTCCAAAGGTCCCTAACACGAATATTGAAATTCTTGATCCAGAAAGCCATATGGCTATCCACCAGGTTGTCGCCGTTTTGCACAGCAACTGGCACAGTGGTTGAAACCGCATTTGTGTTAGCTGTCGGCTCAGTAGCCAACAACACTTCAGCTTTAAATTTCTTGGAGATCTCGTAGTCGTACCCTAAATACAAACGACGGAACTGGAAAGCATTACGGTAGGTTGGCACCTGGTAGTAATTGTTTTCCTTGCCCTGTGCAACAGTAGTAGCTGGTGAGTGCGCGTCATAATAAAAATCACCGAAGGTATAGCCCCAAAGCCTCCTTTGCGGATGCCAGGCAGTGTCTTCGGCTGCTGCCTTGGTGGTTGTGGTGGTTTTGTCTCCGTTTGTTTTGCCGTCTGGTTTAACGGCGTCAGGTCTTTGTTCAAACGGAGCATTTGTTACCGTAGCCGGAGCACCCTGTGATCCGCCAGTGTTGGTTAACGAAGTAGTTTGCGCGTTTACAGCAAACCCTATCAACGTTAAACCCATTAGTAAGCCGGTACTAAAAAGCTTTGTAAATGTTTTTTTCATAATCAGTAAGGATTAAATAAATTTTCTGCGTCAAAGGTGCAGTGGCAGGATTATGTTAATGTTAAGAAAAAATTAACGTTTGATGATATTATGTAAATGTTAAATTCATACTAACTTTAAAAATACCGGGTCTAACAATGTGTTTTTAACATTCTGATAATCTGTAAAGTACTATATAACAGCATATTAAATTATAGGTTAACGATCTATTTTTACTTAACATTAAATTAACACGCATCGGCCGCGGAGTATTCGGCACACATATATATAAAGATGGATTGAACAGTGGCTGTCTTGCTTCGAACAACAGCCGGCGCCGCTAAAAAAGGGTATGGCAGACGTCTGGCAATAAAAAAAGCGGCAAATTTATCTGCCGCTTTTAAATAATTGAAGGTCTGTGCCTTTATTGATTGCCCTGGCCGCCCGAGTCAAGCGCAACGATTTTATAGGCTTTATTGCCGCTGCTGTCGACGGTTTCCTGGTAGTAGATGCCATCTTCCGAAACATAATAGGTTGCCCCGTTAAGATGTACTTTCCTGCAATCGGCTGGTAGCTGCTGAACGACATCGCCCACATGCGGCGTAACCGAGGCTACGCCGGTTTGGCCGGTATTCAATTCGCCATCTTTACCGGCTACCTGGTAAACAACCGTGCCATCGTCTTTTTTTACAGCAATATAATAAACCCCTTTCGACTCGTAATACT
>DASRTD010000030.1:0-18364 GCA_035656115.1 Mucilaginibacter sp.
CGCTGATGCGCAGAACTGGCGGTGCAACGCCTGCGGATACAAATAATCCGGCAGGTTACACCCAAAACTATGGCAGCTTGCAACGTTATCAATACCCTACTGACGAACAATTGTACAATAATGCCAACTGGAAGGCTGAAACAGGGGGGTCAGACCTTACCAGCACCAAAATTTGGATAACGAAATGATTTTTTGAGAAATAGTTTGATGCGAAACGCCCTGGGTTGTAAAATACAGGGCTTTCGTTTTTCAGATACGCGTACGGGACAGTTCCCGAAGCTATTTATAAATGATTTATGGGGAATCGCATAATTTAGCGCGCAGACGCACTAGTGCCCCTTTGACGGGTAACCACTATGCTTACCCTGAAATAGTTAAAACTCACACCGCCAGCCAGATCGCATCGACAAACCATTTTTTTCCATCAAAAAAATGGTGGGCCGGCCTGAATGAAGCCGTTGTTGCTATCTGATCGGTTTGCTTAACAGTGAATTTTTGAGAGATCTCCATAAATATGTATTCGTCTTTGGCAAAGCAGACGGTTTCGCCGCCAATTTTAACGTCCTGTTCTTCCGTGCTAACCAAATAGCTTTTACAGGCGCCGCTTTCGGGATCGTAGGTCGGATAATGCTGGAACTTGCTGATGTCAAAATTGCCACCCAGTTCCCGGTTGACGCGTTCCAGTAAATTGAGGTTGAACCGGCGTGTGATTCCGCCCTTGTCGTTATAAGCGGCCAGCACCGCTGCCGGATTTTTTTTCAGATCGAAGCCGATCAGCAACATATCGCCATCCGACAAGTGGTTGCGCAGCTCCCGGCAAAAACGTTCAGCCTCCTCGGATTGCATATTGCCGATGTTGGAACCTAAAAACAGGACGACTTTCCTCTTATTTGATAGCGCAGCAGCTTTTTCGAGCATCTGGAAATATTCGCCGTTGAGCCCGTTCAGCTGCAACCCCGGCAGCGTGACGGGAAGGGTTACATTGAGGTACGAAATGACATTTTCGGAAATATCGATGGGCAAATACGTAAAATCAGCTTCCTTTTCCATCAGGTAGCCCAGCAGGTACGCCGATTTAGTGGCATCGCCGGCACCCAATTCAATCAGGTCAAACGCATCGCCCTCGCCGATAATGGCGTTGCATATTTCAACCGTCTTCTCCGAAAATATCTCCAGTTCGCAATTTGTGGGGTAATATTCCTCACAAGCCATCAACTCCTGGAAAATCTTATCCCCGGCGGCATCATAAAAATATTTCGAATTCAAATGCTTTTCCGGGGCGCTAAGGCCCGTTATCACATCCGTATAAAACTGGCCATATTTCGAGGTGGCTGGCCAGCTTGTACCCATCCCTATCGGTACGGCCTGCATGGTTTCAATGTTTTTCATTGCGTATAGGGTTTTTATTTAGCCAGCCTTATACCGGTAAATTGCCATCGTAAATTGGTTTGAAAAAAATTGCGATAGGTGATGCGGCTATGCCCCGGCGGTGTAACTTCCGATGCTCCCCGCAACACTTTCTGGTTCACCATAAATTTGCCGTTGTACTCTCCAATTGCTCCCGGCGCCTTAGCAAAACCAGGATAGGGCAGGTAGCTGCTTTCCGTCCACTCCCAGCTTTTGCCCCACGTAAATTTGCCTGCAGTCGCTTCCCATTCAAATTCAGTAGGCAGCCTCAAGCCTTTCCATGCAGCGTAGGCATAGGCTTCAAAATAGCTGATATGGCAAACCGGATCGTGCCGGTTGAGTGGGCCCAGCCCGTGATACGAATACTGGTACCAGTCCTCATCGATCAAATGCCAGTACATCGGCGCTTCCACTTTGTTTTTGTTTACCCAGTCCCAGCCTTCGGCATGCCAGTGGCGGAAATCATGATACCCACCGGCATTCATAAACTCAAGGTATTCTTCATTGGTGACCAGGTTAGGGCTTATTTCATAGGCATTTAAATACACCTTATGCCGGTTCAGTTCGTTATCAAAGCAAAAGCCTTCGCCTTTAAAGCCGATTTCATAAATGCCTTCATTTATCTTTATAAAGCCCGCATCGATGTGCTTAACTTTTGGAGAAACGTAATCTTTAGAATATGCCGGAAACAGGGGATTATGCCCCAAAATGTATTTGATATCTGTATACAAAAGTTCCTGGTGCTGTTCTTCGTGGTTCAGGCCAAGGATCAGCAGTTCATTTATATCATCCGAAATCTCGCCGCATAAAAACCGTTGCATTGCTTCATCCACATATTCGCGGTAGCGGTAAATATCAATTACCGTGGGCCTGCTCAGGTTGCCGCGGTCGGTGCGGATCACCCGGTTGCCAACGGTCTCGTAATAGCTGTTAAATACGTAGTTGTAATCGGGGTTATATTCCTGGTAACCCATAAAATAAGGTTTCAGGATAAAAGTCTCGAAAAACCAGGTGGTATGGCCGATGTGCCATTTGGGCGGGCTTACATCCGCTACCGGCTGTACCACATAATCTTCCGTTTGCAGCGGGCTGCAGATGTGCTCCGTACGTTTGCGCACCCCCATATAGCGCATAGCTATGTCTGTGGCCATGATTTGTTCTGCTGTTTCCATGGAATTACCTGCTTTCCAAATACCGTTTAAGGTCCGAAATTGTTTTAATTTTTAGTTTTTCCGCTTGCCCCCGCCTCATCATCAAAGCATACGCATTATTAAACCCGATTGGTTTTAACCATTTGATATTATATTTTTTTTCGAACGCATCCTGCACATAATTGTACGTGGCCCGCGGGCTTGCTGTAAGCGAATCAACCACCTTAGCCGGCGACTGCAAAATGGCCAGCAAGCCGGTGCCGGTGTATTCCGGGTAAAAATCTATCTGGTCATTGGTCAGGGCATCAAAACAAATTTTGGTGCCGCCCAGCCCGGTTTTGGTTGCCACGTCGTAATGGCTGTATCCTTTTATCAGCATACTGTAAATATTTGCCAGGATGTATTGTTCGCCAAATATTTTTGAACCGATACGGACCATGCCTTCGCCACCTGTTTGCGCCGGTTTCCATAATTTCTGCGCTACAAGGAAATCCTTTGCTACCTTTTCCGGGCTTTGGTGAAGATAATCAGTCTTGTAGTTTAAGGCGGTCATGGTGCTGTCATTTATTCTTTTGGCTAACAAATTTAGTATTTTTTCCAATCCCGCAAATTTTTTTAGTGAATTTTCTTGAATAATCGGCGCGGCAAAGTAGGGCGGGAAGATATTTTTGTCGTCCTTCAGCACCACCAGGTCATATGCTTTGAGCCGGCCATCGGTTGAGTAGCCGCTGATCACATCCAACTGTTTTTCAAAAGCCGCCTTATACATAACCGCATCGCTGATGACCACGGTACTGATCTTTAATCCATATTTACTTTGCAGGCCCAGGTTGCCGTCACGTCTGCCCATAAACTCCGGGGTGAACCCGGCTTTTAGTTTAGTGCCATACGCTGAGGGAAGCAGGTAAAACGACGAAAGCACAATCAGCAGCAGGGGTAAAGCCACGGTAACAGCTTTGAGTTTTTTGATGTTTAGCTTTTGCAGGCGCGACAGCAAAAAATCAAACAAAATGGCGAGCAGGGCAGCCGGAATAGCGCCCGCCAGGATCATATTGGTATTGTTAAGCGATATGCCGCCAAAAATGAACTCGCCCAGCCCGCCGGCGGCGATGTACGAGGCCAGGGTAGCCACGCCTACGTTGATTACAGTAGCCGTACGGATACCGGCAAAGATCACCGGCATGGCTAATGGCAATTCCACTTTGCTTAACACCTGCCATTTGCTCATCCCCATCGCGATGGCAGCTTCTTTTACCGTTACGTCAACACCAGTTATGCCTGTAAAAGTATTGCGGATGATAGGCAGCAAGGCATATAGCAGCAACGCCACGATAGCCGGCCTGGGGCCGATGCCAAGCAATGGGATCATAAAACCCAGTAAGGCAATGCTGGGTATGGTTTGCAAGATACCCGCAACACCCAATACCGCGCCAGAGAACTTTTTACGCCGGCTGATGAATATGCCCAGCGGCAACCCGATCAGCACGGCAATGAACAACGAAATAAAGGTTAGCCCGATATGCTGCACCGTTTGTTCCAGTAGCTTGCCGGACTGCTGGCGCATAAATTCCCATAAGGTTTGCTGCTGCTCATTCATGCGCCTGCTGTTGTTTATATTGATAAAAGGCCGACATCAACTGCTCAAAACCCACCGACTTCGTTTCATTATGTTCCCGGTTTAGGATGCTGATGGTATCGTCCGATTTAAATTTGAAATGCTCCATCCCCGCCCAAACGCCTGAGTCTGCAGACAATTGCACACCTCCGCCATTAGGCGAAAGCTGGGGGCTTAACCATTGCCACAGGTCAGCTAACCTCACCGATTTAAACTCCAAACTCAACCGCTGCTCCTGCAAAAATTCACTGACAAAATTATTTTCAGGGTGAAATAACAGCTCGGCCGGTGTTCCGTTTTGCACGATCTTTCCTTTATCCATCAGGCAGATGCGGTCGCCCAGCTCGAATGCTTCCTGTACGTCATGAGTAACCATGATGATGGTTTTACGTTTCAGCTCGTCCAGTGCCTTGAATTCGGCATGGATATTTGCTCGCGTTACATTATCCAACGCGCCGAAAGGCTCGTCCATCAGTAAAATCGGGGGATCGACAACCAGGGCCCTTGCCAGCCCTACACGCTGTTGCTGCCCACCGCTCAGTTCACCGGGATAAGCGCGTAACTGGTCTTTGGTAAGATGCAGCTTTTCTATCAGTTCCGATATCCGTCTCTCAGTTCGTTTTTTATCCCATTGAAGCAATTGCGGAACAATGGCGATATTTTCGGCGACGGTATAATGCGGAAAGAGGCCATGATTTTGCAGCACATAGCCGATACCGCGGCGAAGTATTTCGGGTTGTTGTTCGGAAATGTTTTTGTTGTCGATCAGGACATTGCCGGCTGACGGTTCGATGAGCCGGTTGATCATTTTTAACGTGGTAGTTTTCCCGCAGCCGCTGGTACCAAGCAGGATTAGGTTTTCATGCTCCTTTACTTCGAACGAAATATCGTCTACAGCCTTTACCTTGCCGAAGTGCTTGCGGAGTTGCTGAACCTTTATCATACCGGCTATTAAGCATCTAAGGACATAAACAAATTATTCAGCGATTCGGCGAAAAGCGGGTGCGCGAAAACGAAATACTTGATCTCTTCATAAGTAATGCCGCCGGCCATTGCCATTTGCACTATGGTCATGGTTTCGCCGCCTTCGGGGCCTAAAATGGTTGCGCCAAGTATCTTTTTTGTATCCGGGTCTACGATGGCTTTCATAAAACCACGCGTATCCCCGGTTTCAATGGCACGGGCCACGTAAGCCATCGGCAGTTTGGCCACCGTATATTTAATGCCCCGCTTTTTAGCCTCTGTCTCATTCAGGCCGATGCAGCCCAACTGCGGATCGGTGAACATGCAGTAAGGAACCGGCCGGTCTTTTATCGTCAGGTTCGTTCCTTCCACCAGGTTGCGGTAAACAATGGTATAATCGTTATAACTGATATGTGTAAATGCCGGGCCGCCTTTAACATCACCCAAGGCATAAATGCCAGGCACATTGGTTTCCAGCTTATCGTTCGTCTTAATGGCGCCCCGCTCATCGGTTGCAACGCCAGTCGCTGCCAGGTTCAATGCTTCGGTTTGGGGTGTACGCCCCACAGCGATGAGTACGTGCGAGCATTTTATTTTTTCTTCTTGTTCCCCGGTTCTGACGGTCGCGGCAATCTTTCCTTTTTTACTTCGTTTAAAACTGGTTGTGACTGCGTTGGTGCGTATAGTCATCCCCTCAGCCTTTAATAGCTTGTCCAATTCCGCCGAAACATCTTCATCCTCGCGCGATACGATCCTGGATGATTTCTCCACCACTGTAACCTTACTCCCAAACCGGCGGAACATCTGCCCAAATTCCAGCCCGATATAATTCCCGCCGATCACCAGCAAATGCTCCGGCACCTCGCTCAGGTCTAAAATGGTGGTCGAGGTGAGATAGCCGATATCCTGCAGGCCTTCAATTTTCGGGATAAACGTTTTAGCGCCCGTGTTGATGAAAAACAGGTCGGCGCTCATTTCCTTAGTGCGGCCACTGTTCAGATTTACCTTTAAGGTTTTGTTGCCGGTAAACACAGCCTCGCCGAAGATTACGTCGAGGTTTTTGGTGGCCTCCAGGCCCTTCTGGCTGCCGTTCCTGAACAGGTGCACAACATCGTCTTTTCGCTTTTTTATCTTTTTCAGATCAACCGAATAGCCTTTGATCTTTACGCCCAGTGCGGCGCTGTTGCCCGCCAGGTAAGCCATCCTTGCCGATGCCACCATAGTTTTGGTTGGTGTACAGCCATCATTTACGCAGGTGCCGCCAATCCAGCGCTTTTCAATAAGGGCGGTTTTTTTACCGGCCAGCGCCAGTTTTTTAGCCAGCGGCCCGCCGGCTTGCCCCGCGCCGATCACGATGGCGTCATACTGTTTTATCATGGGTCATTCAATTATTTTTACGCCCTTCCAAAAAGCCACATAGTCTTTTATATTTTCTGCGGCCGGCTTGGGCTCGGGGTAAAACCAGGCAGCGTCCAGGTTTTCCTTGCCACCGACTTCAAGGGTATAATAGGATGCACGCCCTTTCCAAACACAATTGGTATAAGCAGGTGAAGCCTTTAAATATTCTGGGTTTACGCTTTCTTTAGGGAAATAATGGTTGTTTTCGACCACAATAGTTTCGTCACTTTCGGCAATTACATAGTTGTTCCAGATCGCTTTCATTCAGCAGCTAAGATTTATGGATAAAGATAATATGTTATTATTTAGATATGAAAGGTCTGAGGCCGCTTTTTGTTTGGGGGAAGGAGTCCGGAATTCGGGCTTCCCTGACCTCCGGACTAAAAAGTGAAACTTTTTTTTAATTTTAATCGCAAACGTATATCTTTGCAGTCCCGAAAAAAGGGGAGTCAAAAGCCAAGAGCAATGAGTACAAAGTCATATCTCGACTTAAGACTAATGACTCAAGACTTTCGACTTAGAAAAAAGGCCCGTTCGTCTAGGGGTTAGGACGCAAGATTTTCATTCTTGAAACAGGGGTTCGATTCCCCTACGGGCTACAAAAGGAAAGGTTCTTAATTGAATTTTTCCTTTTTTTGTGCTCATACTCCACTCTTTTACGATCACCCAGGTTATTTTTTAAGCGATAAAAAAACGTCCGCAATTTCCTGTGCATATTGCGGTTATCATCATTGTTTCTGAAAATGTACGTTGAAATCAATTAAACGATGATTTTAAAGTTTGACTCCTCTAAAGCTATTGGATTATTTGTGTCAATAAAAATATAGATCTCAAAACATTTGGTTTGTATTGCAAACTATATTTATATTTGCATATTCAATGAAGAAAATGGATACATCAGAGAACGAACTAACACCGTCCGACAGTTTAAAACTGATCACAGAGGTGATTTCAAAAACAAGGGATAATATCAAAACTCAAAGCTTTTGTTTTTTACTATGGGGCTGGCTGATCGCTGCAGCAAGCATATTATTTTATGTGCTGCATGAGTTTACAGCTTTTAAATTATTCTTTTTGCCATTTCCATTACTCGTGATACCGGGAATAATAATCACTGTAATTTATTATCAAAGGAGTAGTCACTTTTCGGAGACCTATCTGACCGGCTTTCTTAAGCAATTGTGGCTGGTGCTTGCTATCAGCTTCATCGCAGTAGTACTGATCAGTTTACTGCAAAAATATCCGCCGTTTACGTACACTTTAGTAATCGGCGGGATAGGCACGCTGGTTTCCGGCCTGGTGATGCGGTTTAGGCCATTAATCGTTGGCGGTGCGCTTTTCCTGTTGATTGCGGTGGGAAGCGTTTTTGTGGGTGATGGCGTGAAACCATTGTTACAGGGAATTGCAGTTATCGCCGGATATTTAATCCCGGGCTATTTGTTAAAATACTCAAAATCTTAAATGACAGCGGCCGATGTATAATGAATTAGATCCCGTTTTGAATACCCCGGTTAGGCTGGCCGTAGTTTCGGCATTGATCAAATTAAAGCAGGCGGATTTTAATCACTTAATGGAACTGACAAATACTACCCAGGGAAATTTAAGCCACCAGATCAAAAAGCTCAGCGAAGCGGGGTATATTAACGTCCTAAAAACATTTAAAGGGAATTATCCGCATACTATTTGCGAGTTAACCGCTAAGGGAAGGCTTGCATTTGAAAAATATGTCGAGGATATAAAAAAATATTTGCATCTGTAAAAAAGGCGCCATGAGTAATCTGAAAACCAGTATGGACTTGCATCCGTTGCTTTCACAAAAAAAGAGAAAAGTTTTTTTTGCGCCTTTTTGGTTTGTAATGCAAACTATATTAACAAAAAAATATTGGTCATTTCTCTTTCTGGTGGTCTTTTTTCTTTCAAACAAAACTTCCGCCCAATCAACAATAAAAGGTATCATCAGCGATGAGCATCATATGCCCGTAGCTTATGCCAGCGTAAAAATTAAAAACTCATCCGACGGCACCATGTCTGACAGTACCGGCTTTTTCGTGCTGCAAACCGATTTGACCGGCGGCCAAATGCTGGCTATTACTGCTGTTGGCTATCAGCCGGCTACTTATCCCTTTGTTCCTGGCAATAATAAGGATACGATCAAAATAGTCCTGCAATCTGATACAAGACAACTTGGTGTTGTGGTGATTACAGCCGGAACGTTTGATGCGACGGATGACCGAATGCTGACGATTGTTAAACCGGTAGACATTCTGTCAAATGCCAGTTCGCAGGGGGATATTGTCAGTGCTTTTGAGAACCTGCCAGGCGTTCAGCGTAACGGCGGAGATCAAACAGGCCTTTTTGTCCGCGGCGGTGATGCATCTGAAACCACGATTATCCTGGACGGAACTACGGTACAAAATCCTTTTTTTAGCGATGTGCCGGGCGTAGGGCAACGAAGCCGTTTCAATCCCTTCCAGATCAAGGGCATGTCTTTCAGTACAGGCGGTTATTCAGCCCGCTACGGCCAGGCGCTATCTTCCGTCCTGGAGTTGAAAACTACTGATATTCCCGAGAAAACAAGCATATCCTTAGGGGCCAATATTGCCGGGCTGATGCTGTCAGGAGCTGATAAGATGGAAAATGGCGGTTTGGAATATTCCGCGAGCTATACCAATTTCGGACCCTATTATTCCCTGGCTAAAACCAATTATAACTTTTTTAAGAAACCGGAGTCTGTCGGCGTATCTGCCCGCTGGACAGCTAAAACAGCTGACAATAATGGACTATTTAAACTCAGCGCTGCGTACAATTCAAGCGGCAGCGGCATTGATGTGCCTGATCCAAATGATTACCCAAATCTGATTTCATTCGACCTCCGCAATATCAATTTCAACTTCAATACCTCGTTCAGCTACCACATTACAAAACGTCTTCATCTGTTCACAGCAGCAGCGTTCAGTAACAACAGTGATCACATCCTGTGGGGCGATACCACTTTTACCCGTAGCGACTACCGGCTGCAGGGGCGTGTTGAGTTATCCTATATCGCAAGTGATCAGTTAAAAATCACAACAGGCGGCGAAGTCCAGCACTATCATTATCAAATGCAATTTGATACCCTTGGCGGGCATTTTATTGAAACGTTTGCAGCTGGTTTTGCAGAGGCGGAGTATCAGCCGTTCGCGTGGTTTGCGATTAAACCCGGAATACGGTCGGAGTATAGTGAATTAATTAACCGGGGCGATTTTGCGCCCAGGATAGCATTGGCTGTAAGGACCGGCGCCAACAGCCAGGTTGGATTAGCGAGCGGTATATTTTATCAAACCGCCCCCACGCAATATCTTTTGCTTGGCTACCGTCCGTCATTCGAGAAGGCTGTTCATTATCTCATCAATTATGAGTGGATAGAAAGTAACCGTTCATTCCGGATAGAAGGTTATTATAAGGATTACGCGCAACTGGTCAGGGAACAAGGGGTAGTTTATACGCCCGATCCTTACCGGTTCGATTTAGGAACGGTCAACAACACGGGTTATGGCTATGCAAAAGGATTTGACCTCTTCTGGAGGGATAAGGCAACTGTTAAAAATTTTGACTATTGGGTCACCTATAGCTATATAGATACCAAAAGGCTTTACCAGAATTATATCGCCGAAGCGACGCCAAATTTCATTTCGACCAATAACCTGAACCTGATCGTTAAATATTATGCTGAAAAATTGCACACGGCTTTCTCGGCAGGTTATAACTATGCAAGTGGCAAGCCCTACTATAATCCCTTATCCCCGGTTTTCCTCGGTGACCGTTCGCCGGCCTATCAAAACCTTTCTTTTAAAGCAAGTTACCTCACCAATATCGGAAAAATGTTTTCGGTATTCTATGTCAATTTTGATAACCTGACCAATTATAAAAACGTTTTGGGCTATCGCTATTCGACTGACGGGCAGATAAGAACCCCGATTTTGCCTCCGCAATATTTTTCCGTTTTCTTCGGGGTGTACCTGTCCATTTCTGAATTTAAAAAAGATGAACTATAAATAAATTAAACATATGAAAAAGATGAAAAGAACAATCATGGCTATCCTGTTAATTGGAATAGCCTGTGTGCAGGCAAACGCCCAGCAAGTTAGCGTGGCGTTAACAGCCGCTTATGAAAAACTTCTCAGCCCGGTGATGGCTAATAAAGTAGTTGCCGCCGCTGAATTTGAAAATATCGCCGCCAAATCGGGTTCGGACTGGGGCGCCAATTATTACGCGGCTTATAGCGATGCGATAGTCGCGTTGAACTTACATGACGCCAAAAGACAAGATGCCTACCTGGATAAAGCGGATGACTACCTGAAACAAACAACAGCATTAAACCAAAGCCCGGGCGAAACTTATATGCTCGCGGCTTATGTAGCCTTTGCACGTTATTCGGTCGATCCGGCAAACCGATGGAAGAAATACCTTGACCTGGTCAATTCAAATCTTGAAACAGCAAAAAAGGCAAACCCGGATAACCCGCGTATATATTACCTGCAGGGCATCCTCATTTTTAACAAGCCTAAATTCTACGGCGGTGGCACGATCAAAGCAAAGCCCTACTTTGAAAAGGCAAAGGACTTGTTTAACAAACAGGATACCACCTCAATTTTAAAACCTTATTGGGGAGCAGCGGATAACCAAAGTTATCTTGACAAATGCAATGAATAAAGGCCCGTGTGTGGCATAGTTTCACACGGGGCCTGGCATCAAAACCCGAGAGGGCCGTTTTTAAGAACAAATTATTTAATCAGTATTAAATTATATTTTATGTCACCATCAATCAGCAATACGCCGCAGTTTCCTTACGACAGGCACCGCGGCCCGCATCCGGGAATTTTAGCGATCATATACACCCTGTTGTTCGCGCTGGGCCTGGTGCTTTTTGGCATTTTATCCCATGGAGCGCAATTCCCGCGTCCGTTTGGGCCGCTGCAAACCGCGCAGCAAACCTTCCTGCAATTTCCGGATGCCATAAGAATTAGCGCGCTTTTTCAATTCGGAGCGGCTATCCCTCTTGGGTTGTTTACCGCCGCGGTCACCAGCCGGCTTAGTTTTTTAGGCGTAAATGTAACCGGTGTAAGTATTGCCCTGTTTGGAGGCATTGCCGCATCGGTTTTGTTCATGCTTTCAGGCCTTTCCGGCTGGGTATTATCCCAGCCCGGAGTAGCTAACGATGTCAATGTAATGCATGCCATACAACTTTTCGGATTTGGCTGCGGAGGAGTTGCTTTCACTGTTGCCCTGGGCTTATTGATGGCAGGGATATCCGTTCCCTGCTTATTTGGCCGATATACCCCAAAATGGCTGGCCTGGTTCGGTCTTATCCTCGCGGGAATAGCAGAACTGTCTACACTTAGCCTTGTTGTGCCGCAGGCAACCTATTTACTTCCTTTGGTCAGGTTCCCGTCTTTTATCTGGATGATCTGGACCGGATTTACCTTAATTAAAAACAGACCTGTATCAGCGGCCTCATAATATTTCTCACCATGTCTAAAAAATGGAAGGGTTATTTACGGTTTATCCCTGCAGTCTGATTTTATAACAACGCATTTTGAAGTTTTTTAAATAAGCAGCATATGAAAGAAAAAATTGAGCAAAGAGTTTCCGGGCTAAGGGTCGTGCTTACATTGGTAATATGGATTATCTCGTCAGCCTTCGTGGGTATGGAAACTTATTTCCTCCTGCGCTCATGGGCTCCTATCTGGGCGACAACTGATAACATTGCCATAGCTATTGTAGCTGAAGTGTATTTTCTCTTTTTAGTCGCTGCCTTTGTTGTTTTCGGCGGATTTAAAGGGCTGCGTGACAAATTGAGTTTTAAATTTACAAACACTAAGGATATATGGCTGGTATTGAAGTGGTACGGTGCTGGACTTGGCGCTTGTGTAATTGTCTACCTTTTACTGAGCCCTGTTATTGGCCCATTGCCAAATACGTTACTTCAAATATTGCGTAAGGCCAGTGACATGTCCCGGCTTTCTTCCGCTGGCTTTTTTGCGTGGTTCTTAATTATCATGCGGGCTTGTATTTTGGCTCCGCTGACAGAGGAATTGCTTTTTCGGGGACTTTTATTTGGCTGGCTGCGATCCTATTTCCGCCCTGTCGTTACGATAATTATCACTACCCTGCTGTTTGCAGGTATGCATTTTTATCCTATTCTATATCCTGTAGCCATCTTATTCGGTTTAATTTCGGGGTGGGTGAGAGAACGTACCGGGTCATCATTGAATTTCGTTATTGCTCATATCGTTAATAGCGTATTATTTTTGATTGCCGCCTACGTTCTGGTTACATTTTTCAAAGTGTCGCCGGTCTGTTAAAAAACGGTTCGGACATATTTCCCTACGCGCTACTAAACCGCTTTACGAAAGTCGAGCGGCTTTTTTGTTTGGGTGAATTGCTTATACATTTGTTAAACACGCGGCGAAAGCTTTTGCTGTAAAGGTAGCCCGGAAATACCCGTCGCCGGCACCCTTTCGAATTGTCCTTTATTCAAAACCCAACGGCCGCTCATAGAATGCCTGGCGGTATCTCAACGTCGGCATTCCTGTTCAAAATTAAATTAAATAACAGCGAATTTTATTATATAATGGCTTCGCCGCTGTTAATTAAAACATTATTAGTCAGATTTTTAAAAGAAAATCAGCTAATATTTTGAGAAAAGATCATTTTAAATCCCGGTTATATGCGTTATAATTGGTGCAACAAAAGACCGACAATTTTATGCTAAGCAAAGAAGATATTTTCGGCTATACGCCCGATCCCAAATACAATAAAGCCGTTGCCTACTTTTCCATGGAGTTCGCCATCGACCAGGCCTTAAAAATTTACAGCGGGGGCCTGGGCTTCCTGGCCGGCTCGCACCTGCGCAGCGCTTATGAACTAAAACAAAACATCATCGGTGTTGGCATGCTGTGGAAATACGGCTATTACGACCAGGGGCGCGATGGGAATGCTGATATGAAGCCAACGTTTGTTGAAAAGCAATATTCCTTTTTGCAGGATACCGGCATTGTGTTTACCGTACCCGTGCACGATTCGCCCGTTCATGTAAAAGCGTGGCTGCTAAAGCCCGAAACCTTTGGCTCGGCGCCGCTTTTTTTACTCTCCACAAACCTGGACGAGAATGATGAGCAGTCGCGCTCCATCACCTACCGGCTGTATGATTCAACCGAATCAACCCGTATTGCCCAGTCGATTATTTTGGGTATCGGCGGGGCTATGTTTGTCGATAAATTGGGGCTGAATATCGACGTTTACCATATGAACGAAGGGCATTCCCTCCCGTTAAACTTTTACCTTTATTCGAAATACCAAAATCTGGAGGAAGTGAAAAAAAGAGTGGTCTTTACCACCCATACGCCTGAAGCCGCAGGTAATGAATCCCACCGTTTCGACTTGCTGAAAGACATGTCTTTTTTTTATCATTTGCAAACGCATGAGGTTAAACATATTTTGGACGTTGACGGCGAGTACCTGAACTATACGGTTGCTGCTTTGAAATTTGCCCGTAAAGCAAACGGCGTTTCAAAAATGCATGCTGAAGTGGCCCGGGAGATGTGGAAAGGCAACAACGGCATTAGCGATATTATAGCGATTACAAACGCGCAGAATAAAACCTACTGGAAGGATGACGCGCTTGAACAAGCTTTGGCACAAGAGGATGATACCGCTATTGAGGCCCGCAAAAAGGAAATGAAAAGGAAGTTTTTTAAAGTAGTGGCCAACCAATGCGGAAAAATATTTGACGAAAATATCCTCACCATCGTTTGGGCCAGGCGGTTTGCCGGTTATAAACGCGCCGACCTGCTGATGCGCGACTGGGACCGGTTTATAAAACTGGTAAATAGCACGGAATACCCCGTGCAAATAGTGTGGGCCGGCAAGCCCTACCCCGAAGATTACGGCGCGATAGACCAGTTTAATAGCATTATCCGCCGGGCAAAACCCATTGCCAATTGCGCGGTGCTTACGGGTTATGAGCTGGGACTTTCAGCCGTTCTCAAGAGAGGCTCGGATGTATGGCTAAACAACCCGCGTATGCATCGCGAGGCCTCGGGCACCAGCGGCATGACCGCCGCGTTTAATGGCGGTATCAACCTGTCACTACCCGACGGCTGGGTGCCTGAATTTGCCGTCGATAACGAGAATAGCTTTGTTATACAGCCGGCAGATAAAAACGCTTCCCAGGATGAAATAGACCGCCAGGAGGCAGAAAACCTGATGGATAAGCTGGAAAATGCAGTACTGCCGATGTATTATAGCGACAAAAAGAAATGGCATGAGATCATCAGGAGAGCAGCTAAAGAAATCGTCCCCGAATTTGATTCGGGCCGAATGGTGCAGGAATACTATGAGAAATTGTATAATTAAGCGAACTTGAAATTGTAAATGCCTCCCTGGAAATTCTCCAGGGGCCTTTTTTGTTGTTACGAATTGCTAATTTAGGGGCAACGTATTAGCAATTAATGCGGTATTAACCTTTTATAAAACCGGCCCCCAATGCAAAAAATAATTTTTACCGCACTGCTTATTTTTCTGTTCCTGGGCAAATTAACAGCCCAGCAAAGTGTTACCCCGGCGATGATACAGACCGCCGAGAAAATGGACGACCTGCAATTTAACGAAGCCAAGCGCGATTCGATGCTCGGCATTCTTTCCAATGATGTAAAAACCTATGCCTACCTGCATAGCCTGAATTTTAAAAACGACGTACCGTTGCCGATGTCGTACAACGTCGACCTGACCGGTTTATCTATTCCCAAAAAACCGCAGCCTGTCCACTTTTACATCCCGGCTAATGTCGATCTGCCAAAAAATATAAACGACCTCGCTTTTTACAGCATTCCGCAGCTGGCCTCGCTCATCAAAAACAAAAAGATCAGCTCCGAAAAGCTAACCCGTTTTTACCTGGAGCGGCTAAGAAAGTATGGACCGGTATTACATTGTGTAATTGAGTTGACCGATACCATCGCGATTGCACAGGCAAAAAGAGCCGACGCCGAGCTGGCCAAAGGCATTTACCGGGGCCCTTTACACGGTATTCCGTATGGCATAAAGGACTTGTTTGCTGTTAAAGGCACGCATACTACCTGGGGCACCCCGCCTTATAAGGACCAGGTGATAGACCAAACGGCCTTTGTAGCTCAAAAGCTTGAGAAAGCAGGCGCAGTGCTGGTGGCCAAACTATCGCTGGGCGAACTGGCTGAAGATGACGTTTGGTTCGGCGGCTTAACCCGCAACCCCTGGGATATTACCAAAGGTTCGGGAGGCTCATCTGCCGGATCATCGTCGGCTACGGCGGCGGGCCTGGTGCCCTTTGCTATCGGGACGGAAACATACGGCTCTATCGTCGACCCCTCTATGCGCTGCGGCGTGACCGGCTTGCGGCCAACTTACGGCAGCATATCTCGCACCGGAGCTATGGCCCTTTGCTGGACATCTGATAAAGTCGGTCCGATTTGCCGCTCGGCAGAAGAGGATGCTATCGTTTTCAACTATATCCACGGTACCGACCACAAAGACGCCTCTGCCATTGATTTCGCATTTAACTATACCGGGCTGGTCGACATTAAAAAATTAAAGATCGCCTACATAAAAAACTATATTGACACTTTACCGGAGAGCAGCACTGAAAAACGAACGCTGACAACGCTCAAAAAAATGGGGGCCACCATAACCGGCATTAATTTCCCCGATAACCTGCATGGCGATGAAACATTGTCCTTAATTATAGGGGTTGAGTCGGCTGCTCTTTTTGACCAATTAACACGGTCTAACAGGGACGATCAAATGGTGCAACAAGGCAAGGACCGCTGGCCCAATACGTTCCGCACGTCGCGCTTTGTGCCGGCGGTGGAATATTTGAATGCATGTCGCTTACGGTACGAGATCATGGCGCAGATGGATCCCTTTATCGATCAGTATGACGTGATCATCGCCCCGCCCGAAACCGGCGACCAGCTGGCCATTACCAACCTTACCGGCAATCCGTCCGTCACCTTGCCCAACGGGATGCTGAAGAATAACATGCCGGCCAGTATCAGTTTTATCGGCAAACATTTTGGAGAGGCAAAATTGCTGGCCTTTGCAAAGGCCTACCAGGATTTTACCGGGTATAATTTAAATCATCCGCCGATGTTTAAATAAGACTGCACTTGAGCGTTTTATTTGATTTTCCTGAGCGCCTTGACTTCAAGTACCGTTGCGGCATCCATCTTTTCAATGGCGATGGTAAAAGCGATAGCGCTTACCTGCCTAATATGTGTTTTTAGCCAGGGCAGCGTTTCAGCCTGGTAAACGGTATGCATTTCGCGCAGCGACCAACCCACGCCTTTTTGAACGTAATATTCCTTGTCGGCTAACAGTGGCGTGATTAGCGCCTCTGTTTCAATGAAGGAAGGATATTTCTTTTTGGTACGGCTATAGTAAAGCAGCGATACTACAGATTGCCTTCGCTTCCAAAGATTTTCGTCGGCATTCCATTCTTTGAGTTGCGCGTAAACTTCGGCGGGCAAAATCACCAATATTTTGGTGTAGACTTTGGCCAACGCATCACAGAGGCCCCAGTCGTCCACGTAATCCTGCCAGTGAGCAATCACCGGCCACATCTCCAGCAACTCGCTTTCTTTTTTCAGATGCCGTTCCAAAAAGAAATAAGCATGCAGCCTTAACCAAAAGTCGTGTTCCATGCGCCAAAGCTCGTCCCAAATAGCGAGTTGTTCGGCAAAAGGACGGTCGGAAAATGAGTACGCCCGTTTTGATTCCCGGCGGTGTGAAGGAACATTTCCACGCAGCGCCTGGATATGCCTGCGTATTTCCTGTAGCTGAATTTGGTAGTCAGACTTTTCCATCGGAACTGCTAAACTACCCTTTTTAAAACACAAAAACAGGCCAAGTCGCCTGTTTTTACCGTACCCAACCAAATTTCAATTTAAAATTGACGACCAGAATAATAAAATGGAAGGATATAAAATAAGTTGTCTACCACCAGCGTCGCCTGTACGATTCGCTATGGCTGCCAAACAGGTTAAATAATAACAGGATAACGGCTATGACTATAATAATATGTATGGCGTCGCCGCCAATGTGGAAGGCGAACCCTCCGAGCAGCCAGCTGATGATCAGCACAACTACTATAATGTAAACTAAACTTCTCATGATTATACAACTTGATTAGTGTCAGAATGTTTCAAAGTGTTTTTTGTCTTCGCGGGTGTTATTCCGCCTTTTTGGTTATTGCCCGCAAATTGCTATGCCAGGGTTAAATCACTCACGCCTGCCCCCGTTGGCAACACCGCCGACGAGGGCGAGAAAACCGTTGTGACAACCTCAACTTTCTGATAGGTTATCACGGCTTAACTGTACTCGCTATTAAAGTGACCGCGGTTTGCGCAAGTAATCTACCATTCACTTTAGCACCTGTATTTAACGAGATCAGCGTTTTGCTGAGGATATTTCCGCTGAATTTAACGCTTGTTCCGAGGGTTGCTTTTCCTGAAACCACCCAAAAGATGTTTTTTGCCTGCGCACCACCCGCTAAAGTAATTATCGCGCCGCTATTGACGGTAAGGTTTTTTGCGATCTGGAAAACCCAAACGTCATCTGCCTGTCCGGATAGCGTAACACCAACATTCGTTACCAAAACAGCTGTGCTCCATTTATACAGACCCGGAGGCAGTGTTCTTCCGCTTATATCGCCGGCGTATTTGGCAACGATAGGAGCTGGATATGTTCGCCCATTTGCTGCGGTAAAGGCTGTTTTCATGTCGCTCACCGCAGTTGTCATTTTTGATGGTGTAGGAGG
>DASRTD010000031.1:0-21859 GCA_035656115.1 Mucilaginibacter sp.
GGCATTTTTCATAAAGGCTGCGGCTGCCCGCATTTCGGGAGGGTTGATGTGCGGATGTGCAAATGTGCGGATGTGCAGATGTGTTAAGATGATGTGTGGATGTGCAGATGTGCGTATGTGCAAATGAATTGATTTTTAGATGGGAGGAGTATGAAGTTTTGGTGCTGAGCCCTGCGATAATTCTAATTTGCACATCTGAAATCTGCACATCAAAATATGACATGTATTTCATAAAAATGTGATTTCAATCACTTTTCTTATTTGGATTAAATTTAAATAAGCTTTACCTTTGACTCATTAATTGATTTAACGCTATGACGCTTTCAGAACTTAAACAAGGGGCAATAGGAATTATAAAGGAATTTACGGACCTCGAAATGTCGGTAAAACTCATGGAAATGGGTTGCCTGCCCGGTGAAAAGATATCTGTAGCGCGTGTTGCACCGCTTGGCGACCCGATAGCCATAAATGTTTCGGGATACCAGTTAAGCCTCCGCAAGTTTGAAGCTTCGACGATTATTTTGAAGTAGTTTTTATTCCCTTGAAAACCGACCTGAGAGTTGCGCTTGTTGGAAACCCAAATACCGGTAAATCAACTCTCTTTAACACATTAACCGGTTTAAATCAAAAAATAGGAAATTTTCCGGGTGTAACCGTTGATAAAAAGACTGGTTATTGTACTTTGACCGATGGCCGTACTGCCCAAATTGTCGACCTGCCCGGCACGTACAGCCTCTACCCGAAAAGTAAAGACGAATCGATTGTATTTTCTATCCTCGCTGACAAAGCTAACCCGCTGAAGCCCGACCTGGTTGTGGTGATACTGGATGCGACCAACCTGAAAAGGAACCTGCTGCTGTATACCCAGGTAGCCGACCTGAAAATACCGGTGATCATCGCCCTGAACATGATGGACCTGGCAAAGAAAAGCGGTATCGGCATCGATGTTGATCTTTTTTCCAAAAAATTGGGTGTGCCGGTTATACCAGTAGCCGCAAGAAAAGGCGAAGGTATTGACAAGCTGAAAGAGGCGATCAGCTTTTCCAATAAGATCGCTTTGCAGGAAGAATCGATAGACGTGGAAGCTATTGCCCCCCTGTTGATCGCACAAATCAGCAACGAGCTTAAAATAGAGAATCCGTATTATGCTCTGCAGCTGGCGCACCAGCACGAGGATATTAAATTTATATCACCCGAGCAAAGCGACAGGATCGAAGAACTGGAAAAAGAATTTTCCTTCCACTCATCAAAGGCCCAGGCCACCGAAACCATTGCCCGTTATAGCTTTATAAACGACCTGCTTTACGATACCGTAAAGATCCCGGAAACCGCTAAGGAGGAAACAATAAGCAATAAGATAGACAAAGTATTAACCCATCGCGTTTTTGGACTAATTATTTTTGTGGGCGTGCTGCTGTTTATGTTCCAGTCCATATTCGCATGGTCGGCCTACCCGATGGAACTGATCGCGGATGGATTTGTGTGGGTACAAAACAGTTTGCACCATATTTTGCCGGCCGGCCCGCTGACCGGCCTGCTGGTTGACGGAGTTATCGGCGGACTAAGCGGCGTGATGGTATTCATCCCGCAGATCGCTATTTTATTTGCCTTCATTTCCATCCTCGAGGATACCGGTTATATGGCCCGCGTTACCTTTATGATGGATAAGCTGATGCGCAAAGTGGGGCTGAACGGCAAATCCGTGGTTCCGCTGATCGGTGGTTTTGCTTGTGCAGTACCATCCATCATGAGCACCCGCACTATCGAAAATTGGAAGGACAGGATGATCACCATCATGGTTACGCCGCTGGTTACCTGCTCGGCACGACTGCCCATCTACATCCTTTTAATATCGTTGGTGGTTCCTAACCGTAACGTTTGGTGGATATTTAACCTGCAGGGGCTGGCACTTACAGGCATGTATGTGTTTAGTTTGATATCTGCAATTATAGTAGCGTTCGTACTCAAATATGTAATAAAGGGCAGCGAACGTGGCTATTTTATCATGGAACTCCCCGTTTACCGCATGCCCCGATGGAAAAATGTCGCGTTCAGCATGTACGAGCGTGCCAAAACCTTTGTGGTACAGGCCGGGAAGGTGATCGTTGCCGTTTCGGTTATTTTATGGGTGCTTGCATCCTGGGGGCCGGGTGATCGTTTCGAAAAGATCGATCAAAAATATAAACAGACTCGATACACGCACTCGATGACGCGAGATGAGTTGGAAAGAGCGATAAAATCCGAGAAACTCGAAAATTCCTACGCTGGAGTGCTCGGCCATACCATTGAGCCGGTAATCAGGCCGCTGGGCTTTGATTGGAAGATCGGTATAGCGCTTATCACCTCTTTCGCCGCACGCGAAGTGTTTGTTGGCACCATGGCGACCATTTACAGCGTTGAAGGCAGCGCCGAAAAGATGGAATCGGTACAGCAAAAGATGAAGACGGCCAAAAACCCCGAAACCGGTCATCTGGTATTTACCCTGGCCGTGGCTTTTTCGTTGATGCTGTTTTACGCCTTCGCCATGCAGTGCGCCAGTACGGTGGCCGTGGTATACCGCGAAACTAAAAACTGGAAATGGCCCGCCTTCCAGTTTGCTTATATGACGGTTTTGGCCTATGCGGCGAGCTTTTTGGCATACCACTTTTTGAGGTGAAAGGCGAAAGGTAAAAGGCGAAGGGTTGACGGGGTATTCATTCTCCCCTCTTTTACCTTTCGCCTTTTACCTTTCCCCTCAAATTCCTATCTTTGTTACGAGGCAAACATTGGATAAAGTAAAAATTCTTGAAAGGTACCTTCCTGCCGAAGCGGCTCCGCTGATCGGCCGATGGATCGACTACTTTAAATGTGAGTTCAAAATTTCGCGCAATCGTAACAGCAAGTTTGGTGATTACCGCCCCCCGCACGATGGCAAGGGCCATCGCATCTCGGTGAACTATGATTTAAACCCCTACGCTTTCCTGGTAACAACGGTTCACGAGTTTGCACACCTGCATACCTGGAACGAGCACAAACACAAAGCCAAACCACATGGCGCCGAATGGAAAAGCAACTTCAAAAAAATGATGCAGCCTTTTTTTGATGGCGAGATATTACCGGCTGATATCAAACACGCCATAACCAGGTATCTGGATAATCCCGCCGCTTCCAGCTGCTCTGACCTGCACCTGTATCGTACACTCCGAAAATATGATGCACCAAAAGAATCGGTACATACCGTTGAAAAACTCCCCACCAAAGCGCTATTCAAACTGAAAGACGGCCGCGTATTCCGCAAGGAAGAAAAACTGCGTAAGCGCTATAAGTGCGTTGAGGTTAGCTCGCGCCGCGTTTACCTGTTCAGCCCGGTTGCCGAAGTGGAGCATATTGAGCATCCGAAGTAAGATGCGTTTACCGCCAATGTGCCAAATAATGCAATTCCATTGCATGTGATAGCTGCTTAAATTTGAAAGGTCAACCATAATCGAAGAGAAATTCGATGTTTCTGGTGACAAATCGAAATTCGAAACAGAAGATGCGCCTTGGAAGGTTTATTAAAAATAAAAACATTAAAAGGCTGGTCGTGGCTATTACTATTATGGTATTGTTGGTCCTGGTCGCAAATTATTTAATGGCCATTAAATAATCGCTTACCACGACCGGGAAAATGAAAATCATTCCACATATCACAATCGTTTTGGCCATTATTACTGTGTTAGGGATTAAAAAAAGAGGAAAAATATATTCATAAAATTTCCAGCGGAAATTGGTTTTCATATTGCCCCAATACTACACCCTTGGGGGCTTTCGGGGCAAGAATGAAGAACTTGTCATTTTCATAATGATCGAACAGTTTAAGGACTTGCTCTTGCTGTAAATTTTTTCATCCCATTAGTTTGTAACTTTGTCTTGTTAAATGTCCATTCTTATTTATAAAAGCAGCCGGTTAAAGTGTTGGTGTTAGCGACCGAAAAAAGACTGACCGATAAAAGTATCAATCCAACGGCCATGCGCCTGCTGGTGCTGGATTTTTTAATGAAACAACACGCAGCTATCAGTTTGAGCGATGTTGAAAAAGGATTAATGCCGGCTGATCGCATTACAGTTTACCGTACTTTAAAAACTTTTGAAGAAAAAGGTTTAGTTCACGCGATTGATGATGGCACAGGTTCGCCAAAATACGCGCTTTGTGCAGACGATTGCAACCCTGAAGAGCATCATGATATGCATGTCCACTTTTTTTGTGTCGCCTGCAAAGAGACTTTTTGCCTCCCCGACTCCAAAATACCCCCCGTTAGTTTACCCGAAAAATTTAGCACACTGGAAATGAACCTGGTTGTTAAAGGCGTTTGTGGCCAATGTGCCAAATAATGCAATGCCATTGCAAGGGTTTCAACCTTACCTTTGCGGCGGATAAAATCAATAAAAAAATGGATACAGGTCCGAGTAGAATTAATAGAATATTTAACACTTCCCGTTAAAGCCGGACCGCTATCATTTACGCAGTCCTGTAAATGGGACAAACCATTACGGCCATGCGTAAAAAAGAAAAAATCGACAATACTTTCTTTAGCAACAAGAAAATATCAACCGTTGACACCGCCATTTTTAAAAGCCCGGAAACTAATAAGGGGCGCAATAAAACAAACTTTTCAACAGTTGCCGGGGCTTTCAGTTTTTCCTTCAACGTTTTTTCCTATGCAGAATTATTAAGCAAAGAAGGGATTGTGCTATGAATCTGCTGGCATTTGCTGTACGCCTCGCTGTTTCGCTGACGCTGGGTGCCGTCATCGGCGTTGAACGCCAATGGCGGCAAAAGAGCGCGGGATTACGCACCAACACCCTGGTATCTTTGGGCGCAACTGCTTATGTTTTGCTATCGATACATATCGGCGGCGATGCAACTGGTCGTGTGGCTTCTTATATCATTAGCGGCATCGGATTTTTGGGCGCCGGTGTCATTATGAAAGATGGCGTAAACGTGCAAGGGCTAAACACGGCCGCAACTATTTGGTGCTCCGCAGCAGTTGGCTCATTGGTTGGTTTTGGCCTTTTTTCTGAGGCGGCCATTACGACTTCCTTTGTTGTGCTTACACACCTGCTGCTTCGGCCGCTGGGGTCAAGGTTAAGCAAGATCACTTTTTTTGAGAAAGGAGAAACCGTGCAGACCGACTACCTGGTCAATATCAAATGTAAAGAAACAGCAGAAAACCATCTGCGCGTTTTGCTGATGCAGTATTTAGGAAATGACGAAAAACTCATGCTGAGGTCATTAACCAGTGCCGAGGATGAAAACCCTTTGAATTCATTTATCACTGCCGAGATAATCAGCGCCGGGCAGCAGGATTATTTGATGGAAAAAATCGTAAGCCGGCTTACTATTGAAAAGGAAGTAATGAAAGTAAGCTGGGAGGTAGTAGGTCACCAAAGCGAGTTATGATTTTAAAAAATTGACCAATGGAGCTAACAGCAACGTGCTGCCCAAGCACAAATCTATAAGTATTTAGACGAGTCTAAAATATTTATTAGGTTTGCTTAAAATTAGAGTGGGATTAAAATCCTTAACATTTGATTTACATTACAACACTAACTTCGTCCAAATTTTTAAGATGAAAAAAAAATTACTTTTAATCCTTATACTATCGCTTAGTTTAATATCGGCTTACGCGCAGGACTCTGTTAAGCAGGAAAATTACGGTTTTCATTTTCAGCAAACTATCATCACCCAATATAAGCCCCCGTTTGGTGCGGCATATAGCGGCGTAAACAGCTTATCACCATTATCGGAAACCCAAACTTCTATCACTTCAACACTTTTTGGCACTGCCCACTGGTGGAAAGGTTCACTGTTTATTTTCGATCCTGAGTTATCGGGCGGATCGGGTTTGAGCCAGACATTGGGCGTTGCCGGCTTCCCGAACGGGGAAACGTTCAGGGTAGGGGGCGTTCAGAATAAGATATATATCGGCCGGCTTTTTTACCAGCAAAACTTTGAATGGGGCAAGGAGAAAGATACAATTGAAGACGACCAGCTCCATTTATCCGGGTTAAGGAGCAAGAGATACTTTTCCGCCGGGATCGGTAAATTCAACATGGGCGACTTTTTTGACGACAATACTTTCAGTCACGACCCTCGCGCTCAATTTATGAACTGGGCCCTGATGGATAATGCCGCCTGGGATTACCCGGCCAATACGCGCGGTTATGTTTTGGGCGTCTACACCGAATTAGGTCAACCCACATGGACATTACGGTTTGCTGTTACTATGAACGTTACCCACGAAAATTCCTCAACCTGGGATGCCAACGTAACCCGCGCCAACACCGAAACCGTGGAATACGAAAAGCGGTACGCCATCGACGGTCAAAAAGGTGCTGTACGTATTTTGGGATTTCTAAATAATGGCAAATTCGGCGATTACCTTGCTGCAATCGCGCAAAACCCAAAAGCGCCGGTTATCGATACAACTCAGCACTACGGCAGGCACAAGTATGGACTAGGGGTTAATGCGGAACAATACGTCACTAAAGATTTTGGCATATTTGCAAAAGCAAGCTTTAACGATGGGCACACCGAAACCTGGTTCTTCACCGAGATTGACCGCTCGCTAACCTTTGGCGGCGTACTGAATGGCGATCAATGGAAACGAAAGGATGATGAAATGGGTTTAGCGTTTATCGTCAACGGGTTATCTGCACCGCACCGCGAATACCTGGCTGATGGCGGCTACGGCTTTATTATCGGCGACGGCGCATTAAGTTACGCACCTGAAATGATCATGGAGTTTTATTATAAGTTTAATGCTTACCAAAGGAAGTTCTTTATCTCGCCCGATTACCAGTTTATCCTTCATCCCGCCTACAACACCGCACGCGGGCCGGTAAACGTAATAGGATTGAGGGCACATATTGAATTTTAGATCTGCCCAAATAAAACAACATTGTTACGTTAACATTTTTGGACTTTAGTTGTCCAATTGCAAACACAGGAACAATAGAATATTGTGCCCGAAGATTTGCTATTTCGCTGTATGAAGAAAATTTTTGCCCCACTGGTTGCCCTTATTTTACTGAGCGCTTCGGTGTCCGCTCAAAACGCCATTATCCGTTCAGCAATAACCTTTAAAACAAAGAACATGGGAATTGGTGTAGATGGTTCGATCGGCGGGCTGCAGGCGACCATTCATTTCAACCCAAACAATCTCGCTGAAGCATCTGTTGAGGCTTCGGTTGATGTAAAGACGATAAACACCGATAATTCCCTGCGCGACGAACACCTGAAAAGCGACGAATTTTTTGATGAGGGGCATTATCCTAAAATTTCGTTGAAATCAGTTTTGATTAAGCATAAAACTGGCAATAAATACAGCGGTCAGTTTAACCTTACCATAAAAAACAAAACCAAAACCATCGAGATACCTTTTACATATACCGCCAAAAGCGATGTGAGCGATTTTACCGGCAGCTTCAAAATAAACCGGCTGGACTATGGTGTGGGCGATAGCAGCCTCACCCTATCCGATGAAGTAACCATTTCGATTGATGCCGAATTCAGGAATTGATAACAGAAGCTATTTTCAAACCGAAGCCATAACCGGGAAATTGATCTCGTTCAGCATTGTAAGAAAGGCTTCGATCTTTAAAGGTTTTGCCAGGTAGTCATTCATTCCTGCACGCAGGCATTCCTCGCGATCTTCCACCATGGCATTTGCAGTCATGGCAATGATGACCGGCTGCCGGGTGTAGTTAGCCCGGATGTAACGGGTAGATTCCAGGCCGTCCAGTTCGGGCATTTGCACGTCCATCAATATCAGGTCGTAAAAATGTTTGTTCAGCATTTGGATCACCTCTTTGCCATTATTTGCCAGCTCGGCACGGTAGCCAAGTTTCTCCAGCACTTTCAGGATCATTTTCTGGTTGATCAGGTTGTCTTCAGCAACTAAAATATCCAATGGCTTATCCAGGGCGAAATTAGGGTTCAACACGCCTTGCTTGCGTTTTTCCGGCTCGGACTCCCGTGGCCGTGCGTTAAACTGAGCAAGGATCATTTTTTCCAGGTGCAGTGGTTTAACCGGCTTGGTTAAAATAGCGCCGAAGAGATCGGGGAATTTTTTCAGGCTTTCGTCGCCGATCGAGCTCAGTAAAATAATCGGCATATCCTTTCGCTGTTTTTTAATCAGCAAGCTAAGCATAACGCCATCCATATCGGGCATTTGCATGTCGGTAATAACAAATTCGATTCTTTTATCCTGTTCAAGCAGCTCCAGTGCTTCGCGGCCGCCAGATGCCACTAACGGAACCAACTGCAGCTGTTCAAGCTGGAGCTGTAATATGCGCCTGTTGGTAGCATTGTCATCTACAACCAGTACCTTCTTGCCTTTTAAAATATCCCGGTGTGTGCTTTCGGCAATCAACTGATCAGTGTGGCTCAACTTGCAGTGTACGCTGAAATGAAAAAGGGTGCCTTTGCCGGGCAGGCTTTTTACAAAAATATCACCGCCCATTAAGTTGATCAGGCGTTTGCAAATAGCGAGCCCAAGCCCGGTTCCGCCATACTTACGGGTTGTTGAAGAATCTACCTGCGAAAATGCTTCAAATAGTTTGGGGAGTTTTTCCTGCGGGATGCCTATGCCGGTATCGGTAACTTCGAAGCCGATCTCTATTTCTTCGCCTGCTGTCTTCACCAGCTTAACTGCCAGAAATATTTCACCGGCATGCGTAAACTTGATGGCATTGGCAAGCAGGTTGATCAATATTTGCCGAAGGCGCATGCCGTCGCCATTTACGATGGCGGGCAGACCGGGTTCCATATAATAAAGCAAGTCGATACCCAATTCCGCCGCCTTGCCTGCAAAAAGGTCCAGCACTTGCTCAACGCAATTTCTCAATTCGAAATCGTGCGGGTCAAGTTCCATCTTTCCGGATTCGATTTTGGAAAAGTCAAGAATGTCATTGATCACGTTCAGCAGTACCTCGCCGCTATGCAAAATAGTTTGTGCGTATTCCTGCTGCTCAAAGTTGAGCTCAGTTTGGTTGAGCAGGGTGGCCATACCTAAAACGCCATTCATGGGCGTACGTATTTCGTGGCTCATGGTTGCCAGGAACACACTCTTGGCCTGGTTGGCTTTCTCGGCATCTTCCCGCGCTTTCGAAGCATCGGTCCTGGCTTTTTCGGCTACAACCAGTGCTTTTTCGGCATCTTCGCGGGCGTTACGCTCGTCCATCGTGATCTTTGCCAGCATTTCTGTACGTTCTTTCACCAGCTTTTCGAGCACGCGCTGCCGAAACTTAATAGACCGCACCCTGTATTTAAAAATGCCGTAGATCAGTCCGACAATTAATATTACAACTATGGTTTTAAACCACCAGGTAAGCCAAAACGGAGGCACAATAACAATTTGCAGGCTATTGGTTACCGGCGACCAAATACCTGCACTATTGCGGTATTTTACCTTAAAAACATAAGTTCCGTCCGAAAGGTTGGTATATGAAGCACTGTTCCTGCTGCCCACATAGTTCCACTCACTCTCAAACCCATCTAACCGGTAAGCGTATTGTTTTTTATCAGGCGAACCAAAATCCAGCGCGGCGAAGCCGAGCGTGATGCCCGTTTGTTTGTACGAAAGGGTGATAGACCGGGTGTCGGATATATCCTGTTTAAGGGGCGACGGGTCATTGCTGTTTTTAGCAATTGCCAGCGGCTTGTTAAATATTTCTATCGAGGTAATCAGTAGCGGCGAAAGTGAAATGGGGTTCAATATCTGGCGGGGAGAAAAGGCGTTAAAACCGTTCACTCCGCCGAAATATAGCTTGCCGTCGCTGGTTTTCAGCGCCGAGTGAGGTTTGAATTCCTCCCCCTGCACGCCATCTTCGGTCGAAAAATTTTTGAACTTAAAATCCGCGGCATCAAATGTAGACAGGCCGCTGTTAGTACTCAACCAAAGCTTATGCCGGTCATCTTCGAGTATGGCATAGGTGATATCGCTGGGCAGACCATCTTTTTTGGTAAATGCCCTGAAATGGCCTGTTTCCGGGTCAAACAGGTCGAGGCCGGCCAGCGTGCAGAGCCATAAGTTGCCTTTACTGTCTTCAAAAATATCCGTTACGCCGTTATTGCTCAGGCTGTTTTTTTTCTCGTCATGCTGATAATGGCTAAATGTATTTGTCTTACGGTCCATCAGGTCGAGCCCCGCATCGGAAGTGCCAATCCACAAACGCCCTTTACGGTCTTCATAAATAGCATAGATATAGTTGCTGCTGATGCTCTTCGGATCGTTACCGTTAAACTCATAATGCGCCATTGAGCTGTTTTTTTTGTCGTAGCAATCGATCCCATTGCCAAATACGCTGATCCAGATTTTTTGGTCCCTTGTTTGGGTCAAATTGTAAACATCGTTGCCACTTAGCCGTTGAGCGCCCATTGCATCCTTGTTAAAATAAGCAATGGCATGCATTTTTTGGTCCATTACGGTAATGCCGTTCCCCCATGTGCCCATCCAAAAATTGCCCTCCTTGTCCTGCTGCACGGCTAACACATAATTGCCGGAGATGCCCCCTTTGTCGCCCGGATGATGTATATAGCGCTTAAATGTAGCGGTCTGCGGTTCGAATTTGTTTAATCCGCCGCCATCGGTGCCCACCCAAATATTTTTATCGCGGTCTTCATACAGGGCCAGGACGAAATCATTCGATAAGCTGTTTGGGAAAGAGTTATGCCGGAAGGCGGTAAAACTCGATGTGGTTTTTTTGAACAGGTTTACTCCGCCGCTGAATGCGCCCAGCCACATATTGCCCAGCCTGTCGCGGCATATCGAATAGATAGAATTGCCGTTAATGCTGTTATTGTCAACCTCGTCATGTGCGTAGTGGTAGAATTTTTTGGTGACAGGGTTTAAAATAGAAAGCCCGCCATTTTCCGTTCCCACCCATAGATTGCCCGTTTCATCTTTAGCTAAGCTATAGATCGTATTGGCCGAAATGCTATAAGGATCAGTATAGCTTTGTGTAAAACGGGAAAACTGCCCGTTGTCCATATTCAACAAAAACAGGCCATCTTCCTGTGTACCCACCCACATTTGGCGGTCGCCCTGTTCCGCAAAGGAAAGAACGTTACTGCCGAAGACACGGCCGGTTGCAGCGTCTTTAAATTGGTAGGTCGAGAAAGAATTGTTTGCGCGGTTATACACGTTTACCCCTGCGCTCGCCGTTCCGGCCCATACATTGTCGTGCGAATCGATATACAGGCTCCTAACGTTATCGGCGCTGATGGACCCCGCGATGCCGTCGGCGTGTTTATGGTGGACAAATATTTTTTTACCGATGTTTAAACAATCAAGGCCGCCGTTTTGGGTGCCTATCCATAAAAGTCCCTCGTGGTCAATCGCCACCTTGTTGATGATGTTGTTTGCGAGACTGTTGTTGCTACGTGCATCGTGCATATATCGCACAAAAACCCCGGTTTTGCGGTCGTATTTATCTAACCCATTCTGCGTGGCTACCCAAATGTTCCCGTCGTGATCTTCGGCCAGGCCGGTGATCATGTTGTTGCTTAGGCTACTGTCATTCTTTGCATCGTAGCGGTAGGTGATAAAAGTGTACCCGTCGTACCGGTTTAACCCATTGCGGCTGCCTATCCACATAAAACCGCGGCTATCCTGTATAATACAATTGATATTGATTTGTGATAATCCCTCGCGGGTACTAAAGTGCTCAAACTGAAGGCTTTGCTGCTGAGCGTGGCAAAGGCAGGGCCCAATCATCAGCGTAAGAAAGATGGCTCCCCAATGCAATAACTTTTTTTTCCGCTTCTTAATCATCCTTTACAAAATCAACCAGTAAATAATTGGCAGGCAGGGTAAGCTCTTTTTACGTAATGTATTTTAAAAGGTTGGGGATCAGGGGCAAGAAAAGTAGCGGTAGCGTTACGTTTGTAAAGACCGAAATATGAGCGGGAAAAGCTAAGAAAAAGAGGCACGCAGAGACAGGGTGTTTCGGCATGGTAATCAACAGCCTTTATAGCTATTTTATTTTGCGCTGTAGAACAGATATTCGGCCATGTAGGCAATTTCCACTGTTTTCCCGTTTGGCTGCCTTAGCCGGCGCTTTTCCGCCGGTTGTGCGGACCCTTTGGATGAAAACTACCGGCGTTAAAATCCCTTTGCCTTTGTCGCAACGGTTTTAAGCAGCAGCCAGGGGATTGCCAGGCTGTCGGGTGAGTTGGCCTGGTGTACTTTTAAGCCGGATATCATCGAACCGTCATTATCTTCCCAGACAGGATTTTTATTTGTACTGGCGTAGTGTTTCCCAATCAAATGGCGGTAAGCGCCGTCAGCGTAAAGGTCAGCATGCGGTCCGGTAAAAGTCCAAACGTAGTGCGAGGTATCGTTCGGGTCGGCTGTGCAAATGTACATTTGTACCCCTTTTGCATAAGCATGTAAAATAAGCCTGTCGCTGTCTGCGGGGGCTTGAATGGCAAGACGGATGGCCTTGTTTTGACCAAGACTCAATTGTACGATACAAGCTAACAGGACAGAAAAAATGGCGCGTGACATCTGCATGTTTTTATTTTGGACAAGGCAGGAAATAATATTTTTTGAAGAGCGGTAAATTTATTTTTCACTATTAGAAGGCCTTTTAATGAAGCGCAAAACAATTACATTTATATTTCAACTGAAATACCACATACATGAGCAGGTTAAAAGATAAAGTAGCCATTATAACAGGCGGGTCAAATGGCATAGGTAGGGCAACGGCTATACGGTTTGCGCAGGAGGGTGCAAATATCGCCATTTGGGATGTACAGGAAGAAAAAGGGCATGAAGTGATAAAAATGCTCAATGAAATGGGCGCCAAAGCTATTTTTTATAAAGTTAATACTGCCGATGCTAAAACGGTGCAGGAGGCTGCGGGTGCAGTAATAAAGGATTTTGGAAAAATTGATATACTGATCAACAATGCCGGCATCCTGCGCGATGCCAGCCTCATGAAAATGACGGAAGAACAATTTGATACCGTTATACAGGTAAACCTTAAGGGCGTTTTTAATTGCACGAAAGCTGTCGCACCTTATATGACCGAACGTAGCTACGGGCGCATTGTACAGGCATCGTCAGTTGTGGCATTGTATGGTAATTTTGGACAAACCAATTATGTAGCCTCAAAATCCGGCATCATCGGGATGACGAAAGTATGGGCACGGGAATTGGGGCGCAAGGGCATTACGGTAAATGCCGTTGCCCCGGGCTTTATTGCGACGGAAATGATCGAAACCATTCCGGAACATATTTTGAATGCCATGAAAGAAAAAGTGCCCGCCAATCAGTTGGGCACGGCCGAAGATGTGGCAAATGTATACCTTTTTTTAGCATCGGATGAGGCCAGCTTTGTGAATGGCGCGGTGATCAGCGTTGACGGTGGGGCGGTTGTTTAGGCGCAAGGTATAGTCGAGTTTTTAGTTCAAGCTTTACGTTTTGCCTCACCTAAATCCTCTCCAAAGGAGAGGACTTCGATGCAAAATGATTGGATTTTAACCTGTTCCAAACCCTTCTCCTTTGGAGAAGGGTTGGGATGAGGCTGTTTAGTATTTAAAAATCACTTTATGAAAAAAATAATTAAAAGGGTTCTTTACACCCTGTTTTTCCTTGTTGTGGCGATAGTGCTTTTTGGATTGATATTAGCTTGGTTGCCAACGCACTGGCGGGTAAATAACATGGGGATCACTCCACAGGAAGCTGCTGCTTTGCGAAAAAGCTATACCGGCCCCCATCAGGTGTTTACGACCTCCGATGGCGAAACGCTGTTTTTACGGCGATGGAACCCCGACACCATCGACCCGGCTAAAAAGGATATTGCCGTTTTAATTTTTCATGGCTTTACCGCCTATAGCGGGCCATATAGCATGGCCGGCATACCCATTTCAAAAGGTGGGTACACTGTCTTTGGCCTGGATTACCGGGGACACGGTTTATCGGGCGGCAACCGGGGCGACAGCCCGGGCAAAAACCGCTGGATAGCCGACCTGGGCGAGGCTGTTAAATACGTAAAAAGCCTCGGTTTTAAAAAGGTGGTCGTGCTGGGGCATAGCCTGGGCGTGGCCTCGGCGATTTGTGCTGCCGATACTGTTCCGGATGAGATAGCGGGATTAATATTGCTCTCAGGCGCCTATGAGGGCCGTAAAGGGCTAACCAAACCGATCCCATTATTTCAGCAAGCTAAAATATTGGCGAGTTCCATTTTCCGGCCTTCGTACCCGGCGGTTGAGTATTACCGAGATGGGATGACCGTATCGAAAGATACGCTTTGGAATTACCGGTATACGCTCAGGTTCCTCACCATGATGGATGTGAAAAAATTACGACTTCCCAAAAACATGAATATCCCTGTATTGGTGGGCGTAGGTGATAAGGATGAATTGTTTGCTATAGATAAAGTGAAAGACTTTTACAATTTAATACCCGGTAACAAAAAGGAATTTTTTGTGATGAAGAATGCCTCCCATGCCAAAATCCCGCTTGAAAGCTGGGAAGAAATTGTGGCATGGTTGAATAAGACCTATGTTGCCGGCCCTGCAAACCCCGGTGAAAAATAAATCCGGATGCCTATAATTTAACCGTTGCAGGTAAATATTTCGCTATCAGGTCCTCATAATAGGGCCTTAGTTCAGCAACTACCGGCGGCTTTGCGGCTTTTGAGTACAGATCGTAGGGGTTAAATTTATCCACCCATTTAAACATGGCCTGGTCGTGGCTGTTGAGCAGGTGGTCATACTCATGCTCGCGGTGCTGCGCATAAAAAGAGTGGTAGCGTATCATGTAAAGCGCCTCTTCGGGCAGGTGATTTTTGGTGATGTGGTATAAATATTCATCGTGACCCCATGACATGTGCACGTTATCCAACCCGCAATGCGCTGAATAAACGCCGTATTTTGTATTGAATCGTTCGTCATAAGTATCGGGGTTATCGGCAAAATACTCGGGATAGACGATCTTATCAGAAAATTTACAGCCCACGGGAAAGGTATCGCCCACCACATTCCACTGCGGTTCGCCAAACAGGCAAAGCACTTTGCCCAGGTCGTGCAGGAAGCCCGTCAGCACAAACCAATCAGGATGACCGTCGGCACGGATGGCCTCGCCGGTTTGCAGCAGGTGTTGCAACTGGTCCATCGATGTGTCTGGGTCCGAGTCATCGACCAGCTGGTTAAGGTAGTCGAGCGCATCCCACCAGGGCATTTCCTTTTTGTCGAATTTTAGGAAATTGGCCTTTTTGGCCAGCACATTGTCATAGGTTTGGTATTTATGGTTGAGACGATAAAACTCGCGCACACTATCGTTGGCCGGGTCATCGTAATTCCTGAATTCCTCCTTCATTTTGGCCGGTTGGCCGGGTTCGGGATAGCGCTGTAATACATCATCTTCCCATTGGTCAAGGCTGGCCAGGGGGGCCGGTTCGGGGCTTGAATTTTCCATGCGGTTTATACTTTTTGATGGTTGAATAAAGGTAAGGTGTTTTTTGTTAATTGGCAATGAGTCTTTAAGTTCATTGGCAAACACTTTATTTCATTATTTCATAACATAGTTCCACTATTCCCGTTTTGTGGGCCCTCACATCCCGCAGGTGCAGCGCTTGCTCTTGCTCTATATTGTAAAAAAATGGCGTTCCGTCGCCCAGGATAATGGGCAGAATAGACAGCCTTATTTCGTCGGCCAGTTTTAAAGTAATGAAGTCTTTTGCCAGCATTGCTCCGCCAACCAGCCAAATATTGTGGTAGTTTGGCTTTAGCCGTTCATTCACCAGTTTGTGCAGATCGCCTGAGTAAATTTCAATGCTTGGCCGTTCAATGGGAAGGTTTCTGTGCGTTACTACAATAGTCGGTACGTCACCATAGGCCCAGCCATAGGTTTTTGAAAGTTCCAGGGCATGCTCGTAGGTGCGGGCACCCATTATATAGCAATCTATCGTTTTCAAAAACTCCGCCGCATCCTGTGCAGTAATGGTAACTCCTTTTTCGTAGTGGTCAGCTGTCTCAAACCACGAAACGCTATTGTCTTTTTTGGCAATATAACCGTCGAGGCTTGATACCATATGTATCGTTAATTTAAATGGGTTGGTGTTCATTTTTGGGAGATGGCAATTACCTGATTTGGATCATGAACTAAAAATACATTATATGAATTAACAATGCAAAACTGTAACGGCCGGCCGGGGTCTCAAAGCATATTCCTATCTTTAAACTATGATAAAAGATTTAAAAAACCTTATTGCCGGTTTGCTATGCTGTTTGCTGCTGCCGGCTGCGGCACAGCAAAAAAATCAGTATGTAAAAATTACAACAGCACAGGGATATTGTATTGTTAAGCTGTACAACGAAACGCCGGTACACCGCGATAACTTTTTAAAGTTGGTAAAGTCTCACTATTTTGACGCCACTACTTTTAACCGGATACTTAAAGGTTTCGTGATCCAGGGCGGCGACCCGGATTCGCTTTACGACAAATCAAAAACATTAAAGCCCGAACAAAAATGGATACAGCCGGAGTTTAATTCGGCCTTGTTCCATAAACGCGGCGCCCTGGCTATGGGCCGCGACGATAATAAAGCCAAAGCATCTTTTACTACCCAGATATACCTGGTTGACGGTAAAACTTATACTAATGTTGAACTGGACGCCATTGAAAAAAAATTTCATTTACACTTTACTGAAGCCCAGCGCGAAATCTACCGCACCATCGGCGGCACTCCATTTTTAGACCAGAATTATACCGTATTTGGCGAAATAGTTAAAGGGATGGACTTTATTGATAAAGTATGCGTCGTAAAAGTTAATAAAGACGGAAATCCGGACAAAGAGGTTTGGATGAAAATAACGGTATTATCGGATGGGGAGGTAGCGAAGGAATTGAAAAAGATGTAACATTTTGTTAAGCGAGAGCGGTTGTTGCTGCTGGAGAAAAATTCTCCGGGCAATTCGCGCTGTAATTTCGAAACCACTGACGGCGGAAAATAAAACAAATTCTTTTTCCGTTATACCTATTGTCATAAGTTAATATTGATAAATTGCACGATAAATGTTATCAAATGAAAAAAATTAAATACCTGTACTTCATCGCCGCAGCAAGTGCTTTCTTATTTTGTTCCTGTAGTAAAAAAAATAACCCGGCTCCCTTTGCCCCGGTTATTTCATTAAAGTTTAACGATACAGCATTCAGCACAACAAACATGGCGGTAAGTTTCCCTCACGATACCGTCCTGATAAATGGTCAATTCGCGGGGCAAGGATTGATAGCGCTGAGCATCCCGAATGCAAAGGTTGGCAGTTTTGACGTTGCCACCAGCGGCGCCACCTTTCAGTTTGCTAACGGACCTGCTGCACAGGATCTTTACACAGCAACAAGCGGCACTATAGTAGTTACTTCATTAACAAGTAATACCATTGCGGGAACATTTGCGGTTTCGGTCGATAATGTAGCCCACACCACTAAGACCATTACCGATGGACAATTTCAGGCCAATCTACCCTGAATAAAAAGCACCCGCTCTTTTTGTGTCACAGCATGGTCCCGTGCCGTTGGTCTTGCTGTGATAGAGGCTTAGTCCTGTTTACACAAATGCTTCCGAATACTTTTCAATGATTACTTTTGCCGGCACCCAATTAATATTGCGCCCCAAATATGCCATCACCTTCACCAAGCGATAACTGGAAGGCAACCTGGAAATCACGTCACAGGCGCTGGCAAATCATCATAGGCACCGTTGTCATCGCTGCCATAATTTATATCCTGCCGTACTTTTTTGCCTATATTCAAAAAAGAAAAGGGGCGGTGCTAAATGATTGGGTGTTAGCGCACGTCCCTCCGCATGATGTTTCCGTATTAATTTTTTCATTGATTTTCGGGATGGCTTTATTAATCGTGATCAGGACCTTCAATAATGCGTCCATTTATATAACCTTTTGCTGGACGTTGATATTTGTTTATATCGTGCGTTTCATTACCCTCAGCCTGGTTGCGCTCGACCCGCCTCCGGGCATGGTGCTTTTGGCCGACCCGCTCAACAATGCTTTTTACCGGAACGCCGCTATTACCAAAGACCTGTTTTTTTCGGGGCACACCACTACCATGGTGCTCATTTATTTATGCCTCCAAAAAAGAGCGGATAAAATTATAGCGCTTATTGCCGCTTTTGCCGTTGCCTGTTTATTGCTGGTACAGCATATCCATTACACCATCGATGTGCTGGCAGCGCCTGTTGTGGTTTATCCATGTTACTGGTTAACGCGATGGCTTTTTTTTAAATAGAAAGGGTAACGGAGACAAAGTATCCGGGCACAGCGGCCCGTAGTTTAGGAACTATGGACAGCAGTCGAGGTCAAACAAACCGCTTAGGATTACGGCTGGTATGAAATACCGAATTGACAACCACCAATTGTTTTTTTATTTTGAAAACAACCACGAAGGGAAAATCGTGCACATTGGCGTATCTAAATTTTTTTGAAAATCTTTCCTGGTAATGTAATGGGTTGGTCTCAATCAATCTAAAGGTGCTTATAACTTCCGACAAAAACCTGTCGCCAACACCAGGTTGACGCTCATCGTACCAGGCAGCAGATTTTTGCATATCTTCTCTCGCTTTACGAAGAACCTGCAATTGGTACATTATTTTTCTTTGATGTTAAAATGAGCGATGATCTCGTCGATGGAATAGGTCTCTGTTTCTCCTGCCTCATACTCCCTGTCGCGTTCCAATATTTCCTTTTGCTGGGCGTCCGACAAAATCAAGGTCTCATCCTCCTGGCTATAGTCATATTTCATGCTGTCCAAAAATGTCAGCAAAGCTTTTTCTTCCTGTGGGTTATGTGGGGTAACTACGATAGTCATAAAACAAATTTAAGAAATTTTATAATGAATTGAAAATGGATCCGGATTGTTTTAAACTGCTGGCTTGCTAATGGCGACATCGTCTCCTGCCCTAATTTTCCGTAGTTGCGAAACTACCGATAGCTCTGCTTAACCCTACCCCCCATCCCCCATCTCCGGCAGCTGCTTCTCCGCATCGATAGCCAGCCACAGCAGGCTGCCTGCCAGCAATACCGCGCCGACCACGTACACCGGGTAATCGAAACGGTGGGTGGCCTGTACAATGTGCCCAAAGATGAGGGCGAGGAAAAAGGCGCCCATCTGCCCGAAAAAGTTCATGGCGCCGGTTACTGTGCCGGCGTTATTGCGGCCAATATCGGCACATACGGCGTAGGAGACCATCACCCCGAATGAAAAGGCGAAATTGGCCCCGATGAGGCAGCAGGCCGTGAGTGTATTATTGGCGGATAACGCGGCCACAAACAGCAATATGCCGCAGCAGCCAAGGCCAATCATGCCGGTAAGGCGGCGGCCCAGTTTAAGTCCTCTACGTTTTAGCAGCCAGTCACCGGCGGCGCCGCCGGCCAGGAAACCGCCTATGCCCACCACAAAAAGCAACGAGGTAACCTGTTTCATGCCGTTTTCGGTAAAACCGCGGCCTTCCTGCAGGTAAACCGGCATCCAGGCAATAAAAAAATAATTGGCCCACTGGCAGCAAAAATACATCAGCAAAAGCGGCCACAGGGTGCTGTTGCGTACAATCAGCTTCCAGGGCACCAGGTGCTGCCCTTCCCGGTGGCGGCATTCCGATTTGATGAACGCTTTTTCGGCATCGGGCATGGCTTTCATTTGGGCGGGGAAATCGCGGAACCAGGCATAGCAAACAGCCACCCATACCAGGCCGATGGCGCCCACCACAAAAAACGGCGCCCGCCAGCCATAAGCCATGGCAATGGGCACAATGATGAGCGGGGCCAGCGCGGCGCCTATTTGCGAGCCGATGCCCACCCAACTCAGCGCCCTGCCTGTTTCGCTTACCGGGAACCACCGCGATACCGTTAAAATGCTATTGGGATAAGTGCCCGATTCGCCGGCGCCAAACAAAAAGCGGATGATGAGCAGGCTGAGCAGCCCGGTGGCCAGTCCCGTAAGCGCGGTAAACACCGACCATGCGATAACAATGCGTATAAATACTTTTTTAGGGCCGATACGGTCGCCCAGCATGCCTGAAGGGATTTCGAAGATGGCATAAGCCAGCGCGAAGGCCGCCAGCACCCAGCCGAACTGCTCGTTGCTCAGGTGCAGGGCTGTCTTGATGCGCACGCCCACAATGGAGATGCAGATGCGGTCCATATAGGTGAGCGTGGTGAGCGCGCACAGCAATACGAGCACACGGTAACGGTACGGTACTGGCGGCAGCGTAAAAGGTTGACCCATTGGTTAATAAACCTTATAAATTTAGGGTTTTATTTCGGATTTTATTGGGCACTGAACCCGACAACAATCCGGTGGGGGGAACAGGCACGGACGCAAGTTGACGCGCGTAAATAAGTGGAGATAGGCTTGAGGTATAGGTGTTTGTAGTTTGGAAACTGCCGTGAGAGGGCAAATCATTATGAATTGAATATTACCAAGGTCAGCCCGCCATATTTACCGAGCTTGATCGTTTGTTCTAAGCACATCAGATCGTCCAGCGCTCCTGGCTCAATCGTTGCTACCCAGCGCGATAGTGGTGTGGCACGCTCCACGATCTCATAAGGCGGGCTATTTGAAAATTCAGTTTTTAAGTTTTCGAGGTAGGTTTCCTGTTTTTTCAACAAAGGCCGGTTACCCAAATTCAATATTCTCGCTAAATTATCACTGCAAAAGGCAGTCTTAATAGTATTGTTTTCATTCCACCGGATAAGCAAGCCGGTGCAGCAGTTTAGTTTGATATATTGAATTGAGGTGCAGTCTATCGACGATTCAAAGGTATCGGCCAAGAAAAGTATCGCGGCCAGGCCATTAGGTAACGAGGCAGCGGCAGCGAGGAACCGTTGGGTGGGCATCAACAGAAAGGAAGCAAAATGATTTGCTTCCTTTTCTATTGCTAACCCATTATGTTGTTGGTTGAACGATAATGAAGTTCCTTTTTTCAGCAGATTGCGGTGCTCGTCAATAAAATAATGGCCCAGCTCGTGGCCGATAGTAAACCTGATCCTTGGATACTGATTTTCATTGAGCATGTCCATATTCAAGTGAATATAAAATTCCTTTGAATGGTGCACCAAATTGCCTAAAAAGTAGGTTTCATAGTTACCCTTGACCAGGGTGATGTTATTTTTTTGTAGTATGGAGGGGAGGTCAGTCTTTCCTTCTTTAAAATTCTCTTCAGCGATCGATTCCGCTAACAGGGCCAGTTCTTCAAATCTTTCAGGTTCCACATCAATTATTGTTTAGTATTTTTCCTGTCATCCTCCATTCTTTTTTTAATATGGTCAGGTAACTGGGATCCGTTCTCTAATCTTGCGGCGATGGCAAAGTCGTCCTTTTCACTTTTGATCGCCTTTAAATGATTACCGGGCAATTTGGAAAGCGCCTTTTCCAAGAACGTTGGCTCTTTCATATCATCAGGTAGAATTATATCGGTGTCACCAAATCTTCTTTCATACTCTGAAACCTCATTCACAGTTTCGGGAAATAGAAACCCGTTGGTGCGCAGTAAAAACTCGAGGTCGATCTTGGGGTCTTGGTTTGGGTTTTTTGTTGCTTCATTTTCCATAATGTTCATTGATTTAATTTTTAAAGCAAAATAATTTGATTTTCTTTAATGCTCTGGTTTTTCGTTGTCTTATATTTTCTGATGTTGTATGATATGTTTCGCATAAAATCTTCATCGCTGAATCACTGATATGCTGGGTGGTGTTGATACAACCTTCACCCGCATAAGTTAAAACGATGTGCCTGTCAATTTCTTTTAACTGCATCATGGCTGCCCGCAAAAGCACCGTAGCCTCCGATGGCTGTTCTTCAGGGGCTGGCACAAA
>DASRTD010000032.1:0-7412 GCA_035656115.1 Mucilaginibacter sp.
ATACGCCTGGATGTGGTGAACGCGCTGAAAAAGATAAAGATACCCAGCCTGCGCTGGCCCGGCGGCTGTTTTGCGGACGAGTACCACTGGCGCGATGGCATTGGCCCAAGCGCACAAAGGCCGCGCATGGTGAATACCAACTGGGGCGGAGTAACCGAAGATAATAGTTTTGGCACCCACGAGTTTTTGGAGCTTTGCAGTCTGCTGGGCTGCGAACCCTATATTGCCGCTAATGTGGGCAGCGGCACGGTTGAGGAAATGTCGAAATGGATAGAATACTGCAACTCCAACAGCAGCAGCACCGTTGCGGGGATGCGCCGGCAAAATGGCCATGCCGATCCTTACAAAGTAACTTTCTGGGGTATCGGCAACGAGAGCTGGGGCTGCGGAGGCACCATGACGCCCGAATTTTATAGCGACCAGTTTAAACGCTATGCATCATTTGCCAAGAATTATCCCGGCGCCAGGCTAAAGAAGATTGCCAGCGGCCCTAATGCCGACGATTATAACTGGACGGAAGTGATCATGAAAAATATCCCTGACTGGATGATGTGGGGTATTTCGCTGCATTATTATACCGTGCCAACCGGCGACTGGGGTCATAAGGGCTCGGCCACGAGCTTTAGCGAAAGCGAATATTTTGGCACGATGGAGCGCTGCCTTAAAATGGAAGAGTTGGTGACCAAACACGCCGCCATTATGGATAAATACGACCCGCAAAAACATGTGGCCCTGGTGGTTGACGAATGGGGCGTTTGGACGGACGTTGAACCCGGCACCAACCCCGGTTTTTTGTACCAGCAAAACAGCCTGCGCGATGCCCTGATTGCCGCAACAAACCTTAATATTTTTAATAACCATTGCGACCGGGTGCGCGGCGCGGCACTGGCCCAAACCATTAATGTGCTGCAATCGCTCATCTTAACCGATAAAGAAAAGATGTTGCTTACCCCAACCTACCATATTTTTGAAATGTACAAAGTGCACCAGGACGCCAAATACCTGCCCATACAAATTAATTCGCCTGATTACGTGGTGGATGGCAAAAAGCTCCCGGCGGTAAACGTTTCAGCCTCGCAGGATGCTTCAGGAAAGGTGCATATTTCATTGGTCAACCTTGATCTGCATAACAACATCAGCATCAGCACGGCTTTGGGCAATATCAAATGGAAAACGGTGACCGGGCAGATATTAACCTCGGCCAATATTACTGATATAAACACCTTTGATCAGCCCAATAAACTGGATTTAAAAAGCTTTAGTGGGGCTAAAAATGAAAATGGTAAACTGGTGGTTAATTTGCCTGCAAAATCAGTGGTGACGTTGGAATTGCAATGATTTGGTAGAGACGCAATATTTTGCGTCTCGGAACGGCGTCACAGGATTTACCGGTGAGTCTCGGTCATTAGGGTTCGGAGACGCAAAATATTGCGTCTCTACGGCAGGACATTTTTTCAGCGGTTTATCCAAACCTCCACATCTCCGCTTTTTTGCCCGGCTTCTGCAAAAGGCACTAATACCACTTTCTCCGTGATGTTATTCACTCTCATATCAGCATAAAATGCTTCCGGCCAATCCCAGTCGGCAGGCAGGGCGCTGTCGGCGGTCGTTAGCTCTTTAGCGTCGGAGAAGCTGACCGTATTGATGCCGCCTATTTCCTTGTTCAGGCTTTTATCGATCGCCATTACCTGCGGCCCTCTTTTTATGGCAATAGCGTTCGGATAGGAAATGCCGCCCGGCAAAACCTGGGTTGGCATATCAAAAGTAATTTCAACCTTGTCGCCGGCGTTCCATTTGCGGCTGATGGCCAATAGCTGGCCGGTTTTTCCAGGGTAAGTGTCATTGCCAACCTTCGCCGTAAAATTTGCCGACCAATCGGGCACGCGGAAGTTTATGGTGAATGCAGCAGTTTGCGACGGATCAATATCAAACTCAACGTTGCCATCGGCAGGGAATTTGGTCGCAGACTTTACCTTAAGGTCGACCGCCGAATGCTCATTAGCGGTGATGCTTGTCCTCGCTTCCGCATTTTCGTACATCAATACGGTAAAAATGCCGTTTATTTTTCCGCCGATCATTTCGGGGATCAATGACACACCCCGCGGTACGCTGGACAGGCAGCAAGAGTAACCCTGGTCGCAGCGGTAGGGCTTAGGGCCCTGCAAGGCGGTATAATAGCTTACACACCCGGTTTGCGGATTTTCAGCAGCCAGCAGATGGTTGTACACCGAGCGTTCAATTTCTTCTGCGTATTTCACCTCGCCCGTAATTTGCAGCAGCGAAAGGTTGAACTGTATCCAGGTAACGGTTACGCAGCCTTCGCCCATGTCGTCGTCGTTCGTTGCTTTTAATACGCCGGCTTTAACAAATACCTCGTGGTCGCTCGCGGTGCCCGTGATGTACAAGCGGTGCTGGCTAATGTCTGCCCAGGCAGTTTGCAAAAGGCTGAGATATTTTTCCTGCCCCGTAAGTTTATAATACTTTAATATTCCCAGGAAGCACGACATCATTTCATATGCTTTGGCGTCGCCTACCTTGGTTACTTCGCCATATTTCTCCAGCCCGCCTATGATCTTTGGCCCGTCTTTTTGCTCAAAAGCGCGCAAAATATATTTACAAAATGTAAGGTATTTTGGGTTGCCGGTATATCGGTAAAGATCAACCATTGGCTCCAAAATACTGCCTGGGGCGAGGCCGTTGTGCTCGCCGGCAAGCATCAGGTCGCGTTTGCCGGCCTGGTCGCCAAAGGTGCGGCAAATCAGGTCGGCGGCGCGTTCCGCAGTTTCCAGCGCCGGTTTGTAACCGGTTACCGAGTAATAGTTGAGCAAGCCGATAATGCAATATTTATGCGCCCAAACATCCCAGTCTTTCCAGCGGTCTTTATACAAATAAGTGCCCATATACCCATCGGGCATCTGGCAGGCGATGTATTTGCGTACCATATCATCCATCAGGTGTTTTATGCGTTCATCGTGGCTGTAGGCATAGGTTTTTGACGCTGAGAAAAGAAATTTACCCACATGCTCGCCGATCCAGGTTTGCGCACCGGGCCGGTGTTTAAAGCCGGATAGCAGCGTGGCTGAATCGATCTGTAGAAGCCGCTTTTCTAAATTAACATCCAGGCGGTAACCCAGGTAGCCGCCGATATTTTGGTAATAAGCCGGCATATATTGATCAGGAATTTTATTGGGGACGATGGGGCCGTAAAATTTTATCGGGTCTGCATTTGCTTTAACCCCTTTTGTAGCCACACCAACAGTCATGCCGAACTTGTTTCGGCACCCCATATATAGGTCGCCCGCGTGTCGGTTACTTAGCGTGTGGTGTGCTGAAACAAGTTCAGCATGACTTTTCTTTTTAATATGACTTTTCGGTTCAGCCTCAACTATGACCGAATAGCACAGAAGAACTAAGATCAATCTTTTCATAGCCTTAAATTTAGCTAAAATCTTCTGTTTCGCGGCGATAAGGCGCCGAAGCCTGCGCCCCCATTTTAGTAACCGATAAAGCCGCCGCTTTATTTGAAAAAATCACGGCCTCATCAATGTTTTTTCCTTCGGACATCGCCACCGCCAGCGCTCCGTTAAACACATCGCCCGCTGCGGTGGTATCAACGGCGTTCACAACCGGCGCCGGCACCCAGTCAAAATGACTGCCATGAAAAACCAGCGCGCCATTCGCGCCCATCGTAATAATAACTGTTTCAATGCCTTTTTCGGCAAGCAGTTCGGCCGCAGTCTGCGCGCTTTCTTTATCGGTAATCCTCGCACCTGTTAGCATTTCGGCTTCTTTTTGGTTTGGGGTGATGATAGAAACTTTGCTCAACAACTCATCTGAAAGTGCGCAAGCCGGAGCGGGGTTTAAAATAAGCGGCACGTTATGGATCGAGGCTAGCTCTGCTACATATTCCACCGTTTCCAGCGGGATCTCCAATTGCATCAATATCAGCGAGGCACTTTTTATTTTCTCTTCAGCAGCGTAGAGATCGCCGGGCTTCAGATTGGCATTAGCTCCTGATGCGACGACGATACAGTTTTCCGCTTTTGCGTCAACCGTTATCAATGCAACGCCAGATGGGTTTACCGGGTCGGTGATGATATGGCTGGTATCTATGCCTTCCCCATTAAACGATTGAACGGCTTGCCTGCCGAAAATGTCGTCACCAACTTTTACAATAAAAACCACATCGCCGCCCAAACGTGCGGCAGCAACAGCCTGGTTGGCTCCTTTGCCGCCGGCAGTTATTAAAAATGTGCCGCCCAAAATAGTTTCGCCCGGAGCGGGTAAGCGATCGGCTTTTACCACCATGTCGGTGTTTGAGCTGCCAATAACGAGGATATATGGTTTCATAGGAGGCCTCACCCAACCCTCTCCAAAGGAGAGGGCTTTTTATTTCATTTTTCTCTATTAATAAACGTTCATTAGCCCCTCTCCTTTGGAGAGGGGTTGGGGTGAGGCGACCCTACATCCCCGCATACACCAATAACCCCAATCCCACCACATAAAACAGCAGCATCAAATTTAATATCCCACTTGTCCCGTTCGGTGCATTTTTAAATTCCTTCCAAATAAAAATACCCCACAACGCAGCAATTACGGTGGCACCCTGCCCCAGACCATAAGATATGGCGGGCCCCGCCTTGCCCGAGGCTATAATGCTGAACGACATCCCCAAACACCAAACCGATCCCCCTAAAATGCCGGTAATATGATTTTTAAATCCGCCTTTAAAATATGCTCCAAATGAAACCGGCGTACCCACAAAAGGCCGCTTCATCAAAATGGTATTAAAAACAAAATTGCTCAGCAAAATACCAACGCTGAAAATAACCACAGCCGTATAAGGGCTAAGTTTCCCGGCCTCAGGCAAATCGAAATTAGTGAACATGCTTGCCTGTACATACTTATAAAAAAAGCCCATCAATACGCCCGCAAATACTGCTAACAACAGGCCTTTGGTCGAGGTTTGCTTACCTGCCGACTGCATCCTGCGGTAGGCATAAGCATTAAGCAATATCGCAACAACAATCAGCACTACACCACCGGCCAGCATTCCTTCACTGCCTTTGGGGTTTGCAAGATAGTTCACGACCACGCCAATTACCAATGCCAGTCCGATCCCAACCGGGAATGCAACGGCCATGCCTGCAATAGCAATTGCCGCCACAAGCAAGATATTCGCCGCATTAAAAATGATGCCGCCGATGATGGCCGAGCCGATATTATGGCCATCAGCCTGGCTAATATCTGCCAGAAACGATCTTCCGACGGTGCCGGTGCTGCCTAAAGTAAAAGCAAGCAACAGCGAAAACAGCAATATCCCCAATACATAATCCCAGTAAAACAGTTCAAAGCGCCAGGTACTTGCAGCCAGTTTTTGCGTGTTGGCCCAAGAGCCCCAGCAAAACATGGTAATAATACAGCAGGCGACTGCCGCGGGATAGTTTTCGATAATGAACATGGCGAGGTGGTTTATAAAAAATGAAAGGTAAAGAAAAATTATGCAGAAATAATTTGCAAATCCCATTTTCATTGTATTACCTTTGTAGTGTACTATTATACTAATACACTATGATAGAAATTAAAGCCCTCAGTTTTGCCTACCCGCGCAAGCCGCTGCTGTTTAAGGAGCTTAACCTTAACTTATACACCGGTCACATTTACGGTTTGCTGGGCAAGAATGGGGCGGGCAAATCCACCCTGTTAAAAAATATGATCGGCCTGGCATTTCCCCAAAAGGGCGGCTGTTTCTTTAATTCGGTTAACGTTTCGAGCCGGCCAGTAGCTGTTTTGGAGGATATTTATTTCATTCCCGAGGAAATATTTGTGCCAGCGCTTACTCCGGCACAGTTTGTGGCTAATACCGCTATTTTCTATCCAAAATTCAGTAAAAGCGATTTTTATCATTATCTAAAGGTACTTGATGTTGATCTCGATGGCGTGATGGATAAACTTTCCTTCGGTCAGCAAAAAAAGGCGATGATCGCATTCGGGTTGGCGACCAATACGGGTTTGCTTATTATGGATGAGCCTACCAATGGTCTTGATATTCCGTCAAAAGTGCAATTCCGCAAACTCATCGCGTCGGTATTAACAGAAGATCGTTGCACTGTGATCTCCACCCACCAGGTGCGCGACCTGGACAGCCTGATCGATACCATCCTGGTACTGCACGACCGCGAAATTGTGGTAAACCAAACGGTGGATGAAATAGGGGAGAGGATATTTTTCGGGAACTATCCCAGCACCGAGGGCCTGCCTGTGCTTTACGAAGAGGGAAACGTACGAGGTGTGAGCGCTATCCTGAAAAACACCAGCGGAAAATTCAGCAAGATAGACCTGGAACTATTTTTTAATGCCGTAACCAGCGGTAACAAACCATTGGTTGAAACGCTTAAAGAAAACTGATATGGACAACCTTTTTAACATAAACCGCTTCGGCAGGCTTTTTATTAAACACACAGCCGAGCGGTTTAAAACTTACCTGATGTCGCTGGCCGTTTTGGTCGGCGTGCTGGTACTCGGCGGTAGCTTTATGGTTTACATTATCGATGAACCGATAGAACTAAACGCCCAAACGGCAATGTTCGGCGGCTTTTACTTTCTAGCAGGCGCCATGTTTACCAGCACTGTTTTTGCCGACTTTGGCGACAAAAGAAAAGCCATAACATCGCTTACGCTACCGGCCTCCAATTTTGAGAAATTTTTGGTGGGATGGGTATGGTCGTACCTGTTATTCTCTATTGTTTTTATCGCGACATTTTACCTGGTATTATTTTCATTTATGCATCTCAGGCACTTACCTAATCAACGCGATGAGGTCTTTAATATATTCGCGCAGCCTGCAATTATCCTTTTCATCCCCTTTAGTTTTGTGAACGCCTTCACCCTGTTTGGGGCAATTTATTTTAATAAGCTGCATTTTATAAAAACCGGCTTTGTATTTTTTATTTCGCTGGCAGTACTGGTGGTCGCCAATACTATATTTCTCCAGTCGTTGCTCGGGCAAAGCATACGCCCGGCGATGCCTTTTACAAACGTAAGCTTTAATCAAAACAATAATTTTTACGATATCAACCTTGTAAGCAATTACGATTGGCTGGTGTGCTGGCTCATCATTGCTGCATCCATTCTTTTGTGGGTTGCGGCCTATTTCAGGTTAAAGGAAAAACAGGTATAAAGCGATGGAATTTAAAGACAACGAAGCGATATACCTGCAGATAGCAGCGTTTGTGTGCGATAATATATTGATACACAAATGGCCGGCTGAGCAAAAAATACCCTCGGTGCGCGACCTGGCGGTGGAGTTAGAGGTTAATCCAAACACGGTGATGCGATCATACGAGTACCTGCAAAATCAGCAGATCGTTTACAATAAACGCGGGCTGGGCCTGTTTGTAGCGCCTGATGCA
>DASRTD010000033.1:0-9775 GCA_035656115.1 Mucilaginibacter sp.
GAACTAACGACGGTGGCTAAGAAAGACATAACCAGCCCGGCCGTAGCAAGCCCGATCGCCGCATTAACCTTCCTGGCCATTATAATGGCTGCAATGCCGCAACCAAGGCCGGGCACGCCAAGATAGATGGCGTAAACGCCAAAGCAGGGTATGAAAGACAAAATGAATCCTAGTATTCCAACGATCAGGGAAATTACCCCTAGTGCCTGGTGAATGTTAGAATTGTTGTTTTGATTCTGGTTGGGCTGTTCCATTTTTTAAATAATTAAGTTGCAAGATTTTGTTATTTATTATATATGGTTACTTTAGGGCTTATTTACAGATCATTTAACTGATCTTTCTTTAAAGCTATCTTATTAAAAACCAAAACCTTAATAAGATATGCCGTCGACGCGTTTTTCTTTGTGAGTGACCGAATATGGTTTGCGGATTGAATTGAGGCGAATCTTACTTTAACTAAATTTATCGCACGGAACAATAAACTTTACTGAAAACAATGGGCAATAATCAAAAAGCCACTATTCTCATTTTTCTGATGCTGCAGATTTTGAACAATTGCGGCTATAGTCAGGCCCCACGGCCAGGATATAATGCATCTTCGGATGTGCAAGGAAATGCCGGCAAAACGTGGGCCGTAATCGTTGGTATCTCCAGATACCAAAACATACCCGGGCTGTTATATGCCGATAAAGACGCCGAAGCGTTTTATGATTACCTTGTTAACGTCGAGGGCGGCCCTAAAGTAAGCCCGGCGCGGGTAAAACTGATCCTGAATGAAAACGCCCGTTCGACCGAAATATACGGAGCGCTGGATTGGCTGCGTGATAGTGTGATGGAAAACGATCGGGTGATCTTTTATTTTTCGGGACATGCCGACGTGGAAAATAAGACAACCGATCAGGGCGGTTTCCTGCTTGCTTACGATTCCCCTCTGGCCGCTTACGTTACAACCGGCACGGTAAGCATTAAATATTTGAATACGTATTTGAATGCCTATCTTGGGTCAAACAAGGCGAAAGACATTATACTTATTGCAGACGCCTGCAGATCGGGCAAACTGGCGGGAGGTAACGGAGGGGTTGCGCTTACCCGGCAAGCTTTAAAACAAGGCCAGAACGATCGAATCATCAAAATTTTATCGGCACAGGACAATGAGCTTTCTTTAGAGGGGACGAAGTGGGGTGGCGGACGAGGCGTTTTTTCGTTCTACCTGATAAAAGGAATTGAGGGTTTTGCTGATCGTAACAACAACCGTTTTATTACAACCGCGCAACTGGCCTCTTACCTGGAGCCAGCCGTTGCCGATGCAACAGAAAACACACAGCATCCGGAGATCGACGGAAACTCCGGCCAGGAGCTTTTCCCGTTTAACCAGAAACTGTTTGCTCTCGCCAAACAAGACGAGAATACCTCGCCGAAAATTAACGGGAGTATAGGAACCGGTGTAGCAGTAGTACTTTCGCCCGATATCGAATTGTTTTACGAAAAATACTTGAATTACGTAAAAGACGGCAGATTGATATGGGGTAACAGCAGAGCAGATACCGTAAACTGCGCCAAGCACGTGTACCTGAAACTAATCAATGCGGCAGGGGCTGAAAGTATTAAAGGGTCCTTGAAATCGTCCTTTTTTGCTGCGCTGCAACAAAAAATGCAGGCCATCCTTGATAATTACATATACAGAAAAAAAACATCCTTTGAATATGATGCAAATGAATCGTACCTGGAACTTTCTTATTTAAAAACACTGACCGGGCCTGATTACGTGATGCGGAACTACATGCTCGCCAGGTCTTATTTTATAGAAGGTATTACTTACCGGAATTATCAAAACAAAATAAAGTGGCTTGAGTCATTGCAAAAAGCCCTTCGATTTGAAGATGACTCCCCATATATTCTAGCAGAATTAGCAGCCTACTATCATGCTTCGGGTAAACCGGATTCGGCAAGTTATTATTATCAAAAGGCGGAATCCGTTGCACCCGAATGGCCGTTTCCCTATAATGGCGCCGGAATTCTTTATGAAGATGCAAAAAACTTCGGCAACGCAATTATATGGTATAACAAAGCTATCCAGGTTGATTCAACATTCGCAAACGCCTATTATAATCTTGGCAGAACTTACCAGGAACTACACCAATTTGACAAGGCACTACTAAATTATCAAAAAGCGATCAAAATACGCCCGGATATTTCCCAGGCTTATCATAATATCGGGATAATTTACGACTTATTGAACGACTATGACAAGGCAATAGCAAACTATCAAAAAGACATCAGCGTTGATACCGCCCATTCCGACTCCTACGGCTCTATAGGGGTTGTTTACCAGAAACTACAAGCTTATGATAAGGCGATTGTAAATTATCAAAAAGCCATCCAAATCGATTCCACGAACAGCATGGTGTATAACAACCTGGGATCTGTCTACCTGACATTAGAAGCATATGATAGGGCCCTATTATATTTGAACAAAGCCATACTGCTCGACTCCACCAATGCAAAAGCATACTTCAACCTGGGGTCAGTTTATCTTGGTTTAAAATCTTACAAAAAAGCCATCGAGAATTGTCGAAGAGCTATTGCGCTAAAATCCAGCGAACCGGATTTTTACACCAATCTTGGCCTGGCCTATGTTTATGATAAAAGTTATAAGAAAGGCATCCTATGCCTGAAAAAAGCCCTAACATTCGACGTTAATGATCCAGCAAAATATTATAACCTAGCCTGTGCCTACAGCCGGTGGAAAAACACAAAAAAAAGCCTTGGATATATCAGGCAAACCATCGAAAAAGGGTACAAAGATTATAACCAATTTATGCAAGACGACGATTTAAGCAACCTAAGAAAAACGGTTCAATTTACAGAATTGATGAAACAACATTTCCCCGATAAGGTAAAGTGATGTGCGTAACCAGGTTTCGCAATTAAATGAATGGTTAACCTGAAATAATCGCGACTTAATCCGATAGTTTTTTTTGGGTAACTGTAGGGGTAAATCATGACTATCTCATTATATGCCTCTTTTTGACCGCTATCCATAAACTGCTACGCCAAAATAATGTGCAGAATTGATTAAATCGAATATTCATCAAAAAAGGCCGACCCATCAGATCGTTACCTTCTGGCCGGCCCCGTCATTATCATAACATTTACGATCGAAATAAGGACTTAGAAAAGCCCGGCAAAAAAGAGGGGGCGTTCAGGCCGGCTGTCCAACTAAACTATTTTTCTTCAGGCGCACCCTTTATTTTCCCGGGTACACCTATTATACATTTGCGCTTCGCCCGGGCTTCTGAGGCCGATGCAGAAATGGCGGACATCATTTCCTGAGTAACAAAATGAGTATTAATATCAACAAAACGAAAATGAACGCTGCTAAAAGCAGAATCACCGTTTTGCAGCACTTATCGTTATTTGAATACACGTCTATTTCCTTGCCCGGCTTTTGCGGCAACGCACCCTGATAAGAGGGTTTAATAGCAGCCGAATCACCACCTAAGCCGTCGATGCGAGCGGATAAGTATAGTATATACCGTTGCAAGACGGGGTACCATCGGTTGGCCGGAGACATCGCCTGCAGCCTTGCTTTCATAATTGCTAAAGTGTTTTCTTCAGGAAGCAGCATGGTCGCTTTGTTGCGAACCGGTATTTTTACCTGGAATGTACCTGTTACATAGCGCCAGTTTTTTTGGGTGTTATTGGAAGGGACCAATGTTTCGGCCGGGTTTGAGCCATCATCTGTTTCGGAGTTTCCGATCGGCGCTACAGCTCCCGATGCCCGATTAACATAATGATCGACACCCCCCAATCTGCGGGTTGTTATCCTCCTGACAATAATATCAAATTCCTGACCTGCCACAACGGCGGTTGGCAAGTCAACAGTAAACAAGCCTGCAAGATTTTGGCCGGTACCGACTGGAATCGGCACATAAGTTACACCCTTTGTAGTTTTACAGTGCAGCGTATGGGTGTCGGAAGAACTTAATGTATGGGCAGCGTATAAATTATTCGCCAGTCCGATCACATCAGCTATATTCGCGCCCGGCCAATATATTGAGGCGTCGCCGTTTACCGGTATTCCTCCCCAATCAATCATAAGTTCGTCCGGGTAATTTAACAAAGAACCTGACACATTAGCGAGCGGCTTGCTGGGCCTGAGATCAAAAGTTTGCGGAATCCGGTGTGACGCAGGCGGGCCTGGATTGTCGGAGACCGTTACCTGCAGGTTCCTTTGGGCAAGCTTATCCGAATTTTCGGGACCCATGGCAATTCCATTTGCATTTACGATCGGCGCGTCGTCACAGGCGATTTGGGCAACGAGGCAATGGTGTGTGCCAGGTAGCAGGTTTTGTATATATTGGTCATTAACGATGTTTGCCGGATCGTAAACATTGAGGAAACACCCGAAATATGCCCATACGCTATCGCCGGTGATGATCTGGACGAGTTGGTTATTGACACCCCCTGCGATATAATCTGTATTGGCCCCATAGTTTCCAGTAGCAAAAAAAGGAATTGTGTGATTGTCGGGTGCAACAGACGGCGAATCCGGAAGTCCCAAGGCATCGGGGACGCTTGGATAGGTGGCTGTATTGAAATCAGTATCTGCGGTTTGTGTCGACCACAGGCGGAAAAACACTTTTACATGCTGAGCCACATTTGCCGGAACTGCCGTTCCTCTAAGCCTGACACGGGCTATAGCAAAGTTATAATTTGTATAAATTTTGGGTAACAGGGGGTTCGACAAATCAACGGTGAGCGGGGTCACGGACGAATCTGCCGTGGATTCGCCGGCTTGACCGGGGAACAAGCTGAAGGGATCTGTCCCTGCCGGTCGCGAGAAATTTCCATTTAAGTAACCGATCAGATTTTGCATATACTGAAACCCGGCTGCCGCATCCAAAATGCTATTATTTGCCGGGCTGAGTCGCGGAACTACAGCTGTATTTCCGATTGGGGCATTGTTTTGTCCGGGCGTCACCGTAAACACCCTCAAATCCTGGCTCAACCAAGGCACGTTACCGAGGATGGGATTAATATTGGTAAAATACGGATTAGCCCCGGCGACAAGCTCAAAAATTGTTGAGGCCCCGGAGCCGAGGATCACCTTACCACCAATCGTTACGGAGGTATCAAGCTCTAATTGAACACGAGCACCCCTTGTTGCGGGAAATGCGGTCAGGCTATTGGCGGTGGTATCGTTCACAAATACGATATCAAATGCCAGTCTTACGCGTTGCGGAAGCAGCAGGTTGGAAGGGTTTTCATATTCAACAGCGGAAGCTGCATTAGGGACGATTTGTATTCCAGGAATATTGGTCTTAAAAGAACCGGTAAACTCCGAAATCGTCACGCCTAAGCTAAGGTATGTATTGATATTAAATCCTTCGAGTATCAGCCAAAACGCATTTTCGACCCTGCCACGACTTGAATTTATAATATCGGTTACTTCATCTATCCCAAAAGTACTTTTATCCACCCAGAAAGATAACAGCGCAAGGGGGAAAGGATTGTCATGATTCGGGGGAGGAATTAGAGCCACCGCATCAACAGGATAGGCATTGTCCATGAGCAGCTTAAAAAACGGGAAAGGATCACCCGTATCCCCGGTAAGAATTCTATATACTTCTGCAATGGTTGGGGCTGCAGCCTGACAGATTTGGGATACGGAGAAACCTAATTGTGTGAAAAGATACCATAAAAACATGACCGAACATCCGGAGGCCGGGCTGTTGCTATTGTCGTGTTCAAGAATATTGTTAATGTAATCGTAACGTGGTTGATAATCGTAATTGGCTGTCGGGCGGCCAATCCGGGTCGAAGACGAGTTGGAGGGAGGCAGAGAACTATTTAACCAACGGGTAGCATTGAATGCAAGCCCCGGAATATGTCCGATCGTAATTTGAAATTGTTGATTCAGGAAATGCGATAAACCTTCTCCTGAGCTTTGTTCATTACTTTTATCGGGGGCATACCAGCCCTGGCCCTGGGCGGCCATCAGTAATTCGGTAACTTCAGCCACCAGTAAAGTGCGGCAATAATCGCTGTTTTCCCTTCCTGGTTTCAGTGAACAACCAATCGCGGGCCAGTGGCCGCCTGTCCCGGCCCCGCCACCCAGGGCGGTAACCGCAACCGGCATCGGAATAGTAACGGCAGGGCTGATGTCGATTCCACCAAACCAGTTTGACATGATCGAAAAATCACTCTCACATGCCGAAATAACGGCATTTGTGCGTGCGGGTTCGATACCCGAGGTCGCCAGGACAATATTGTAAGAAAACTGATAGTGAGCGGTAATACCGTCACCGGTCAGCTCTGCATTGGTGAGCCATTGCGCGTAAAGCGTCACGTCGGCAGCGGCGATAACAAAAGTCCCGCCGACGTGCCGCCCGGTGCCGGTACCGTTTGCGTTAGTCGTCCAGTTGAAAAACGTGTCGCTACCGTTAGCCAGATGGCTGGTGTTGCCCAAGACGGTCACCGTGTCGCCGTTATTGTAAACGTTGTTATCAACCGGCGCGGAGCCGCCTGTATTTCCATTGCCATTGTAAAATACCCGTGCCATGATCAATCGATTTATTTTATTTGTAATTGAAGGATATTAGTCCTGTTCGCATTGACCAGGCCTGGGATCATTCCCAACGATATGTGTGCTATTCTTCTATTTTCTGCGAATCCGACAACATTATTGATGCTTAGGGCTGCCGCGGCATCCATCGTTAATGATTTTACTGCAAGCCAGAGATCACAGCCCCATTTTTGGTTATGCCATTTGTATTTGTCGTATTTGTGCAACAGACCAGGCAACATCTGCAGCATTCGAATAGTAATGTCTCCCAACAAAAAACAAGGTTTTAGAGGAGTTAAGCAGGGGGAACTTTTTTAGCTATTTACAGGAAAAAAAAACAGGTCGTTAACTATTGTAAAACACTGAATGACAATGAGTAAATGTTGGTAAATAATCTTTTTGCGTCAAGCGTGTAATCACCCTAAATTTTCCGTTTTTTCACGGTATTTCGTCCGTCAAAAACAAGGACTTCCGTGAAGGTATCCAGCATCATATTTTTTTTACGGGTAGAAAATCGAAATGAACGATTTTTCAGGCTTCATAAAAACCTTGAATAAAGATAACCGGCAAACCTTGGCGCATTTTTTAAGGGATGAGGCCGTCCACATTCAACTTATTGGAGAAACCGTGCATTCGAGCAATAAACGATAGCCCGATTACTTCCGGGGAATCAGTGGGGAATAGCGACTTTCGGCATAATTTGCAACCAATGACTTTGGTCACAAGTTTAGACTTTTGCCTAAAATTTAACCTGATGCCGGTGCGGCATAAGTGATCAATAGCGTTAAATGTACCTAAGCGCAATATTTCCACCACAAATATAGTCATCATCAGACGCCCGGCAAATCCGACCCCAATAAATACCGTTATTTCACCCCTTGACAAAGCCGGTCGCTTCGCTATCTTTACACATTTAATAAACCTAGTTACGACAATGGCCTTATTTTCAACCGATTTTGACAAAACATTTGACCTCGCCGACCTAGAGCGGCAACACAATCCTGTAAAAAAAACAAAGCGGCGGCGGGCTGACCTCTCTGAAGAAGAAGCTATGGAACAAGAAGTATTTGGGGCAAGCAGAGATCCGGAAGACGCCGCCGGCAAAACGCAATTTACGATATTCCAGTTTGGCGACGGAGAGCAGCGGCTACAGCAAACCACGCAAATTCAACCCAAATTAAAAGGGGACACAAAACCCGATATCAATTTATCGCTCGACTTCGAGGCATTCCGGCTGAGTGCAAACGACCGGCCCGAAGACGGCGACCGGGCCACACTACAGCTAAGCATGGGCCAGGAAAAGCGCCTCAGCGCTTACGACAAACTTGTTTATTGTATCAACGGCGGCCTCGACCTGTTGAACCAGTTTGAAAACCATAAAGAGAAAACAAGGGCGGAAGAATTCAGGCAAAGTGCCGACACCGCTATGGGGAACAAACCCATTGCGCTCCCGGGCGGACAGGGTAAATTATCCTTCAATGTCGTGAAGCACATTGAGCCGGCCTGGTGGCAGAAAATATTCCAGTTTGCAGGCAGCAGCGCAGGAAAGCAACTTCTTTCACTTGTGGGGTTTGGCGGGATCACCGAGGCCGCGTTCAGCCAAGTGGGCAAGATGCTTGAAGTGCTTTTTGAGAAACAAAAAACGGAGACGCTCTTTAGCAGCGACCCCATCAGGATCGCATTCACCCAAAGCGCGCGCGACGATATCGCCGGAGGCGGCTCTTATAGCAAGGTCAGTTGTCTTAACCCCGGTATCTGGATCCTGGCCCGTTCACAGGAGTACCATGAGATCCTCGACCAAAAACCCATTTATTTCCCGGGATATGGCCTTCTCGCACCCGAAGGGATGGAGGAAAACGAAATTGTCAACAATAAATCCAACCCGTTTTCAGCTTATACCTATGCCGTCATCCGCGCGCGCATAAAAGAAACCTCGTTTAAACAAGACGACTAGCGGAAGGCCCAGCGATAGAAAACAATCGTCGCCGGAACAGCGCGCAACAGTCATCACCGTGTAGCTGGCTGTGCAGTCGCTTGAGCTAACAAACGGTGATAATTGCCCGGCGCAAACTCAGCGAAATATCTTTGCACGGCGGGGCGTTGCAGGTCTTCCTTTACAAAATCCGCCAGCGAATGGTTAAAAACATGCATCCGCAGGCAGTGATCGGCGCTGGCCACCTCGGTCGCATCAAACAGCATTTCCATAACGCATTCCTTTTCCACGTAAGCTTTGGCGATCCACATGTATTTCGGCAGGCTCGCCGTCATCAGCGACAAACGCATTTCCTCTGTCAGCGCATCAATGCGCGCCATCTCCGTTTTGTACTGGTTTGAAAAATCCAGGTAAATATCCCAGTAGAGGTCAAAATCCTCGCCGAGGCTTTTGTTGAAATAGACATCTATCTTTTTAACCGCTTCGATGATATGCTCAAACGTAAGCCGGATCTTCTGGTTAAGGGGCACGATAATACTTCGCAGCTTACCCAAACGCTTCTTACCGCTGGCATCACGCCAGGATGTTTCGATATACTCCGTTTTTTTTCGCGGCTGTTTAAAGCCCAGCCTTGAAAACGGTCCTACCCGGTCATCGTGTGCATAAAACCGGTTGATCTTATACGCTCTCAGTGAAAGTGACGATGTTTTTGGAAAAAATGTGTCATCGTTATCTTTATATCCAGTCACCAGCACCAGGTGGTTGCCTGCCCTGTCGATATCGATCCCCAACAGGATCGGTAAGCCCATCCGGCCATAAGCATAGATTATTGCACGGGCCATCGCGAGGGACTCAAAAAACTCGGGGCGGTTCCATAGCTCAAATTCAAGCCCGACTGCCTCAATGGCAGAACCGATCTGCGAATAACTCAGGCCGTTGTTGGGGAAGACCCGCCCCGTACTGACAAAGGAATTTCTTGCAGAACGCGTGATGGCGCTTGGCGAAGGGACCGGCGTCTGAAATAGCTGGCTGGTCTTTTGAAAAGCGCTCCAGAGCGCCGTTGTGGCACAAGCCCCTACAGCCGGGTCTTGTTCCTGGAAGGCCATCGTCTGCAGTTTGAGCTGTTTTCCGAAAAGATTGATCGCATACTCCCTGGTGCAGGGAAAAAAACGCCGTTCGGTGTCCGTGCTGCCATAGTTCTTGAGCAAGGTCGCGCCGATCATCGCCTGTGGCAGCGGCTTGACAACGATATTGCCCAGATATTTAATCCAGAA
>DASRTD010000034.1:0-47351 GCA_035656115.1 Mucilaginibacter sp.
AGTTTTTCAATTAAGCTACGAAGACACAGTTGCTTGCGGCGGCTTTATTATTTTCTCTTACGATGGGACCAATTGCTCTTACGCTGACGATACCGTCCAATGCGAAGACTAAATATATCTATATTTAACCCGTTGGCGGAATTAATTTCCATCTAAATCAAATATAACTTAAGACTTAAATTTTACAAGTTATTCAGGTGAATATAACCAGTTATAAAAATTTTCATTTGTTTCTTTTATAACGACCATTATTCGATTACCCTCTTGTACTCTTTTACCTTTTTCATAATCAGTAAAATTAACCGACTTAACTTTATAAGTCTTCTCATTAACCTCACAATGAAATATATAATTCACCTGTGGTATAAAACAAAGTTCAATAAAAGGTTTCGGCTCAAAACGTTCAAATTTACCTGCTGATAATTCAAGATATAGTTCTATTCCCATGATTGAAATTTTTACAAGTCTAAAATGGTAAATGCCAATGAAAGTGGTGAAAAAACCATTGTGCCATCTCAAATAAGCCATATAGACCAGCGAGACCTGCTCCGACAGCAACTGCAATTATGTTAGCATTATCTTTTCTAATTTTTAACTTATCCTTCTTTTCTTGTCCTGAATAACCACCTTGTTGATGAAATAATAGGCCTTCGAACGTAATGCTGTAACTATTTTGGTTATTAGGTGCTAGTGGTGACCAAACGTCTCCGCTTATATCGTTTACGTAATTATCATTGACTAGTTTTTTAAGTACAAGCACAGTATTGTCAGCAGAAATTTTTTCACCTGATTTTAAAACGATTTTATAAACAGAAGTGTTCTCGGTATCTTCAGCAAGGATACCAAGTACCAAATCAAGTTTTTGGATTGGAGTTAAGTTCATAAATACGGACTTAAAATCATGTCACAATTTCTGGAGCTGAAGGATTAAATTCAAGTACAACAGTTTTACTAAAATGACAGACAACTGTTTGTCGGTATTTTGTACCGACTAAATCTTCGTAATGCAGTGTAAAACCAAATCCATCCCTATACACCACATCCCAGTTTCCAAAGAGAAAATGCATTTTAGCATTTTCAGAACCTTTTATCATGTTTTGAGTGTTAGATTGCAAAGAATATCCCAAAATATTTTCATTACCAAATAGCTTAATACTTAGATTTCGGGCAGCTTTATCACTTATATTCTGCGCAGCTATTGAAATTGGAAATTGGTTAGGTTTCGCGTTTGCTTCACCGTAAAAACGAGAATATCTAAATTCCGGTTTATAGTCCTCTCGTAGTCTGATGTGCTCTATCTCAAACAATCTATTTTGTGTATTTTGAACTTCTTTTTGCGATTTAAGAGTGAGGAAAATAGCGATTGCAGTAGCAATTGTTACTACAATCATAACCCAGTCGGAAACAGTACCCCACACATCGGCGTGAAAAGTAAATTGAAATGCAAGCATATTGCAATTTGAGTAAAATTTAATTAAATAAAAAAAGCCCCTCTAAATAAATAGATTAGGGCTTTCGCGTTACCAGCTACGTTATTTATTCCTTTGACGTCTGACCGTGTCATAGTCGGGGTTCAGCTTGGACCCGACGCGATATTATCCAAATGCAGGTGTTTATCAACGGAAGAATCAGTTTTAGCACACCAAACTGCCGGCGGGTTCCGTCTCCATGGTTGCACGCGGCAGATATAACAGCATAAATTACCAGCTGTAGACAAGCTATGCTACCCCTATCCGTTCAGCGTGTTAAAAGTAATTTTGCAGGTATCCGTGTTATTATTTATTTCATGCCCCACCGTATAATACTCTGCACCGCCGGCGCCCATCGTATAATTATTTGCATAGCTGGTAACAGCATTAACACCAAGGAAAAATGCCGAAGTGAATTTAACGCTCACTGAAAGGTCATTGTGCCAGGTAAAACTCAATACTACGTTGGCCGATAAATTATTTTTAACGATTTTATCGGTGGTGATAACAATCTCACCTGTTGTTTGATTATTATTCAGCGGGATGGTACGGGTAAATGAAAACGTTTCCGTGTTGGGGGCCGATGTATTTAGCGCACCGGCTATAACAAATTTTGCATTTACGGTTATTAACCGGTTAGCTCCGGCCGGAATCGGGTTATCGGGCTGGGTCGGCACCACACATGCCAGGGCACTTTTCGACCAGTATTTTTGAACCTGCACGCCATTAACTATGCCAATCTCACTTTCGCAAATATCGCCGATCTCATTCCAGTTACTGCTGCTGCGCGGATTAATCTGTATGCCATTGCCGTCCGGGTCTGTACATGCTTCAACCAGCTCATGTGAAAATCCGATGGTTACAATACCCAGGGTTCCATCGTTGCTAACCCATAAATAGTACATATTCTTTCCTGAAGGAGCGGTGGCAAAAGTGTGGGCGCCGGAATACCTGTTCGAATTTAGCGTATTTCCGGCCCCGGGGGGTAGTATAAGCGCGAATAATTCATTATAGCCTGCTGCATTCGTGGTGTTCGGCAAAAGGCCTTCGTTAATTAATTCTGAAATTAAATTTGAGCAGTCATTCCCAAAAGTTGAGCTGTTGGGATTTGGATAAAGCGCGGGACTCCCGAAGCCATGTGGCATTTGGTCAACAATACTCACATCGGCAATTTGAGCGCCTGCAACCCCATATTGAGTTAATTCACTCATGTAGGGGCTGTTAAGCATGCCATCGATAGCATTAAATACCGCGGATACTGAAGGGTTATTGGCAGCAGACGACCATGCCTGGCTCCACCAAAAAAGCAAATGAATATTTGCATTGGCAATTATCGGGCCGCCATTATTGCTTACCGTATGCAGCTTATGATCGGTTGCGGGAGAAGGATTATCGCCGCCGTTTCCGCGTCCGCTTGCCGGCGTATAATTTTCAATTTGCTTGCCTGCCTCGTAGGACACAACCAACGACCTAACCGGAAAGTACGAATTATCGCGGTTCCGTTTGATGTAGAATGTTTCGCATTGCTTACTTGATTGCGAGGTGCCTTTTACTTCCGGTGTTGCGGGAGTTTCGCCATTGTTTTTTGGGGATAAGTTCATGATTTCGTGTTTTTTAAATTGTGTAAAGGAATAGTCTTGTTTTCTGAAAATTTATTTTTTTAGATTAGGATATAATTTCTGTCCGCTCTTTGATCGGATTTTCGGCGCATTCCGGATTATTTTATTTTAAACACTGTTAAATTCTTATCCGGCAGCTGGTGTTTAATACGGCCGGGTGTCGGGGTGTAATATTGTTTAAAGGTAATCGAAACAATGTGCTGATGCTCAAGGGTTTTTACGCGACTATTATAGTGTTTTAACGGTAAGTGCGCCTCCCAAATAAAGTCAAACCGCACCGGGGGACAAGATTAGAGGCTGGAGATTAGCGATTAGGCGGCCTTTCCGCCTTTGTTGGTGTTTTTCACCAACAAACCGTGATGCCTGACCGTGGGATAGTCGGGGTTTAGTTTAGACATAACGTGATACTATGTAAAACGAGGTGTTTATCAACGGAAGAATCTGTTTCAGCACACTACACTGTCGACAGGTTCCGTCTCCGTCTGTTGCACGCGGGAGCTTTTCATCTGGCGCTTCAGTTCCCTTACACTCCAGCGTTCTTTTTCGGTTTGTTTGGCGTAAAACCCTATTTCCAGTTCTGAATCAGCTTTTAAAATTTCAAAATAGTGGCTCCAAGTCAATTGTCCAGACACTGTCTGGACAATTGGGAATTTAACGTAAAACAATCTCATTTGAAACAGATTAGACCGACTAAACCCTTTACCATAAGCCAGGGTTAAATCTTTCGAAAGCCTGTCGAACAGTTGGCTGCCATATTCCGCCTTTTCATTTCCTTTTTGCTCAAACTCCACAATGTACTTGCCAATTTCCCAATAGGTTTGCACCAAAATAGTATTTACCTGCATGGCAGCTTTCTCCCTGCCCATTGCCAATAAATGGCCGATTTGACTAATAAGTTGATTGTATTGCGGCGGCTGAAGTTCCATTACTTAATCATGTGGCTACGGTAAACCCAAAAATAACCAAATTATATGATTTGATGACCCTGGCAGTTGCAACGGTCAATTTCCCCCCATCACTTCCCGCCCTTTTCCTCCCTTTCCACGCGGTTGATGGTGCGGGATATGGTGGAGTAGGAGAGGCCGGTTTGGGCGGCGATTTGGCGCAGGCTGAGGCCCTGGCGGTGCAGCTGGACGATACGGGCCTCGAGGTTTTGGCGCTGCTGCTCGGTATAGGGGAGCAGGTGGCCGGCCTCGTGGCTGTTGCCGGTGAACTGGAATTGCAAAAAGTTTTGGGGCTTGATGATGTGGCATAGGCACACGTTGGCGGCGCCGTAGGTTTCTTCGGTGCTGCGCTGCTTGATCTGTTTAAGGTAGCGCATGCCGGCCTGGGTTTGGCTTTCGCCGATGGCAAAGGCGCTGTCGGCAAAGTTGATAAGCATTTTGCTGCCCTGCAGGTCGTTGCGGGTAACGGGGCGGGCGGGGTTGCGTTTGGGGGTATGGGCCAGCACCAGCACGCTGAGGCTGTATTTGTTTTTGAGGGTCTGCAGGTTGCGCATGAGGCGGATGGCGCCGGCGGCGGCTTCGGTACCGGTGCGCAGGCAGGTGATGTTGTCGATAATGATGATGCGGGCCTCGCTGGTAGTGAGCAGGTTTTCGAGCGCATTGTTCACATAATCCGCATAGGTAGCAAACTTGCGGTCGCCTCCGGCTTCGGGGTTAAACACCACGCGGTAAAAGTTGGGCGAAAATTTGTAATAGCCGTTGGCATCGTTGGTGTACCGTTTTTCGAACTGGAGTGCGCTGAGCTCGAAGTCGAAATAGAGCACGGTTTGGGGCAGGGGCCGCATGCGGAAGCCGGGGATGGGTTCGCCGCGGCTGATGGCATTGCCGATTTGCACAGCCAGGATGGATTTGCCGACGTTGGTATCGGCAAACAGGAAGCAGAGCTCGCCCTCGTGCCAGAATTCGCCAAAGAGCATGGTGTCGTAATTGGGTTTGTCGGTGGTTTTGAGCCACTCGGCGGCGGTTTTGATGATAAAGGCGTAGGAGGCGTCGGGCGGGGCCTGCAGGAAGGCGTCGAGCTTTTGGCTTTGGCGCGTAGTGAGGGGTTTGTGCGACATGGAGCGGATAAGCTCGATCTCGGCGGGGCGGAGGTTATTCATATTGTTATTTTTTGGGATTACACTGATTGATTTGGGATTACACCGATTTATTTTTTGGGATTACACCGATTTTATTTTTTGAGATTACACTGATTTTATTTTTTGGGATTACACCGATTTTATTTTTTGGGATTACACTGATTTATTTTTTGGGATTTCACCGATTTTATTTTTCGGGATTACACCGATTTTAGGAGGTGATTTCACCGATATTATTTGGGGTTAGTTGGAATTGGGGAGCATTGGCGGTAATGTCTGACGGGTTGACTCACCTCCCGACCTTCGGTTGGGACTTCGCTGGTCACCCTCTCTTCCGCTTCGCGGGAAAGAGGGTAGCTGCATTTTTTGAGAAGGGCGACGGTTCAAATTTAGGGCTTATTTGCTTGAGAAATGGTGACAGTGTTTTGTCAGTGTTGCAAATTGTTGCAGGTTTGTTTCATGTTTTGTGTGTAAGTGCCTGATTTACATAAGGGTGTGTGCCAGGTGTTGCAGGTGATTTTTCCGGCACGGTGTTTCGCTGCAACAGCTGTGCTAAAAAACTCAAAAAATTTTACAAAAACATTTGAAATACTAATATTTTTAGCATTATGTTTGTATGGTAATTTGATATGGTAGCGCCAGGCAACAAGAAGGAGATCATCAGCCGGCTGCAAAAGGACATTTTGCAGTGGGAGGGCTTTGTGCCGCCCGCAGCGGGGGCTGCCAAGGGGGTGGGGCTTGGCCCGCTGGAGGCGGCGTTCCCGAATGGGGTGTTCCCGAAGGCGGCGGTGCATGAGTTTGTATGCGGGAGCGCGGAAGATGTGGCGGCCTCGGGCGGCTTTATTGCCGGGGTGCTGGGCCCGCTGATGCAAAGTGGTGCGGCATGCTTGTGGGCAGGGGTGGGGCTGACGGTTTTCCCTCCGGGGCTGGCGGCCTTTGGCATTGAGCCCGACCGGGTAATCTTCGTTGACCTTAAACGCGACCGTGACGTGCTTTGGGTGGCCGAGGAGGCGCTGAAGTGCGAGGGCCTTGCGGCGGTGATTGCCGAGGTGAGGGGCATTGATTTCACCCAGTCGCGGCGGCTGCAGCTGGCCGTTGAGCAAAGCCGGGTAACAGGTTTCATCATGCGTACCGATCCTAAAAAGCTAACGGCAACCGCCTGCACCGCCCGGTGGAAGATCACCCCGATACCCGGCGTACTGGAAGTGGATATGCCCGGCGTAGGCTTCCCCCGCTGGCAGGTGGAACTGCTGAAAGTACGCAACGGCAACCCGGGCGTATGGCAGCTGGAGTGGCGGGAAAGCAGCTTCTATGAGGTTGACACTGTTACAAGCATACGACAGCATGCTGACTTAGCGGAATACGATGCAGCAGAACGCCTGGTGGTTTCAGAAGCTGTTTTGAAGGAAAGATTACGAAGGGCAGGATGATATGGGGCAGCGTTTTGTATCGGTATGGTTCCGTCATTTACTGACGGACTGGCTGGCCCTCCGCCGGCCGGAACTGCGAGGGTTGCCTTTTGTTTTTGCCAGGTCCGACCATGGTCGCATGGTAATCACCGCCGCTAACCCTGCTGCCGAAGCGCAGGGCATAGTCCCTGGCATGGTAGTCGCTGATGCAAAGGCGATCTTCCCCTCGCTGGAGGTGATCGATCATATTCCCGGCAAAGCCGAAAAACTGCTTAAGCGCCTCGGGGAATGGTGCCTCCGCTATACCCCTGTTACGGCAATTGACCTGCCGGATGGGTTGATCTTCGAGATCTCCGGTTGCGCCCATTTGTGGGGTGGTGAAGAGCCGTATTTGAAGGAGATTGTCGCCCGGTTTAACAGCAAAGGCTATGATGTGCGGGCGGCCATGGCGGATACTATTGGCGCCGCCTGGGCCATTGCCCGTTTTGGGCAGGGGGCGGCCATTGTCGGTCCGGGCGAGCAGGTAAATGCCCTGCTGCCACTACCGCCGGTTGGCCTGCGCCTGAACACCGCTATACTCGACCGGCTGCAAAAGCTGGGATTATATACCATCGGCAGCTTTGCCGGTATGCAGCGGTCGGCGCTGCGCAGGCGCTTTGGGCAGGAACTCCTCGTCAGGCTGGCCCAGGCGCTGGGGCAGGAAGAAGAGTCTTTGCAGCCCCTGCAATTCATCGAGCCTTACCAGGAACGTTTGCCCTGCCTGGAGCCGATCCGTACGGCCACGGGGATAGAGATCGCTATAAAAACATTGCTCGAAAACCTGTGCAAACGCCTGTACAGCGAGGGTATGGGCCTGCGCACTGCCGTATTGCGCTGTTATCGCGTGGATGGCGGGGTAGTGGGCGCTGATATCGGCACCAACCGGCCTACCTGCGATACCGGGCACCTTTTTAAGTTATTTGAGTTGAAGATTGCCTCGATAGAGCCTGCGTTGGGCATTGAATTATTTACCCTGGATGCACCAAAGGTGGACGATATCTCTCCGGAGCAGGAAGTGCTGTGGGCTTCGGAAGGCGCCGGGCTGGATGACGGCGACCTGGTGAATTTATTGGACCGGCTGAGGAATAAGATCGGCGCACAAAATATACACCGTTACCTGGCGCAGGAGAGTTACTGGCCTGAGCGGTCGGTAAAACCAGCACAATCGTTGACAGAAAAACCGGCTACTGCCTGGCGCACAGGCAGGCGTCGACCCTCGTTGCTGCTGAGGAAGCCTGAACGTATCGATGTGATGAACAAGTTGCCGGATGACCCGCCCAAAATGTTTATTTATAAAGGTGAGCGGCACGAAATAAAAAAAGCGGATGACGCAGAGCGCATCGAGCCGGAATGGTGGCTGCGCAAACGGCTTCATCATGATTACTATGTGGTGGAAGATGAGCAGGGACGGCGGTACTGGGTATTCCGCAGCGGGCATTATACGGATGAAGGTTCGCAGTGGTACCTGCATGGCTTTTTTGCATAGGAGGAGAGATGAAATACGCAGAATTACAGGTGACCAGCAATTTTACCTTTATGTGCGGGGCCTCGCACCCCGGGGAACTGGTGAAGCAAGCCGCCAAACTGGGTTATACTAAAATCGCCATTACCGATTGCAACAGCATGGCAGGGGTAGTGCGGGCGCACCAGGAGGCTAAAAATCATAATATCGGATTTATACCAGCCTGCCGATTGGATTTGCTGGATGGCCCTGGCCTGCTGGCCTATCCCACAGATATTACCGCCTGGGGACGTTTGTGCGCCCTGCTGAGCAAGGGTAATCTGCGCACCGAAAAAGGTAAATGTGATTTGTATAAACAGGACGTATATGAATATGCCGAAGGCATTAAGTTTATTGCCATCCCGCCGGCAGCACTGAACAACCGTTTTGATTTTGATGATGAATTTAAATCAGCCCTGGCCGAGTATAAAGGCGTGTTTGGCAATGCGCTTTACCTGGCTGCCAGCCGTACTTATATGGGTGATGACGGCAAGCGTTTTTTCAGACTTTCGCAACTGGCTGTGCCGATGGTGGCTACAAATGATGTGTACTACCACGAACCTGGCTGCCGCGAGCTGCAGGATGTACAAACCTGTGTGCGCGAGAAATGCACCATTCAAAATGCAGGGTTTAAGCTGCATGTAAATGCCGAGCGTTACCTGAAACCCCTTGATGAATTGGACAGGCTTTTCGGTGGATATTCCGATGCTTTGGAACGAACAATGGAAATTGCCAATGCATGTACTTTCTCCCTTGATACCCTGAAATACCTGGAGCCTGAATGGAAAAGCCCCGACGGCCGCACCGCCGACGAACATTTACGCGAGCATACGATGGCCGGCGCCGAAAAGATGTTTAAGGGTAAGCTCCGACCTGAGGTTATAAAGCAGATCGATTTTGAGCTGGCTTTTTTTGCAAAAAGAAAATTGGCCCCCTATTTCCTGCGGGTTTATGAATACACGCAAAAAGCTGAAGAACTGGGAATTTTGCACCAGGGGCGCGGTTCGGCGGCAAATTGTACGGTTTGCTTTTGCCTGGGCATTACGCCGGTTGATCCTACCAAACAGAAGTTACTGTTTTCGCGGTTTATGTCGGATGCGCGGGATGAGTGGCCGGATGTGGATGTAGATTTTGAGCATGAACGCCGCGAGGAGATCATCCAATGGATATACGAGACCTACGGGCGCCAGCACGCCGCCATTGTGGCTACGGTTACGCAGGAGCGGCATAAAGGCGCTATCCGCGATGTGGGCAAAGCGATGGGCCTTTCCGAAGATACCATTAAACGACTAGGCGGTACCATCTGGGATTTTTCAGAAGAAGGTTTCGATCGGGAGCGTATTATCGGGCAAGGCTTGAACCCGGATGATCCGCAATTATTTAAAGTGCTACAGTTAACAGAACAATTGATGGGCTTTCCCCGGCAGTTGGGGCAGCATACCGGCGGCTTTGTGATCACCCAATGCAGACTATCGGACATTTGCCCGGTAATGAATGCCCGCATGGAAGACCGCACCCAACTGGAATGGAACAAGGACGACCTGGAGGCCCTGGGTATTTTAAAGGTCGATGTATTGGGATTGGGCATGCTCACCTGTATCCGTAAAGCTTTTCATCTGGCCAGCCAGCATTACGGCCTTGAACTGACACTCGAAAATGTACCGCAGGATGACCCGGAAGTTTATGAAATGATCTGCCATGCCGATACGGTAGGTGTTTTCCAGATAGAGAGCCGGGCGCAAATGTCGATGCTGCCGCGTTTAAAACCACGGGTATTTTACGACCTGGTGATCGAAGTGGCCATTGTGCGCCCCGGGCCCATACAGGGCGATATGGTGCACCCTTACCTGCGCCGCCGCGATGGCATCGATCCGATTGAATATCCGTCAAAAGACCTGGAGGATATATTAGGCAGAACCCTTGGCGTCCCGCTTTTCCAGGAGCAGGCGATGGAGATTGCCATTGTAGGAGCAGGGTTTACCCCAGCAGAAGCCGACCAGTTACGCCGCAGCATGGCCACCTTTAAAGCAAAGGGCCTGGTAAGTCAGTTCAGGAAGAAATTGATTGATGGCATGGTGTCAAAGGGCTACAAGGAAGATTTTGCCGCCAAGGTTTTTAAGCAGCTGGAAGGTTTTGGCTCGTATGGGTTCCCCGAGAGCCATGCGGCTTCGTTTGCCCACCTGGTTTACATCTCCTGCTGGCTCAAATGGCATTACCCGGATGTTTTCGCGGCAGCTTTGCTCAACAGCCAGCCCATGGGCTTTTACCAGCCAGCCGAGATCGTTGATGATGCCCGAAACCATGGTGTAGCCATCAGGCCGATCGATATTAACCATTCCCAATGGGATCATACGCTCGAAGAAAAATCGGGTAAATACTGCCCGCTGCGGCTTGGGTTCAGGCTGGTGAAGGGTTTGCGGGAAGAGGAAATGCAGCTGCTGGTTGCCGGTGCTCCTTATACTCATATCCCCCAACTGATGAATACCGGAATTTCGCAGAGTGCGCTCGAAATGCTTGCCGATGCGGATGCGTTCCGCTCCATCGGGCTCGACCGCAGGCAGGCGCTTTGGGAGATCAGCGCCCTGGCCGACCGCCCTGTCGCCCTGCTGCAGGATCTCCCCTCAGAAACCGCCGGCGAGCAGATCATCCTGCCGCTGATGACCCCCGGCGAACATGTGGTACATGATATTGCCAGCACCAGCCTGTCAATCAAGGCGCACCCGGTTAGCTTTGTGCGGTACGAACTCGACCAGCTGGGGGTGGTGCCCACCGCCCGGATTAAATCCATGAAAAACGGCGACCGGGTTAAAGTTGCCGGCCTCATCACTGTGCGCCAGCGCCCCGGGACGGCTAAGGGCGTGGTTTTTGTGACTATAAAGGACGAAACAGGCTTTTCCAATATCGTGGTATGGGGTACATTTTTTGACAAGTACCGCAGGGAGATCGTACAGTCGCGCTTGCTGATGGTGGAGGGTAAGCTGCAGGTAGAGGGCGAAGTGATCCACGTGGTGGCTGCGCGCTGTTTTAACCTCAACTTCCTGTTGGCTAAACTGACAGACATACACAGCGATGAATTGCCAATGATGAGCCTGTCCCGCGCGGATGAAACCACCATGCCCACACCCGACCAGCGCGGCTCATCAAATAAAGAGGTGTTTTATAAAGGGAGGAATTTTAAATAACACAGGGCCGGAGTTTTTTTGCCCCATTAGGTACATCAAACCGTTTTCTCTTTAGGCGCTCAGCATTACCCGGTGGCATTTCACTCCGTTCTTAAGCTTTTCACCGGATTTGCTCTCGCTACTTTTACCGATTGCGAACCGACGGTAATCAGCGCGACTAAGATAGCGCCTGTCCCTGTGAGCGCAAATATCCACCAGCCGATATTTATCCTGGCAGCATATCCCTGGAGCCACAGGTTCATGAAGTACCAGGCCACCGGTGTGGCGATGATAAAGGCAAGCAAGATAAGCCGGATAAATTCTCCTGACAGCAGTATGACAACCTGGCTTACCGAGGCGCCCAATACCTTCCGGATGCCGATCTCTTTGGTACGGTTAACGGCGGCAAGCATGGCCAAACCGAGCAGGCCCAGGCTGGCCAGGAAGATAGAGATGCCGCCGGCCCAACTCATGATGCTGCTCCAGCGCTGCTCATTGTCGTAATAATGTTTTATGCTTTCATCCAGGTAGCTGTACTTCATCGGCACGCCCGGCACAACGGCTGCCCATGCATTACGCACCCTGGCAAGGGCCTTTGCCGGGTCGCCGGCTTTGATCCTCACATAAACATTCGGGTAACCCTTGTCCGTCGAAACCTCAAATGCCTGGTTGGTGACATTTTCACTTAATGGACGGAAATTGAAATCCCTGACTACTCCAATCACATATGCCGCAGTTCTGCTACGAAAATGTTTAACGCCCTGGCCTACGGCGCTTTGCACATCCCAGCCGAAATTCCGCATCATAGTTTCGTTGATGATCACCCTCTTCACGGTGTCGTTAGCGTCGGAAGGGACAAAGTTTCGCCCGGTAAGCAACTGCATACCCATCACTTTCACATAATCGGGGTCCACAATATTGAGTGCTACGGACAGGCCTTTGTCGCGATAAGCTAAAAGATCGCGTCCGACCCCCAGGCCGGCCACTGCACTGGTTACGCCCACTATTTCAGGGTAATTGCCCAGGTCTGCTTTAAATGGTGGAAAAACCTTACCTGGGTCGACATCTGAGGCATCGATGGCGATCATGTTTTCTTTATCAAAGCCCACATCCTTATGGATAAGGTAATGCGTTTGCTGCAGGATGATGCCCGTGCCGATGATCAGCAGGATAGACAAAACAAACTGGAAGGTAACCAGCAACCGCGTAAAGAAATTGGTTCCGCCCACACGGAGTTTATTTTTTAAAACCTCTATCGGTTTAAAACCTGATAAAACCAGCGCAGGGTAGCTTCCGGCCAGCAGGCCCACAGTCAGCATCGTCGCCAGCAACAGCAGGATCATTTTCGGGTTGAACCAAAACGAAAAATGCAGCTGCCGGCCTGCCAGTTGGTTGAACCAGGGCAGCAGGAATTGTGCGAACAGCAGCCCCAGCAGCATGGCAATGAACGACATCACCAGTGCTTCGGTAAAGAACTGAAAAATGAGCTGTTTGCGTGCCGCGCCGATCACCTTGCGTACACCAACCTCTTTGCTGCGGCCCGCTGAACGGCCAATAGCTAAAGTGGTAAAATTGATGCAGGTAATAAGTAATATGCCAGCCGCAATGCCCGCAAGTATCCAGATCGTTTTGGGGTTGATGGCCCTGTCGTCTTCAAAACCTGCTCCTTGCAGCCAGCTATCAGTATGGATGTGTAGCAGCGGTTGCAAATTCAGCGTTAAGGGCAAATCTTTTTTGTGCCAGTGGATGGCGCTGATAAAACCGTCGAGAGAACCCGGTGGGAAAAAAGTCCGTGTGAAGTGGTCCATTCGCGCTGGGTTATTAGCCAGCGTGCTGCCCGGCCGCAGCTGCACAAAGGTTTGTCTAACGATGCGGTGCTCGATATTGCCTGTGGTAAAATAGTCGTCGCGGTATGAACTGATAAACGGAAAACTGCCCAGGATATCGAATTTAATGGTTGAGTTTGAAGGTACGTCCCGGGCAACCGCTGAAACGCGGAATGCATAATAAGTTGCGCCAAGCTGTATCTGCACGGTTTTGCCCACCGCATCATCATTGCCGAATAGTTGTTTTGCCCGTGACGTGGATAATACAATATCATGCCGGTCGTGCAGAGCTGTCGATTTACTGCCGTATCTGAGCGGAAATCTGAAAACCGAAAAAAATGAAGGATCGGCAAAGCTCACTTGGGCGGGTAAAACTTTGTTGCCTGCCCGTACCAGGCTCTCGCCCCACGGCAGCTGCAGCCTTACGTAATTTACCACATCGGGTATATCCTGCTTCAAGCCTTCGCCAAATGACTGCCCCGATGGCGACCACATGTCCGAATAGCGCTCAATTGAGCCGGGCTGTGCCACTGATTGTGAATTGATATACAGCCTGTAGATGTTGGCCGCATTTTTATGGAATTTATCAAAGCTGAGCTCGTTACCGATAAACAGCATCAATAAAACGAAGCAGGCGACGCCAACCGATAAACCCAAAACATTTATAAATGCAAAAACTTTCTGTTTTTGCAAGTTGCGGAGGGCGATCTTTAAATAGTTAATGAGCATGGTTCGGTCGTTTTGCCGGTAGCACGTACATATTCATGCCGTTTTTACAGTATGAAGATAATCAATTGGTTACAAAATTCAGGCGATGCTAAATTGTTGCATATACGAACGATAGTGTGCGCTTTTGTTACACTGGTATCACCTGCAGTTTGCTTTACCATTACAATTTCCAAATAAAACCATAAGTTTACTTATCCAATGAATAAACTTTTTCCACTCGCTTTCGTTTTGCTGACCGGTATGGCCGCATTGGGGCAAAGTAAAAATACTCAGCCGTACCACGAGCCATTTCGCCCGCAAATACATTTTTCACCGAAAGAGCATTGGATGAACGACCCCAACGGCATGGTCTATTTCAACCATACCTATCACCTGTTTTTTCAATATTACCCCGGCGGCACAGTTTGGGGGCCTATGCACTGGGGCCACGCTATTAGCAGGGACCTGGTGCACTGGAAACAGCTGCCCATCGCTTTATACCCGGATAGTCTGGGTTATATCTTTTCGGGGAGTGCCGTGGTCGATTCCAATAATACCTCCGGCTTTGGCAAAAACGGTAAGATCCCTTTGGTCGCTATATTCACCCACCATGATCCGAAAGGCGCCGATGCCGGCAAAAATAATTTTCAAAACCAAAGCCTGGCATATAGCCTCGATGGCGGCTATACCTGGACAAAATATGCCGGCAACCCTGTTTTAAAAAACCCCGGCATAACCGATTTTCGCGACCCTAAAGTATCCTGGTACAAACCCGGCAAAAAATGGGTGATGACGCTGGCTACGAAAGACCGTATCACCTTCTACTCCTCGCTCAACCTGAAAAACTGGACAAAAGAAAGCGAATTCGGTCAAACCCTTGGCGCCCACGGCGGCGTATGGGAATGCCCCGACCTTTTCCCATTAAAACTAAACAGTAAAACGCACTGGGTGTTAATCGTTAACCTCAACCCCGGCGGCCCAAATAAAGGTTCGGCTACGCAATACTTTGTAGGTCAATTTGATGGACATACGTTTACAACAACCGACACCACCACCAAATGGCTGGATTACGGCCCCGACGAATATGCCGGCGTAACCTGGAACAACACAGGCAACCGCCGCATATTTTTAGGCTGGATGAGCAACTGGCTCTATGGCACAAAAGTGCCAACCACCACCTGGCGAAGCGCCTTTACCATCCCCAGGGAGTTAAATTTGACAACCTATAATGGCCGCATTTTGCTCAAATCCTTACCGGTTAACGAGTTCAGTTCTTTAAAAATAAACAACCTCAGCTTTAAAAATATCGATCTCAAAAAAGGCCGCGATTTTACCGGCCTCACCGGCAAGGTATCCGGGCAATACCTCATCAAATTGGAAACGGCTTCTGTCGATGACTTTAAACTCACTCTCGGCAACTCAAAAAATGAAAAGCTTATCATCGGTTATGATAAAAAAGCCAACCAATATTATATCGACCGCTCTCATTCCGGAATAGTGGATTTTAACAAAGATTTTGCCGCAGTTGCTACCGCACCACGCATGTCTGCCGCTAAAACCATTAAACTAACCCTGTTGGTTGATCGGGCTTCGGTTGAATTGTTCGCGGATGATGGGGCAACTGTGATGACTTGCATTTTCTTTCCGAATGAGGCGATAGATAAAATAGCGCTGGGTTCAGATCGTTTGTTGAAGGTAAAATCTTTATCTTGTTTTAAGTTGAAGTCTATTTGGTAAGCTGTTTTCAATTTGGGGGCTAATCTTTTAGCAGTAAACCCGGCTAAAACGTCATTAAAAAATCCATTGCTGATAAAATTGAAATACCATCAAAGGGATGCAATACCAACAAGTCCTGGTCGCCTGTAATGATGCAGGAAGCTTCGGCGGTAACTGCAAGTTCAAGAAATTTGTCGTCCTTAGGGTCGCGGCAGGCGTTGATGGTTATTTTGGGTGAATAGATTAGCGCATTGATTGCAATGAAATCAACCGCTTCGTGCCGCTCTTCATCGTTTAAAAAATATTTGTCGAACTTTTTACGGAAGATAACGTCGCTAAATTCAGCCAACACGCTGACTTCGGATGACTATGCCTGTCTCTGACTACTGTAAAATGCAGCCGATCCACATCAATAATCTGAATAACTTGCATACAAACGGCTATTTCTCCTTAGTAAAAACATAACTTTTACCGCCCTGCTCCAGCGTAAAACTATTTTGCGCCGGGTTAAACAGTATGGTGACGCCTGCCCCGCTAAAAACAAACTTGTCTGCCGCCACGGCTTCCAGCGGAAATGCCCCCTGGCCGGTTGCCTGGGCCATTAAAGTGGCGTTGTTTTTAGTAATAGCTACTTTTAAAGGCATTTGCGTGCTGGCATAGTTGCCTAAGTATTTATCAAGGTCCTGGCTGGTAAGGGCAAACGTTTTAAATTCCGGTATGGTAAATGGCCTGTTAAAGTAGATGCTCAGCGCGCCGACGATTACATCATTAGTCGTACTGACTGCGCCGTTCGAGGTATAGGCAATGGCAAGCTTATCTGCCGGGAAATAGATCAGCAGCGAAGTAAAGCCATCGATGCCGCCATTGTGGCCGTAGCCCTGTTTTTCATAAAAAGGAATAATGAACATGGCCATGCCGAAGGTATCCTTCATGGTTTTCATTTCTTCCAGGCTTGCGGAGCTGATCAGTTTTCCGCCAAAAAGGGCCTCGATAAACTTATCCAGGTCGGCCGGGGTAGAGACGATGGCACCGGCGCCACCGGGAATGCTCATATCCGTTTCGGCCTGTTGTGTCCATTGTCCGCTAAATTGATAGGACCAGGCCTCGTTATTGTTAATATTGGCTTTGCCGCCGTAATAAGTATTGGCCAAACCGATTGGCGACGTAATACGCTGCTTTAATTCTTCGGCATAAGGTTTATCGGTAATTTTTTCAATAATATAGCCCAGCAGCACAAAGTTGGTGTTGCTGTATTGCCCTTTTTCGCCGGGCTCAAAATCGGGTTTGTCCTGTGCAAACATAGCCAGCATCGCTGTTTCCGTCATCGGCTTACCCATATACCCGGCATAAAGCGAATCGTTGGTGAAGTTGTGCAGGCCGCTGTGGTGGTCGAGCATTTCGCCGATGGTGATCTTATCCGCATTTGGCAATTGCGGGAACCAGGTGGCCAGGTGCATATCAAGGTTTAACTTGCCTTCCTGTATTAATTGGAAGATCATCGCAGCGGTAAACATTTTACTGATGGAACCGATGCGGTAGCGCGTATTAACACTGGCCGGTATTTTTGCCTGGTCGTTATATTCTGCGTAGCCGATGGCGTTTTGATAAACCAGCGTGCCGTTAGCGCTGATGGCGATGCTGCCCATATTGCGGTTATGGGTATTAAGAGCGACAAAAAAGCTGTCTAATTTGGCTTTGTTAAATGTTTGACCGTTGCAGGCGAAGGCAAAAGCGATAAGTAGCGTGGTAACGGGCAGGAGTTTTTTGATCATTGTTGCAAGTTTTTTATAAATATAAGAAATTTCGCCTAACCTTGCGATAGTACACAGCGTGAGTTAGTGGCCAAAACTGCCTCAAAAAACCAGCCGCTGATAAAATTTGAATACCTCCAGAAGGATGTAACACCACTAGATCCCGGTCGCCCGTAATAATGCAGGACGCCTCGGCTGTTACCGCAAGTTCAAGAAATTTGTCATCTTTAGGGTCGCGGCAGGCGTCGATAGTTATTTTGGTTGAATAGGTTAGCGCATTGATTGCAACGAAGTCACCGCTTCGTGCCGCTCTTCATCGTTTAAAAAATATTTGTCGAACTTTTTGCGGAAGATAACCCCGCTAAATTCAGCCAACACCGGGTCAGATATCACCATCCTTCCAATATTTAAAGCATGGTTTAAGGCTTTTGCATTGATTGAACCTCCTAAAAGGGCAGCGCTGATCAGCACATTGGTATCAAGACGAATTTAGGATTCATCTTTCAAAATATCATCCAGTATTTCCTGCGTCAGCCCCCGTTCGGATATGTTGTTGCACAGCTGCTCAAGGTATTGCATAAACGCCACCTTATCGTAATCAAACAACTCGCGGGTAGTCCTGATATTTATTTTATTTGCAATATCCCTTCTTTTTTCGGCAGGCGCCTCCTTCCAGGCCTTTGCCACGCGGTCCTCCACTTCCAATGCAATTTTTTCCATAATGCAGGCTAATTAGCCTTTATTCAAATATAGCAAACATCCTGCATTTTTTGATGAAATCCTATACTTGTCAGCGGCAGCGACGGCAGGCCACGCCTTTGACCGACGCTGCAAACTAGCCCAGAAAGTGGGGGGATATGTTTACTAAAAAGAAATATGTGTCATCGCCCCGATCTTCCCTCATTTAAATTTTGACAATTAAATGAACACACATTCTGATTTATCGCTGTACATTTGCTTAACGATGTTAAATGATTTAATACCGTGAGTTAAAAATGGCAAGCAAGGACAGGATATTGCGTTTGAAAGACGAAACCAGGATGAATATCCTGAAGGCTTCGCTTCAAATTGTAAAGGAAGAAGGATGGCAGGCTTTGAGCATGCGCAAAATTGCCGATGCGATCGAGTATACAGCTCCGATCATTTACGAATATTTTTCGAACAAGGATGCTATCATCCTGGAGCTAACCCGCAAAGGGTACCTGATATTGTCGAGGGATCTGCAGGAGGCCAAAAGTAAACACCGTTTACCGGCCAAACAATTGGAAGCCATGTGGCTGGCCTATTGGAACTTTGCCTTTGCCAATAAGGAGCTTTACCAGGTAATGTTTGGCGTAACTACCAGTTGCAGCAGTTGCGAATTGCTGAACGGCTTACCCGAAGCCGATATGCCCTGGGATATGTTCAGCGCCGTGATCGGCGAGTTAATGGGGATTGAAGACATGGAATCGGAAGTGATCTGCACAAAATATTACACCTTCTGGTCGATAGTTCACGGCTTAATATCGATCAATATATTGAGCAGGGGAAATTCCGACGAGATCAACCGCCAGGTTTTAAAAGACGCTATCGGCGGCATCATACGGTCCATAAGCGGGTAAATTTTTTTAACAAAAAATAATACTCGTTAAATAACTTAACAGTGTTAAATAAAAACAGGATACACATACACTAAAAATTGATCAATGAGCATCGCCCCGTCTTCAAAACAACTAAAAACGCAAGAACCGGGTTTTAATACTGCTTCGTAGCAGAGAATTTTGCTCCCGGTTTCACCGGAATGTTTAGAACTTAATTTTAATAAATAAAGCCATGAAAAAAGTCAAACAAATTTATTCGGAAATATATATCATCGTTAAATAATTTAACAGTGTTAAATATAAAAACAAACTGACTGAAGCTTAGCCAGTTGTTGCGTGATCTCCCATTGAAATTGGCACGATCACACCCTTTAGTCCTAATTCAAGCCATATATTTTTGTTATAGCTTATTAATAATTCACTAACTCACTAAATCAATAATTAAAATGAAAACCATCTGCCTGGCGCTTGTCGCCCTAATGTTATACAGCTGTTCATCAAAACCGCAAACGGCTGTAGCGCCGCCGCCGCCATCGTTGCCGGTGGCCACCATTATTGCGGGTACCGACACCACTTACCAGGAATACCCTGCTTCGGTTGAGGGCGCGGTAAACGTTGAGATCCGGCCGCAGGTAAGCGGGGCGCTTGAAAAAGTATTTGTTGACGAAGGCGCTTTTGTAAGCGCCGGCCAGCCAATATTCAAGATCAACGATCAGCCTTACCGCGCCGCTTTAAACAATGCCGTTGCCAGCCTGCATGCTGCCGAAGGCGCTTTAGCCAATGCACAACTGGAAATTGATAAACTAACGCCGCTTGTTGAAAATAAAGTGGTATCCGATTATCAGTTAAAAACGGCAAAGGCGGCATACGATGTCGCTAAAGCCAATATCGAACAGGCAAAAGCGAATGTATCTACCGCACAAATCAACCTGGGTTATACCTTGATAAAAGCCCCTGTGAGCGGCTATATCGGCCGTCTGTTAAAGAAACAGGGCAGCCTTGTTGCCCCTGCTGATGCCGAAGCATTAACGCTGTTGTCTGATGTGCATAACGTGCATGTTTATTTCGCCCTGGGCGAACAGGATTTTGTGAGCTTTAAAGAGCAATATCCCGGCGGTACGCTAAAGGACAAGTTGAAACAGCTGCCTGCAGTAACCCTGTTATTAGCTGACAACACCGAATTTACCCAATCTGGAAAGATCGATATGATTGACGGTCAGTTTGACAAAAACACCGGCGCTATCACTCTTAGGGCAAGTTTTCCGAATGCGCAGGGTTTATTACGGTCAGGTAACACCGGTAAAATACGCCTGAGCCTTCAGCACAAAGATGCGCTGATCGTTCCGCAATCGGCAACAGTTGAAATGCAGGACAAAGTCTTTGTATTTGCAGTCGCCGACAGCAATAAGGTTAAAAAACAGGCCATCAACATTATTGGCAAAAGCGGCAACAATTACCTGGTAAAAGACGGGGTTAAAGCCGGCGACCAGATCGTGTTAAGCGGCTTAGACCGTTTGCAGGAAGGCACCGTGATTCAGCCTAAAAAAGCAAATGATAATTTGGTTAAAAATTAAAAGCCTCACCCAACCCTCTCCAAAGGAGGGTGCTTTAAAAGAGTGAAGTCTAAATCCACTCCTTTGGATAGGATTTAGGTGTGGCAGCATACATTAAAAAACTAAAACCATGTTTAAAAAATTTATAGAAAGACCGGTACTCGCTACCGTCATCTCGATATTGCTGGTGATCCTTGGGCTGCTTAGCCTGATCAAATTGCCGCTGCAGCAGTTCCCGGATATAGCGCCACCGGCAGTGCTGGTGAGCGCGGTTTATCCCGGCGCCAATGCCGAAACAGTGCTCCGTTCGGTTGCGCCATCGCTGGAGGAATCCATCAACGGGGTGGAAAACATGAGCTATATGAACTCCACCGCAAGCAATGACGGCACCCTGGCTATCACCGTTTACTTTAAGCAGGGCACCAACCCCGACCAGGCGGCTGTAAATGTGCAAAACCGCGTGGCCCAGGCCACCAGCCAGCTGCCTGCCGAAGTAGTTCAGCAGGGCATCACCACCACCAAACAACAAAATAGTTTGATTGGTGCCGTGGGTATGTATACCGAAGACCCGAAGAAATACGATCAGACCTTTGTGGCCAACTATGCGCAGATCAATATCATCCCCGAGCTTAAACGCATCCCGGGGGTGGGTTCGGCAAGCATATTTGGCGGGGTTAAGGATTACTCCATGCGGGTATGGCTCAACCCCAACCAGATGGCTGCTTACAAGATCACCCCTGCCGAGGTAATGGCCGCCATACAGGATAAAAACCTGGAAGCAGCCCCCGGCAAACTGGGCGAACGAAGCAAGGAGATATTTGAGTATGTGATCAAATACAAGGGTAAACTGACTAAACCCGAAGAATATGAAAATATTGCCATACGCGCCAATGCTGATGGTTCTGTTTTGCATTTGAAAGATGTGGCGCGTGTTGAACTTGGCGCCTACTCGTACACCAGTTTGACCCGGTTAAACGGCCATAACGGTATTGCTATCGGTATTATCCAACTGGCAGGTTCAAACGCCAACGAGATACAGATAGCGGTGGATAACCTGATGGAAAAGGCATCCAAAGATTTCCCCGTCGGAATCAAGTACAATAACTTCTATCGTACCAAAACAGCCCTCGACGAGTCCATCACCCAGGTGGAGCACACGCTGGCCGAGGCTTTTATCCTGGTATTTATAGTGGTATTTATTTTTCTGCAGGATTTCAGGTCGACATTGATACCGGCGATCGCCGTGCCGGTGGCTATTATTGGCACCTTCTTCTTCATGAACCTGTTTGGCTTCACCATCAACCTGCTCACGCTGTTTGCGTTGGTACTGGCGATTGGTATTGTGGTGGATGACGCAATAGTGGTGGTTGAAGCGGTGCATGCCAAAATGGAGCACAAGCATCTCGCTCCAAAACCAGCGACTGTTGAAGCGATGCATGAGATCACAGGCGCCATCATTTCCATCACCTTAGTTATGGCGGCGGTGTTTTTACCGGTTGGATTTTTAACCGGGTCTACCGGGATATTTTACCGGCAGTTTGCCTTTACCATGGCAATAGCCATTATGATATCGGCCGTTAATGCTTTAACGCTTAGCCCGGCCCTGGCGGCCTTATTTTTAAAGGACACTCATGCCGATAAAAGGGAAGGTAATATTAAGCAAGGCTTTAAACAACGTTTCTTCAGCGGCTTTAACAGCAGCTTTAATACGATAACCAACCGTTATGTCGGGGGATTAAAATTCCTGGTCCGCAACAAATGGGTTGGGATTGCTGGGATTGTCTTGATCACGCTGGTTACCGTTTGGATGGTGAGGAGCACCAAAACAGGCTTTATCCCTACCGAGGACCAGGGCTTTGTGGCCATCGCGGTAAATACACCTTCGGGTACCTCGCTTGACGGTACTTCCAAAGTGATGCAGCAGGCAGAAAATACCATGGGTAAACTGGAAGCGGCAAGGTTTGTCACTTCGTTACCGGGTTTCAACCTGCTGACAAACTCCACCAGCCCGTCCTCAGCCGTATTTTTTGTGTTACTGAAAAAACCAGAAGAAAGGGGCAAAATAAAAGATATAAACGCCATTATGGACCAGATACGGGGCCAGCTGGGGCAGATCACCGGGGGAAGTTTCTTCGTGTTTAGTTTCCCAACGGTACCGGGCTTTAGCAATGTGGAAGCGCTGGATATGGTGCTGCAGGATAAAACCGGCGGTCCGCTTGATAAGTTCAGCGGCGTGGCCAATAACTTTATCGGGGAACTGATGAAGAAACCGGCTGTGGCATACGCGTTTACTTCCTTTAAAGCCGATTATCCGCAACTGCAGTTAGAGGTAGATGACGACAAAGCCAACCAGCTGGGCGTAAACGTAAAGGACATCCTTGAAACCATGCAGGCCTATTTCGGCAGTGCGCAGGCGTCGGATTTTAACCGCTTCGGCAAGTATTATAGAGTAATTGTACAGGCAGATATTGCCGACAGAACCGACCCGTCATCCATCGACCGCGTATTCGTGAAAAGTAAAACCGGGGAGATGGTGCCGATCAATACCCTTGTAAAGCTAACGCGTGTTTACGGCTCCGAAACGGCGTCAAGGTATAACTTGTTCAATTCTATCGAAATAAATGCCATACCCAAACCTGGCTATAGCTCAGGCGATGCCATCAAAGCGATTGAAGACGTTGCTAAAGAGCAGTTGCCTTCGGGTTTCGCCTATGAATTTACCGGCCAAACCCGCGAAGAAATATCCTCGGGCGGGCAATCGGTCATCGTATTTATACTCTGCTTGATATTTGTTTACTTCCTGTTATCTGCACAGTATGAAAGCTATATCCTGCCATTGGCGGTGATCCTATCCATCCCAACCGGAGTATTCGGTGTATTTGTCGTGCTCGGCCTTACAGGGATCGAAAACAATATCTACGTACAGGTAGCGCTCATCATGCTGATAGGGCTTTTGGCGAAGAATGCCATCCTTATCGTGGAGTTCGCGGTGCAGCGCCGCCGGGCCGGGCACAATTTGGTAGCCTCGGCTATTGAGGCGGCAAGATTGCGTTTGCGCCCTATCCTGATGACTTCGCTGGCCTTTGTGTTCGGATTGTTCCCGATGAGTATTGCCACCGGCCCATCGGCACAGGGTAATCACTCCATCAGCATCGGCGCAGCCGGCGGGATGGTTTCGGGTGTGATCCTGGGGCTGTTTATCATCCCGGTACTGTTTGTGATCTTCCAGCATTTGCAGGAAAAAGTGACAGGCGCGCCGATGGCGGTTCTGAATCGTCAGCATGCTGATGACAGTGCAAATAATATCGATGTTTTGGCATTGCAGGGGGAGTATAGTGAAGGGTGATTTGATTGCCAAATAGCGATGGGTTTCAAACCCATCGCTATAGATAAATTTTACAAAAATTAAAAAAAACAAATGAAAAATAACATTATCAGTCTCGCTTTTATCTGGTTGATATTAAGCGCCTGTAACGTTTCGAAAGATATTGAAACGCCCAAGCCTGCCCTGCCTGATCATTTCGGCAGTGCAGCCGCGGCAAGCGATAGCAGCAGCATCGCCGACATCGGCTGGAAGAATTTCTTTACAGACCCGGTATTGCAAAAGCTGATCGACAGCGCCATTGCAAAAAACTATGATATGCAGATCGCCCTGAAAAATATCGAGGCATCGCAACTGCTATTTAAACAAGTAAAATGGAACAATGTGCCGCAGGTGGACCTGAATGTAACAGCCAGTATCGACCGGCCTGCAGATAACAGTGTTACAGGGCTCAGTTTGAGCCAGTATAAGATCGGCGCCAACCATATCGAGGATTATTCGGCCAATGTGGCTGTTTCCTGGGAAGCGGATATATGGGGTAAGATACGCAACCAGAGTAAAGCTGCTTTGGCCGCTTACCTGCAAACCGTCGAGGCTAAAAAGGCAATTCAGACTACGCTTGTGGCCAATGTTTCGCAGGGTTATTATAACCTGTTGATGCTGGATGCGCAGTTGGATATTGCCAAAAAGAATGTGGCTTTGAACGATAGCACCCTTAATATTATTCGCCTGCAATATCATGCCGGGCAGGTTACTTTACTCGCCGTACAACAGACCGAAGCGCAGGAACAGGCCGCAGCGCAACTGGTGCCGCAGTTCGAGCAAAACATCAGCATACAGGAAAACGCACTGCGTATCCTCGCCGGCGAATTGCCCGGCAGGATAGCGCGTACCGCCATCCTGGATCAAATGGCCGCCCCGGCTGATCTTTCAGCTGGATTACCCGCCAACCTGGTAAGCCGCCGTCCCGACGTAAAAAACGCGGAACTGGCTTTGGTTACCGCCAACGCGAACGTAGGCTTTAATAAAGCCGCCATGTACCCTGCTTTAAACATTACCGCTACAGGCGGGCTCAATTCATTTAAGGCAAGTAACTGGTTTAACATCCCGGCATCCTTATTTGGCATCGTTGGGGGTAGTATAGCTCAGCCCCTGCTGGAACATAAGCAGCTAAAAACCCAGTACGAAGTGGCACGGGTTGAACGCGAAAAAACCGTGCTGCAATTCAGGCAATCGGTGTTAAATGCCGTGGGCGAAGTATCAGACGCGATGGTGAAAATTGAAAAACTAAAACAGCAGCAAAGCATCGCCGCTAACCGCGTAAATACTTTACAGCATGCCACCACCAATGCCAACCTGCTGTTTAAAAACGGCATGGCCAACTACCTGGAAGTAATTACCGCCCAAAGCAATGTGCTGCAGGGCGAACTGGAGTTGGCCTCTATAAAAAGTGAAGAACTAAGTGCGGTTGCAGAACTTTACAGGTCGCTGGGCGGCGGGTGGAAGTAAGCCGGCAGCCTTTTACCAAACTATTGCTAAATCCCTTAGCTGTATGGTTAGGGGATTTTTTTGTTAGGGGATAACGTGAACTTCCGTGTGTCATTTTACGGCACAGCAGCCTTTACGGCTCATTAGCCCCTCCAACAGGGATATGCCCGGTAACCTGCAGTGTCTTCAGGCCGATAACCGCTACATAACCGTCGGCAGCACAACCAATAAATGCCCGCGATACGTCATTGTCCGCCAAAATGCCTGCTGCGCCCTTGCCGGTGTTGATGTTTTTGACCAACTCGTGCGTTTCAGCTTCATAAACAAATGCATCGCCGGTCCGCAGGCTGGTCACCAGCATCAGCTTACCATCGTCGCTGCCCGATTTCCATATCCAATTTTTTACTATTTTTACTAATTTTATGACATGATCGAAATCCTGAAAGAAAGTTTGTGGAAACAATTCGGCGCAAGTATGGACATGCTAAAAAATGCGATCATGCAGTGGCCCGAAGAACGCTGGGATACCAGCACAAAGTTTTTTTACAACGCTTATCATTGCCTGGTGTTCCTGGATTACTATCTTACGATACCGGCTGAACACTTTTCTTCGCCGCTGCCCTTCACCATTAAGGCAGCCGCCGAAATACCGGAAGATGCGATAGACGATATCATCCCCGACAGGATATACCGCAAAAAGGAAGTGCTGGACTACCTTGAATTAAGCCGTGAAAAGTGCCGCCGGGAGATTGGGGGCCTTACCGAAGAAAAACTGGCCGAAAGGTGGGTAGAACAGGATGGAGACAGGAATTATGCGGTACTGGAGTTATTGCTTTATAATATGCGGCATGTGCAGCACCACGCGGCGCAATTGAATATGCTTTTGCGGCGGGAAATAAATGATGCCCCGCGATGGGTTTCGCGGGCGAAAGATGAAATTTGATACGCTTTGCCTGCTATCCGTCTCTGACTTTGGACAGCGGGTCAGTATAAAAGTTTTCCGCAAACAAGCCCGCATTGTTTAACACAAGCACGCTACCTTTACCAAATCCTTAAACATCTATGGAAAAGAAAGAAGCCTACACGTTTACCAGCGCCGATGCCGAAAACTATGATTTTTATCTCGGCCCGGTAATTTTTGAACCTTACGCTCAGTACCTGGCCGCACATATTGATAGCACCAGCCTATCGCGCGTGCTGGAACTGGCCAGCGGCACAGGCCGTGTTACCCGCCACCTGCGCAAGGCGCTTCCCACCGGCGTTGAACTTTGGGCCACCGACATTAACAGCGATATGCTGGATATTGCCCAACGCGAACTGGACGAAGACGGCATAAACTACAAGACCGAGGACATCCAGCACCTTTCCTTCGCCGATAGCACCTTTGACCTGGCGGTCTGCCAATTCGGGATAATGTTTTTGCCCGACAAGCAGCAAGGCTTTAACGAAATATTCCGCGTGTTAAAACCCGGCGGCAGGCTGATGTGCTTTACCTGGGACAGTACGCTGAATAACCCCCTCTTCGGCCTGCTGATAGATGAATTGATGCTGCCCTTGTTTGAAGACGAGGATACCACGCGTTTTTTCACCCCGTTTGCGCTGCATAATCCGCAGCAACTTACCGATTGGCTTAACAACGCCGGTTTTAAAGAAGTTATAGTTGATACCATCAGGTTGAGATCCAGCAGCACCTCGCCCGAGCACCTGGAAACCGGGGTATTCCGCAAACATCCGCTTGGCAAAACCGTGTTCGATAAAGATCCATCAGCCTTTGAAGATGTTGCGCAAAAATTCAGAGATGGGATTGTTGAGCGATGGGGGAAAAATAATATATGCTTCCCGATGTCAGCGCTGATGACGGTAGGACTGAAATAGGTTTTTAACCTGAGTGTGCTATTAAATTTGACTGATTCGAATCTTCCCCGGATGAATAAAACCTAATTTTTTTCTATCCGGTCAGCAAATTTTTTGCAATCCCTAAATTTTGTATTTTTAAGCCATGGGCGATGATCGCAAATTTCGTCACCATAAGGTTTTCCGCTCGTCTGCCACAGTCGGGCGCAGCGGAGAAGTTCATCACTAACAAAATTATTACCTGCCGTGATATGAAAAAAACAAGCATCAGCAAACTTACCGCCTGCCTGGCGCTCGCAGGTTTAATGATGACCGGATATGCAGGGGCGCAAAACATTACCCAGCAGCAGCAGCCTTTCCAGGGAGTAGTCGGCAAAACGCTTAGCGATTCAAAAGAATCGTGGGTGATGCCGGTGAAAGCGCCGAAAGGTGCGCCGAATGTCATTTGGATCATGCTGGATGACGTTGGCTTTGGCGCTTCGTCAGCCTTTGGAGGCGTAATTGCAACCCCTAATTTTGATACGCTGGCCGGCCTGGGCCTCCGTTATACCAATTTTCATACAGCCGGCATTTGCGCGCCCTCGCGCGCGGCGTTGCTTACCGGTCGCAACCACCACTATGTCCACATGGGCGGGTTCGCACATCTTACGGTATCGGCAGGTTTCCCGGGTTGGGATGGCCGTATCCCGTCAGACAAAGGAACAATTGCCGAGATATTGCGTGAGAACGGCTACAATACCTTCGCAGTGGGCAAATATGGTTTAACGCCCGACGAAGACGCTACCGATGCAGGCCCGTTCGACAGGTGGCCATCGGGTAAGGGGTTCGACCATTTCTTTGGCTTCCTCGGCTCACAAACCGACCAATATAAACCCGACCTGGTTGAAGATAATGCACACGTGCCCACCGATGGCCGTAACCTGAACGAGCAGATCACGGATAAAGCGATCTTCTATATGGCCCGGCAGCAAAGAGTTGCGCCGGACAAACCATTTTTTCTGTATTACGCGCCAGCTGCAACCCATGCCCCGCACCAGGTGAGCCATGAATGGAGCGATCTTTACAAAGGAAAGTTTGATGAAGGCTGGGACGTGTTCAGGCAAAGGGTTTTTCAAAATCAGAAAAAAATGGGCATCATACCTGCCAATGCCATACTGCCGGAGCGTAACCCCGATATCAAGGCATGGACATCGCTTTCGGCCGATGAGAAGAAGCTGTATGCCCGTTTTATGGAAGTTTATGCGGGGTATTTAACCTATGCTGATCACCAGGTGGGCCGTTTGATACAATATTTAAAAACCAGCAAACAACTGGATAACACTTTGATATTTGTTATTATCGGCGATAATGGCGCCAGTAAGGAAGGGACGCTGAATGGCGATGTCGATAAGCCGATGGAGGCAAAACAGCATACCGAGCAGGAGAATATAATGTACAACCTGGAAAGAATAGGGGAGATAGGCACCCCCGAAGGAATTCAGACCAATTACCCGCTTGGTTGGGCGCAGGCAGCGAATACTCCGTTTAAATATTGGAAGCAGGATGCCAATGCCGAAGGAGCAACCCGCAACCCGATGATCATTTATTATCCAAAGCTGATCAAGGACCCCGGCAGCGTGCGCACGCAATATGGCCACCTGATAGATTTGCTGCCAACTACGCTTGAGTTAACGGGCGTTAAAGCGCCCGAATATATCCGTGGGATTAAGCAGGACACGCTGCAGGGCGCCTCGCTTGTTTATTCTATATCCAACCCGGCAGCCGCTTCAAGGCATCGAATACAGTATTATTACATCTTTGGCTCCCGGGCGATATACAAGGACGGCTGGAAGGCAGAAGTATACCACCACCCCAACTATGTGGATATGACCGGCTACAAAGACTGGACAAAGCCTGGCCCCGGAACGAATTTCGACAGCGATGTTTGGGAACTGTACGACCTGAATACTGATTATACGGAGCGCATAAACCTCGCAACGAAATATCCCCAAAAACTGGCCGGGTTAAAGGCGCTCTTTGACGAACAGGCCAAAAAGAATAACATTTATCCGTTTATCGATTGGGATGATGTGTTTCATGGGCGGATCCATCATATCAATCCGCCCGCTGATGAACAGCCCAAAGTGCAATAGGAATGCGGTTATGAGAGGGCTTAAATTAATAATTATTTTACCCATGCTGCTTTTCGCCTGCCGGCAGCACCAACCGGTTGCCGAAAGTAAGCTGCCGCCAGTCCACGTTGCTGCCCGCAAAAGTGTACCGCTTTGCTGCGAGTCGAATTTGCCCTCGCGGTTTGCACTGCTTCGTGCAGCAACGCCAGCATATTCCGGCATCAGGCCAAATGCGCCAAAGGCCCACGCGGGAATGGTGTGGATAAAAGGCGGCGCGTTTATGATGGGCGGCGACAACAGCCAGGCGCAGGAAGACGAATACCCAAAACATAAGGTAACAGTAGACGGGTTTTGGATGGATACAACGGTGGTAACCAATGCACAATTCTCGAAATTTGTAAAAGCGACGGGCTACATTACTACGGCCGAGCGTAAGCCCGATTGGGATGAACTAAAAAAACAACTGCCGCCAGGAACAGCAAAGCCCGACGAAAGCCTGCTGGTGGCCGCATCGCTGGTGTTCGATCCGCCCAAACACCCGGTCGACCTGAATGACTACACCCAGTGGTGGGCCTGGAAAAAAGGCGCCAGCTGGAAGCACCCGCAGGGGCCGGGCAGCAGCATAAGTGGAAAAGAGAACTACCCGGTTGTGCATGTTTCCTGGTACGATGCCGTAGCGTACTGCAAATGGGCCGGAAAACGGCTCCCAACCGAGGCCGAATGGGAGTGGGCTGCCCGCGGGGGGCTGCAAAATAAAATCTACCCCTGGGGAAACGAACTGGTGGATGAAGGAAAACCTAAAGCCAATACCTGGCAGGGCCATTTTCCTGATTATAACTCAATGAAAGATAAGTTTTACGGCCTTGCGCCAGTAGCGTCCTTCGCACCAAATGGTTATGGCCTTTATGATATGGCGGGAAACGTATGGGAATGGTGCGCCGATTATTACAGCAATACCTACTATCAAACCATAAATAAATCCGGCGGCGTAAAAAATCCCGGGGGGCCCGCTAAAAGCTACGATCCTGACGAACCTTTTGCCAAAAAACGGGTGATCAGGGGGGGCTCGTTTTTATGTAACGAGAGTTACTGTACCGGTTACCGGGTTGCCAGGCGGATGAAAAGTACCGAAGATAGCGGAATGGAGCACCTTGGCTTTAGGTGTGTTGCCGACTAACAACCTGGATTAGTAAAAAGCAGGTTGCCAGCCAAATTTGCATACACTGCAAATATCTTTGCGAAGCGCTGGCCGCGTATGCAATCCTTTCAAATTATTCCCGTCTTTTTGGATGAAAAACCCCGTAATCGGTTTTTAAATGATTTTCTGTTCCGGTTATCAGGTAACCCACATAAAAATAATATGGATATTTTCCGACTATCTTATTTATGCAACTGTTTGATTAATATGGTATTAATTTTTGAGAGGTTGTTTTTTATTTAAATTTTAGTTATAAAAAAACGGCACCGGGATGCCACCGATGAAGCGTAACTATTAATGCTTTTATATTTATGCTCAACCTAAGGTATCTATTGTTAATGAGAAGTCTATTTTTAACGCTATCGTTAATATCATTATTTGCTTTTGCCCGTGCGCAAAATCCGTCGCCGCGTCATGAGTTTCCCGGTTTATTTGAGGCCGTTCAAATGTCAGATATCTTTCCGGATAATAAGACATTTGTCGATGCAACCCCGAAACGCGACCCTGCGCTCATCATGCAGGATTTTAATGCGCAGAAAGATGCCCCCGGTTTCGACCTGAAAAAGTTTGTTGACATTAACTTTACACCACCTGTCGGCCCGCGCATCATTTTTAAAACGGATATTAACACCGGTGTCCGCAAGCATATCGATACCCTTTGGCAAGTGTTGTCGCGCAAGCCCGATTCCACATCCAAATATTCATCACTGCTACCCTTGCCGTACGACTATATTGTGCCGGGCGGCCGTTTCCGCGAAATGTATTACTGGGACTCGTACTTTACCATGCTCGGCCTGCAGGAAAGCCGCCGGGTAGTGATGATCCAAAACATGATTAGCAATTTCGCCTACCTTATTGATACTTATGGTTTTATACCGAACGGTACCCGTACCTATTATTTAACCCGTTCGCAGCCGCCTTTTTTTTCGATGATGCTTGATATTTTGGCAAAAGATGAAAGCGATGCAGTACTGGTTAAATATCAGCCCGAACTGTTGAAGGAATACCAGTTTTGGATGATGGGCGCGCCGGCCCTGCATCCCGGTGAGGCCTATCGCAACTCGGTGAGATTGCCGGACGGCGAGATAATGAACCGTTACTGGGACGAATCGGACCAGCCACGCGAGGAATCATACAAAAAAGATGTGGATGCGGCCAAACTAACAAAAGAAACCCAGGGCGATTTTTACCGCAATGTCCGCGCGGCGGCTGAATCTGGCTGGGATTTCAGTACACGCTGGATGGATACCTCCGGTAGGCTGGAAACCATTCAAACTACGTTTATTATTCCCGTGGATCTGAATTGTTTGCTATACCACCTGGAGCTTTCGATAGCGCGCTCGTACCAGTTGCAGGGTAAGCATGGCGATTACCTGAAATACCTGGCCAAGGCGGAAGCCCGCAAAAACGCCATTTTAAAATATTCGTGGAACGAAAAAAATGGCTGGTTTATGGATTATAACTGGAAAGAGAAGCATACCACGCCTGTACAAACCCTTGCCGGTATGTTTCCGCTGGATTTTAGTGTTGCCAACGCTACCCAGGCCGAAAAAGTGGCAGCCAACCTTAAGACAAGATTTTTGAAGCCTGGTGGTTTAGTTACTACGCTAAACCGCTCGGGGCAGCAGTGGGACAGCCCCAACGCATGGGCGCCGCTGCAATACATATCCGTAAACGGACTGAATAATTACCACCAGGCCAGCCTGGCCAAAGACATTGCCGTCACCTGGATTCAAACCAACCTGCAGGTGTTTAATCAAACGGGTAAATTGATGGAAAAATACAACGTGGTTGACACCGATACCAAAGCTGGCGGAGGCGAATACCCCCTTCAGGACGGCTTTGGGTGGACGAACGGCGTATTGCTTAACCTTATGGATAAATATTATCCGCCTCAATTATAGTTTGATAGTATTGTTTTAAAAGAAACCGGCTATACATTCAATTAACATTGTTATGTATAGTCGGTTTTTTATTTTATTTTTAGTGCGAGCTGTCAAGCCTTAATAAACCAATTATAGTATGAGAATTTTCCTGCCGTTTCTAATCGCCGTTACTTTTGTATGCCCTGCGTTTTCGTCAGGTAAAACAGACAGCTTATTAGCGGTATTGAAAACGGAACTGGCGAAGGAAAAGGCATACGATAATCAAAAAGAGCTTCGCATTGTGGCACTGAAGCAGCAACTGGCAACTGTGCAGCAAAACGATTATAACACGCAATATACGCTATGCAGTAAGCTGTACGAAGAATATAAGGTGTTTCAGTTCGACTCGGCCTATGTTTATACGCAAAAGCTCATTAATATCAGCCAGCAAACCAAAAACGCGGCACACCTTAACGAAAGCCGGATAAAGGTGGGCTTCCTGTTGCTATCCTCAGGGATGTTTAAGGAAACCTTTGAATGCCTAAACTCCGTCAATACCGCGGTGCTCGATAACGAAAACAAGCTACAGTACTATTCCATCAAATCGCGCGCTTTTTCCGACCTGGCACAATACAACAACGACAAAACTTACGCGCCTTTTGACCAGTCGGAGGCGGTTAAATATATCGACTCGGCTATTGCCATTGCTAAAGCCGGCTCCTTCGATAGGCTCTATCACCTTGGCAATAAGCAAGTAATAACGGGAGATTTGCAAGTGCCAAGCGTATATTATATCACATTGTTGGCCAAGTATCAGCTAACCGAACACCAGCGCGCAATGGTGGCCACTGGCCTCAGCTTTTTCTACAGCGCCCCCGGCCAGGCCGGCGAACGCACGGAACTGATGGCTATAGGGGCAATTAACGATATCCGTTCGTCGACCAAGGAAACGCTGGCGTCTTTTGAGCTTGGCCAGCAACTATACAAGGAAGGTAATTTAAAAGACGCCTATACTTTTATCCAGAATGCAATGGATAACGCCCAGTTCTACGGCGCCCGGCTTCGGAAAATTCAGATAGGGGCCGTTTTGCCGATCATTGCCAATCAGCAGATTTTAGTTTCTGAAAACGAAAAGAACAGGTTTTTAATTTACGCATTATCTATCGGGGTTATCGCTATAATTGTTTCGCTGGTTTCCTTTATCGTTTTCATCCAGTTACGAAGGGTTAAAGACAAAGAAAGGATCATTGAAGAGAAGAACGGCCTGCTCGAAAAAATAAACAACAAGCTGGAAGAAGATACGCACATCAAAGAAGAATACATCGGGTATTTTTTCAACGTGATATCAGGCTATATTTTAAAACTCGAGAGATTGAAACGAAACGTGGAGCGAAAGATCGCTACCAAAAAATACGAAGATATATTGTTATCGGTAAACGAGATCAACATCAAAAAGGAAAGAGAGACATTGTTTTATACGTTCGATCATGTGTTCCTTAAAATATTCCCCAATTTCATCAGCTCGTTCAATTCGATGTTTAAAAAAGAAGACCAGATTTGGCCAAGGGACCATGAAGTATTGAATACCGATCTGCGCATATTTGCATTGATGCGTTTGGGGATAAATGATAACGAAACCATTGCCAATATACTGGAATACTCTGTTAACACCATCTACGTTTATAAAATGCGCATCAAAGCCAAAGCGCTTGTTCCCGGCGATCAGTTCGATCATAAAATTATGGAAATAAAAGCCGTCGACGGACTTAGCAGATCCTAAGAAGCAAATCGGTATCGTTCCCGGGGCGGCCATTATTTTTTTGGTACCCCAATTTTTCAGGACTCCATTTGACCTCCCGCGAAGGGGTACTTAGTGTTAAATAAGTATTCAAAAATGTTAAATTAAGTTTATATTTTTTTACTCCTTTATATTTTTAAATATTTGATAATCAGAATTTTAATTTTAAAAAATCTGATATTTTTTGAAATTTTTAGTAAACAAATAGGTATTGCTGTAACGACCCTGTTACTTTGTATAGTAGGTTATTTAGGATAACTATTAATCAACACAATAAACCAATTGTTAAACCTTTTAAATAACCGTTTTAGTTGTTGGATGTAGTGCCTCCGGTTGGAGGGCGTCCGGGTTGTTATTTTAGCTTTGTGTTTTGGTGAGCACTTAGAACACGACGAATTATAAACTGCAAACTATTAACTAATTACCAAATATATGTCGATACCTCCTTGAGAAAAGAAAAGCAATTGAAACTGCTATGACGGAATGATAAGCCGGACAGTTTATCAGGAAGCAAAATTTAACAAACCAGCAGTTAATTATTAAAAAACGTTAATCAACCAATTCAACCTCCAAACCCAATTTTATGCAATTTAAAAATTTACTCAAAGTAAGTTGTCTTGCCTTACTATGTTTCTTTTTTGTGCTGCCAGCAATGGCACAAAATAAGACGGTGACAGGTAAGGTTACAGACTCAAAAGACGGTTCGCCTTTAATAGGCGCATCAGTTACGGCAAAGGGTACCACCGTGGGCGTTATTACCGATGTAAATGGCGCTTTTAAACTATCCATACCGCAATCTGCCACCACTTTAACCGTATCCTACATCGGCTATGTTTCCAAAGATGTACCGATTACCGGCGATGTACTTAACATTTCTCTCGACGCCAATAACAGTTCGCTAAACGAAGTGTTGGTGGTGGGGTATGGTACTGTACGGAAGAAAGATGCGACAGGCGCTGTGGTAAAAGTTAACTCAAGTGATTTTGTACAGGGCGTAACCACTAACCCGCTCGAGGAATTACAGGGTAAAGCAGCCGGCGTTGTTGTTGCAACAACCAGCGGCGACCCGAACGACGCGGTTAGCGTGCGCATCAGGGGTACTGCCTCTTTATCCGGCGGTAACGACCCGTTATACGTGATCGACGGAGTAGAAGGCGCGGACCCGCGGGCTCTCGCTCCGGAAGATATTGAGTCTTTCGACATTTTAAAGGATGCCTCTGCCGCCGCCATTTATGGTTCACGCGCGGCCGGCGGTGTAATATTGATCACCACTAAAACCGGCAAGGCAGGAAAACCGCAGGTAACATTTAACTCGTATGTTGCTTCAGAGTCGGTTGAGCACCTGGAGGATTTTGCGGATGCCAGCCAGTATTTATCGATGTTTCAATCTTTTTACGGCCACGCAATGCCGGCATTTGACCCGGCTAATCCATCGACCACTGCCAACCAGGGTGCTAATACCAATTGGTATAAAACATTATTGCGCGATGGGTTTACCCATAATGAAAACCTCGCTATTTCCGGCGGTACAAATGAAAGCCACTACCGGGGGTCGGTAACTTATACCGATCAGGAGGGTATTGCCATCACCTCCGAAAGGAAAGACCTTAACGCGCGTTTTAATTTTGATCAAAAGGCGCTTGACGATAAACTGACCATCACCATGAACCTGCAGGGCACGCATACCAACGCTAACTTTGCAGACCACAACGCTTTTTCGGATGCTGCCTTCGTGCCATCGGTCATCAGTGAATATGATCCGCTTAATCCGTCTCAATACCAATATATAAACAATACCGACGAAACTAACCCCGTTCCTCACCTGGCATTGGTTACCAACACAGGTATTCTGGATAAATTGAGCGGTAATTTACAGTTGGACTACCAGATAGTTAAAGGTTTAAACCTTACGCCCTTCATAAGGGGAACCGAAGAAAGCGACTCCTATAACTTATATCTGCCGCCTTCAACCTTGTTAAGCGGCGTAACCGACCAACTGGGCTACGGGCTTACACCGACAACCGTGCCCGGTGAATTGGCATCCGACGGCGATGTTGACAAAGCCTCGTATAACAGTAATAGCCTGACGTATGGCGCAACAGTGTCTTATAAAACCACTTTCGGCAAAAGCAGGCTGAATTTATTGGGCGGTTACGAAGGCAATACCTTTACTTATTCAGGCATGCACGTTGCTGCCCATAACTTTAATGGTATTAATTTACCCAACGAAAATATCGGCGCAGCCAACCAGGTGGCCGCCGGCGTTGACTTAGCTTCTTTCTATAACGGTTCAAAGTTGGATTCTTGGATCGGCAGGGCTGAGTATAACTTTGCTGACAAATACTATTTTACAGGTAATGTTCGCTACGATTGGTCGAATAAATTGGGAATAAATAACCAATCCGGTGTTTTCCCTTCTGTGAACGCCGCATGGGTGATCAGCAACGAGGATTTCATGAAAAGTATTAACTGGCTTAATTCCCTGAAACTGAGGGGCGGCTGGGGCGAGGTGGGTGACCAGGGCGCGATAACCGCCTATGGCTCTCAATTCTTGTTTGGTTCAACCGGTTCACCCTATTATGATGGCGCTTTGAACAGTTGGTTCACCAGCAACTTCTCCATTCAAAACCAAAATCCGAATTTAAGATGGGAAGTAAAAACTACTACCGACGTAGCGGTTGATTTCAGCTTATTCAGCGGACGTTTATCCGGAAGTGTTGATTATTTTAGCGGCATCACCAACCATTTATTATATCCTTACACGGTGCCAACCGGAGGCCAGTTTTTTGTTACCACCATACTCGCCAATGTCGGCAGTTTAAGCAACAAAGGATTTGATTTAAGTCTTAATGGAGTGATTGCAAAAACAAGGGATTTCTCATGGAACGCAGGCGCTAATATCTCCATCGTGCGCAATAAGATCACTAACCTGTCCGGAACGTTTGACAACACAAACTTCACCGTTAACCAGGCAAATGTGGGCGCAACCAACGGGCTGAGCATCAGCGGCGCCATATCACAGATCGGCTACTTAAAAGTAGGCTATCCTATCGGAACTTTATTATTGCCGCAATATGCAGGGCAACTGCCAAGCGGACAGCAGACCTTTTATTATAAAGGCGCTAACGGGCAAAGGGATACCACCGCCAACGTTGCAAATCTTAACTACGCTGACGATGGAACAGGAGATAGGAGGTTTTACACTACCGATCCGAAGTTTACTTACGGTATAACCAACAACTTCACCTATAAGCAATTCGATTTGGTTATTTTCCTGCGCGGCGACTACGGCAGCCGGGGCTTCAATACCGACGCGATGAACTTCACCAGTTTGCCGAAACTGGGCACTTACGCGGTACTGGCTGAGGCTGCGCAAGATCACATTACCAGCACATCCCAGCCTTCATCTTTTTGGCTGCAAAGCACTTCATTTATGAAAGTGCAGAACGTAACCATAGGGTATAATGTGAAATTCAATGATAATAAATATATTGACAAATTGCGTGTGTATGTTGCTGGCAATAATTTATATACCTTTACAAGTTATAAAGGCATTGACCCGGAATTAACAACTGTTGGCGGGCAAACCGGCATTGACTTGCCAAACTATGCTTATCCCCGCCCTCGCGAACTTTCATTTGGAGTTAACATGATACTTAAATAAACATAAATTTTTTAAGATATGAAAAAGATACATTTATTAATCACAACGGTTATCTTAATCGGGGCCTGTCTTTTTTCCTGTAAAAAGCAGCTTAACCCGGCTTTGGATACGGTGATAAAAGACGAGGCGGCCGGCAGCCCGGATTACCTCAAATCAATCGTGCTGGGTACCTATACCAAATTGCGGTATATATCCGGGAACAGCGATGTGTTGTTCAACGCGGAATGTACCGGCGACGGATTAATTGTCCCGACCCGCATCGGCGGCGACTGGGCCGACGGTGGTACGCATATCCAATTTTGGCTGCATCAATACACCCCGGCGCATGGCGCCATTTCGGGGGCCTGGACGGATATTTATAATACCGTTGGTGCTTTGAACATTACCATCAGCCTTTTGCAGGGTTTGCCGCAAAATTCGGGTACTGCCTATTCAATCGCCGAGTTAAAGGTGGTGCGCGCTTATCAATATTATTTGTTGCTTACCAACTGGGGCAATGTGCCGCTTATCGTCTCATCGAGCACGGATGCCAGTACGGTGAAAACCACTGCTGCAACCGACACCTATAACTTTTTAATTACCGAATTAAAAACCAACGGCCCATTGTTAAGCTCAAAAACACCTGCCGTGGATCCAAGCCAGTATGGCAGGATGAATAAATGGGCGGCTTACTTTTTGCTGGCTAAATTGTACTTAAATCAAAATGTTATTACCGGCTCAACCGGCACCAGCGGTTATACCGCGTGTTCCGCTTATTGTGATTCGTTAATGACTGCTGGTTACGCATTACAACCTAATTTTTTGGATAACTTTTCCAGCAATAACAACCAGGGTAATGTCGAGAATATTTTTGTTGTCCCTTATGACCATATTTATGGTACCGGCGAAAATATACAAATGACGACCTTTCACTACAACCAGGCGGCAAAATATAGCTGGGGCAGCACCGGCGGCCCATGGAATGGTTTTAGTACAAATGCAGATTATTTCCAATTGTTTAATACTTCGGATACCCGCCGGGCCGGTTTCCAGTTTGGCATTCAATATCAGTTGGATGGCGTAACGCCCATACGGACCAGGGGCAGCGATAGCTCACTGGTGTTAAATTTCAGGCCGCAGGTTTCAAGTTTAACCAACGCCACTGAATACGACGGTGTACGCATGCAAAAATGGCAAATTACACCGGGTAATGCTAACCAGGATGCCGACTGGGCTTGCTTTCGCTATTCGGATGTATTGTTAATGCAGGCTGAATGCCAGATGCGTTTGGGCAATCCTGGTGCTGCATTAACCTTTATCGCGCCCGTACGGGCAAGGGCAGGGATGCCGAACTTCAGCGCCGGGGCATTTGCACTTGACAGCATTCTGAACGAAAGAGGCCGTGAATTTGTTTGGGAAGGCTGGCGGAGAGAGGATTTGATCCGTTTCGGCCATTTTGGCGACAAAAAACAATTTAAGAGCTTTGTTGATCCGGATAACCACGCGCAATTGTTGCCGATTCCGCAAACGGCAATCAATGCAAACCCCAATTTAACTCAAAACCCGGGGTATAATTAATTCTTAATAGTATAATCAGTTTGAAATGGAGTGGTAATTTTTACCACTCCATTTTTAGTTTCGTAAATTTGTTTGATGAGAAGATTTCCCCTGCTGTATTTTTTATTGCTTTTTTTGGCGGTTACCAATTCCTGCAAGAAAAATAGCGAACCAGATAAGAAAGACGCCCTTTTCCAGCTAATGCCATCTTCCCAAACCGGCATCACCTTCAACAACAAAGTAGTCGATGATGGCGATTTTAACGTGTTTAACTACCGTAACTTTTATAATGGCGGAGGAGTGGCCATCGGCGATGTAAATAATGATGGCAAGCCGGATATTTTTTTCACCTCAAACCAGGGGGAATGCAAGCTTTATATCAACGAGGGTAATTGGAAATTTAAGGATGTAACCGCAGGTTCAGGGTTGAATAAATATCATCGCTGGCATACAGGTGTTACTATGGTTGACATTAACGGCGATGGTTGGCTGGATATTTATATCAGCAATAGCGGTGGCCTGGGCAATGCCGACAGGAGGAATGAACTATACATTAACCAGAAAGACGGCACTTTTAAAGAGGAAGCCGAACAATACGGCCTTGCTGACCCGGGACTTTCTACCCAGGCTATATTTTTTGACTACGATCACGACGGTTTCCTGGATTGTTTTTTGTTGAACAATAGCTATCGTTCGACTAATAGTTTCGGCTCAGGGCAGGATTTAAGAGATATACGCGATCGAAACAACGGCGATAGGCTTTATCATAATGATGGTCACGGTCATTTTGTTGATGTAAGCGCCCAGGCCGGCATTTACGGGAGCGAAATCGGTTTTGGCCTTGGCGTGGGCGCGGGCGACTTATTCAATACCGGCTGGGACGATATGTACATTTCAAACGATTTTTTTGAACACGATTATTTATACCAAAACCTGCATAACGGCAAGTTTAAAGAAGTAAGCAATGACGACATCATGCACATGAGCTTGTCGTCCATGGGATCGGACATCGCGGATATTAACAATGACGGCAAACTGGATATTTTCACGACGGATATGCTGCCCGAAAACGATTATAGGTTGAAAACCACCACTAAGTTTGACGAATATGATGTTTATAACGCCAAACTGAGGGGCGATTACCATCACCAGTTCACCAAGAACTGCCTGCAACTGAACAACGGCGATGGTACTTTCAGCGAAATTGCTGACCTCGCGGGCGTTAACGCTACCGACTGGAGTTGGGGTGCATTATGTTTTGATTTTAATAACGACGGATGGAAAGACGTATTTGTAAGCAACGGCATCAGCCGCGATTTGACCAATCAGGATTTTATGGCCTATTTCAGCAGCGATGAAGTGATAAATCAAATCAAACATGGCGGGTTTAAAGCTAAAAAGTTGCTCGACAAAATGGCCAAAACGCCTATTGCCAGTTATGGTTTTGTAAACCAGGGCAACCTGCAATTTAAGAATGAATCCATCAACCTTGGTTTTTCAACGCCTTCATTTAGTAACGGCGCCGCTTATGGCGACCTGGACGGCGATGGCGACCTTGACCTGGTAGTAAACAACGAGAACGGCCAGGCGTTTATTTACCGCAACATGACCTCTGAGCGGACGCACGCCCATTACCTCAAAGTGAACCTGAAGGGCAGCGGCATGAACACCTTCGGGATCGGTGCAAAGGTGACTATCTACACTAAAGGGATGCAGCAACTGCTGGAGCAAATGCCAACGAGGGGCTTCGAGAGCAGCAGCGAACCTGTATTAAACTTTGGCACGGGCAGTTATAAAACAGTTGATAGTTTGAGGGTTGTTTGGCCGGATATGAAAATGCAGGTGCTTAAAAATATCGGTACAAACAACACGATCACCCTTAAGCAATCGGACGCAAACCTTACCTGGAGGCCTGCAGAAAATAAAGTTAAGCCTTTTTATAAAAATGTAACCGCTACAAACATTAGCGGGGACATCTATCATAAAGAGAATGACTATAAAGACTTTGATGATCAGCGGCTTATCCCTAAAATGCTATCAACAGAAGGACCAAAGCTGGCGGTTGCCGACGTAAATGGCGACGGCTTGCCCGATTTTTTTATGGGCAGCGCAACCGGCGACACCGCAAAGTTGTTCATACAACAGCCCAACGGGACTTTCATCCAAAAACGACAGAACGCTTTTGAACAGGATAAAAACAGTGAAGATATTGGCGCGTTGTTTTTCGACGCCGAACACAACGGGCGGATGGACCTGGTAGTAGTGTCGGGCGGCAACCTGGAAAAAGAAGGTTCACTTGACCTGATGGCCCGGATGTACGTAAACGACGGAAAAGGGAATTTCACCCGTAAGTTCAACGGTTGGCCGTTAATTTCAATAAATGCTTCGTGCGTTAGGCTGAATAAAGACAATGGCGATCTTTTTATCGGTGCAAGGTGCGTGCCCGGTGCTTATGGCGTTATCCCATCAAGTAAATTATTGCGAAATGACGGCCATGGAAATTTTACAGATGTGACCGCGACGCTCGCGCCCGAGTTGCAAACGCTGGGGATGGTAACGGATGCGCAGTGGGTTGATATTGATGGATCAGGAAAAAACGCACTGGTTGTAGTTGGCGACTGGATGCCGGTGACCATCCTGAAATATGTCGACGGTAAACTTGTTAAGACAAGCGAAATTGCAAACTCTTCAGGCTGGTGGAATTGTTTAACGGTAGCTGATTTGAATGGCGATGGTAAACCCGACCTGATCGCCGGCAATATGGGACTTAATTCTAAAATCAAAGCCGATGTCGATCATCCGGCAAAATTATATGTGTCTGATTTTGATGGCAACGGACAGGTGGAGTGTATTCCTGTTTATTATAAAACCGACGGTAAGGCTTATCCATTCAACCTGCATGACGATATGATCAAGCAGCTTCCGTACCTTAAAAAGAAGTTTTTAAGGTACGACGCATATGCTGGCAAAAGCATTGAAGAGATATTTACGGCCGGAGAACTTGACAGGGCGTCAGTTTTGACCGTTACGCAAACGCAAACCTGTGTTTTTTATAACGATGGCGGGGGGAATTTTAAAGCGCATCCGTTGCCTGTCAGGGCGCAGTTTTCGCCAGTATTTAGCGTTTTGGTGACCGACATTAACAATGATGGTATAAAGGATTTATTCCTGGGCGGGAACTTCTACGGTTTAAAACCGGAAGTTGGCAGATACGATGCAAGTTTTGGCTGTACATTGCTGGGTAATGCGAAACATGGGTTTGACTATTTACCGCCGGCGCAAAGCGGTTTGTTTATAAAAGGCGAAGTGCGGGATATCGCAACAATCAAAACAAAAGCAGGCCAACAAATCATCGTCGCCCGGAACAATGATGCACTCCAGCTGTTTAAGAAAAACTAAAAGCAGTTGAGGTTAGTAATAGGCGGTATAGTTTACCCTGATATTCACTTTGTCGCTGTCCGATTTCGGCAGTTTGTTATCCAGGTAGGTTTCAAAAGGTACTATGGCCTGTTGGTACAAATGGTCGGTAAAATACTGATCGAGGCCCGAATAGACTTTTTGCCTTTTGTTAAATGGTCCGCTATAATTAGCAACATAAAGCGGGCCGCCGATCGGCATTCTTACAAAATGAATTAACTTATCCGACTTTACTTCCCTGTCGATGAAAAATCCGACGTTAACCTGCGAGGAATCCTTTCCCTTTCGCAAAAATTGGGCGATCAGTGGTTGCATTTGCCTGATGTTGTTGACTTTAACATAATTTTGCAGGGTGGCTAACAGTTGGGCGGCCGTCGTAAATTTATCTTTTTTCAGTACTTTTTTACTTACTTCTATCAGGTTCGCATCCGGAACCCGTATCTTAAAAATATGATAGCCGTACAGCAGGCTGTCGGTTTCAAAATAGGCTTTTATATCGTCAATATGCGTCTTGCTAAAGTCTGAAGGAATGATCAGGCCCGCCAGGTATTTAATTCCCGACGTTTCCCTGTCGACAGTAACCCTGGTATCATCCTGTTTTTTATCAAACTTACCGGGAATGACTTCGTAGACGTAATCAGATTTTTCGAAACCGATATTTTGGTGTATTTCGAAAATATTCCCCGCTTCCTTTACCTTGAAGGCCATAGTATCATCGTACGCTACTGTGAAGGATCCGTTTTGCTTTTGGATCACAAGCATGCCAGAGTCTGCAGCGACTGCTTTTCTTAAGTCGCTTTGCCAGGCCGGCCATTTACTCGGGTTGGATAAAAGGGCATAAACACTTAAAAATGGGGCTTTTACCGAAACAGTTTTCTGCTGGTCTACCCGGATAAAAAAAAGAGAGATAATAAGCGCGGCCAGAACTAAGGAAACAATAACTTTTTTGATCATTAAAAATGGGTTTATACGAGAGGATAAATTTATAAAAAAAAGGCCGTTTCTGCTCAAAAAAAGGCCATATTTTGAACGTTTTATGCCAAAAAAATATCTTAATTAACCGACGGAAAATGTTTGAACTTACTCCAAAATGTGGTAAATTTCGACTCCGATTAATAAACTGTTAAAACAAAAAAATAATAGCTAATATTTGTTGATCCGGCGATAAAATGCGTCTTTGCGACTGTTATTTTTTTAATCGAGAACTGAATGACTGAAAGCATTTTTAGGGTAAAATCCGGCTTACGCCTGTTTTTTTTCATGTTAACATGGACGATCAGTTTAAGCGCATGCACCCAAAAGGCCAACGAACCGCAAATTTTTCAGCTGCTGGACTCAACTCAAACCAATATTCATTTTACAAACACGCTAAATGACAACGACTACCCGGGCATCTTAAATTACCTGTACTTTTATAATGGCGGCGGAGTAGCTATAGGGGATATCAACAATGACGGACTGCCGGATATATTTTTTACCTCGAATAAAAAAGGCGGAAATAAGCTCTATTTAAACAAAGGGAATTACCAGTTTGAGGACATTACCGAAAAAGCAGGCGTGGTCGGCGATGCCGATTGGTGTACCGGCGTTACTATGGCCGACGTAAACAACGACGGTTACCTTGATATTTATGTTTGCTGCATCTCGGGCAAGCTTGGTTTTAAAGGGCATAACATGTTGTATATTAACAATCATGATGGAACTTTTACCGAAGAATCCGCAAAATACGGCCTTGACTTTTCGGGGTTTTCCACCCAGGCAGCTTTCTTTGATTATAACCATGACGGCAAGCTCGATTGCTTTTTGCTGAATCAATCCAACCACTCCGTTGATACGTATGGTGACACCTCGCTAAGAAAAAAGATCAACAACCAGGCTGGCAGCAAACTATTCCTGAACGACAACAACCGTTTTGTGGATGTTACGCAAAAAGCCGGCATTTACAGCAGCGCGCTGGGTTACGGCCTCGGCATAGCCATCGGAGATTTGAACAATGACGGCTGGGATGATATCTACGAAGGCAACGATTTTCATGAGAACGACTATTATTACATCAATAACCACGATGGGACGTTCACCGAGTCGGGCGCTAAACATTTTAACCACTACAGCCGGTTTAGTATGGGTAATGATATTGCCGATTTTAACAACGACGGGCAACTGGACATCGTCACGGCGGACATGCTGCCCGCTGACGAAGCTTTGCTGAAGACCTACATTGGCGATGAGTCATATGACCAGTACAAAATAAAAATTTTGGACGGCGGCTTTCAATATCAATACTCGCGCAATTGCCTGCAGAAAAATCTCGGTAACGGGGAAGCCTTCAGCGATGTGGGGCTGATGGATGGCGTTGCCGCGACCGATTGGAGTTGGAGCCCTTTGCTGGCAGATTATGATAATGATGGTATAAAAGACCTTTTTGTAGCGAACGGCATAAAACGACGGCCCACTGATATGGATTTTATAAGTTTTATTTCTAATATATCGGTGCAGGGCAGTCTGCACAGCGGGCATGGAATGGACAATTTAGCCATTAACCAAATGCCCTCCGGCGTATCGCATAACTATATTTTTAAAGGTACAAACAGCGAAAAGTTTATAGACAAAAGCGCTGCCTGGGGCTTTAGGGATACGATGCTCTCCAATGGTGCGGCTTATGCCGACCTGAATAACGATGGCAACCTGGATTTGGTTACCAATAACTTGAACCATACCGCCTGCATCTACAAAAATGTATCAAAGGGAAGCCATTACCTAAGCGTGAGATTTAACGGGACGAGGGATAACCATTTTGGAATAGGGGCGAAAGCCTATGTTTTTTGCGGTAAGCAAATGCAGTACGAAGAGCTGATGCTCACGAGGGGTTTCCAGTCGTCTGTTGAACCGAAGCTGCATTTTGGGCTGGGCAGCAGTACTTTGATAGATAGTTTGCTGATCGTATGGCCAGACCAAACCTACCAGGTGATGCATAAAGTAAAGAGTGACCAGGTGTTGACGATAGACGAGAAAAATGCCAATGGTCATTTTGTTCATAATCGGTTTTTCCCACCAGCGAAGCCAGTTTTTAAAGAGATTACAAACGATATCCATCTGAACTGGAAGCATAAGGAGGATGACTATGTGGATTTTAACCAGCAGCCACTCATTCCTCACATGCTATCGGAGGAAGGCCCGCGCATTGCCGTGGCCGATGTGAACCACGACGGGTTGGATGACTTCTATATTTGCGGGGCCAGGGGCCAGCCCGGCGCTTTATTCATTCAGATGCCCGATGGTAAGTTTAAGGAAACGGTACAGCCTGATTTTGTTGCCGATGCAGGCTGTGAAGATGTTGACGCGGCGTTTTTAGACGTCAACCAGGATGGCTATCCCGATCTCTACGTGGTAAGCGGCGGAAATGAATTGCCTAATGGATTGCCGCAACTTGCTGACAGGTTGTACATTAACGATGGAAACGGAAACTTTAAACGGTCGGATAATATTCCATCTATCAAATTAAACAAGGCTGCCATCGCTGTGGCTGACGTAAACCACGACGGTTACCCCGATATTTTTGTGGCCGGTGCGCCTGATGCCTGGAAGTTTGGCAATATACCCGAATCGTACCTGCTGATGAATGATGGCCATGGTCATTACCAAAAAGTGCAAATTCCTGATGACCTCAAGTATGCAGGGATGATCCGCTCGGCTGCCTTTGCCGACCTGGATGGCGACGGCTGGCCCGATTTGGTAGTGGCGGGGGAATGGATGCCGGTAAAAGTTTTCATGAACAAAAAGGGGAAGTTTGTGGAGTTGAAGCAGCCGGAAATGGAAAAGCAGCCTGGCTGGTGGCAGCGCGTGGTGCTTGCAGACGTAGATGGCGACGAGAAAATTGATATAATAGCCGGCAACTATGGTTGGAATTCGAAACTGCAGCCAACGCCGGAAGATCCGGTTAAGCTGTATTTAGCAGATATAGACAAAAATGGCACTGTCGACCCTTTGCTAACCCATAGCATCGACGGGAAAGAATATACCTTTTTAGGCAAGGGCGATATCGAAAAGCAGATACCGATGCTGAAAAAGAAGTACCTGTATTACCATGATTATGCGGGAAAAACCGTCGATCAAATATTCGGCGATTCGTTAAAAGGGACCACCCCTTTAAAGGTTACCTCATTCACCTCGGGTGTGTTCTTTAATAAGGGAAATGGCCGTTTCGATTTTAAACCCTTCCCGTCATCCGCCCAGGTATCGCCGCTTTTTGCATTTGCAAATATTCCGGGGTCCGTTGATTATTTACTTGCGGGCGGCAATTTTTCAGGTGTTCTACCATTTGAGGGTCGTTATGATGCCGATTACGGCGACTTGATGACGGTGGAAAAAAACGGCGGATTTAAATGGACTTCGCCGGTATCTTCAGGGTTTATGCTGCGGGGCGAAGTACGGGACATCAAAGCAATAAAAACAGCTGCAGGTACTATTTATGCAGTAGCCGTTGATAATGGCCCCGTGAGATTTTTTAAGCTAAATAATTAAATATGAATAGATTATACGCTGCGTTCCTATCTGCAGGCTTATTCTTTACGACAGCTGCCTACGCACAGGATCCATGGGTGATTAAGGCTGATAAGATCGACCCGGTAAATTATTACGGCATAACAGTGGCAAACGGTATGATAGGTATTGTGTCCTCGCCCG
>DASRTD010000035.1:0-5983 GCA_035656115.1 Mucilaginibacter sp.
TTAAATTTGTTCAGCCTATGCTAAATTTGGTATTGTTTGGCCCCCCGGGCGCGGGAAAAGGTACGCAGTCGCAAAAATTAATCGAGAAACATGGATTGATCCATCTTTCAACCGGCGATTTGCTGCGCAGCGAAATTTCACAGGGGACTGAACTTGGCCTGGAGGCAAAAAAGCTAATGGACCATGGTATATTAGTACCTGATGAGGTGGTTATTGGCATGATCAGCCACAAGCTGGACGCTAATAAAAATGCCAAAGGCTTTATTTTTGACGGTTTCCCGCGTACAGTTGCTCAGGCTGAAGCGCTTGATCGGCTGCTTGAAAGCAAAAATGCGCCCATATCGGGAATGATAGCATTGGAAGTGACCGACGACGAACTGGAACATCGTTTGTTGTTAAGAGGAAAAAATTCCGGCCGGCCTGATGATGCTAACCCGGAAGTTATACGCAAGCGCATTAAAGAATATAATGATAAAACAGCCCCCGTTGCGGGCTTCTATAAAAACCAGCATAAATTTAAAAGCATCAATGGCATCGGCTCGCTCGAAGAGATATTCGATGGGATAAATGCTGTGATCGATTCATATTGATTTCGGACTTCGGTCCCGATAGCTATCGGGATTCAATTTAGGATTTAGCCACCTCAATGTTAAATTCTAAATTCACCGGTTAAACAAATCCGAATTCGTAAATCGTAAATCCGAAATAACAAATGTCTCAAGGTTCAAACTTCGTCGATTATGTAAAGATTTGCTGCCGTTCCGGCCATGGCGGAGCTGGCTCGGCACATTTGCATCGCGATAAGTTTACCTCAAAAGGCGGTCCCGATGGCGGCGACGGCGGCCGGGGCGGGCACGTGATCTTGAAGGGCAACGCCCAGCTTTGGACGCTTCTTCATTTAAAATTTCGCAAACACGTAATTTCCGGCGATGGCGAACCGGGCGGCAGCACGCTGAAAACAGGGAAAACCGGCAGCGACGAAATACTGGAAGTACCCCTGGGTACCATTGCCAAAAATGCTGAAACCGGTGAAATTTTGTTCGAGATCACCAAAGATGGCGAGACGCGCATACTGACCGAAGGCGGCCGCGGCGGCCTGGGCAACTGGCATTTTAAAACCCCTACCCTGCAAACCCCGCGCTTTGCACAGCCCGGCGAAGAGGGCAAGGAAGAATGGAATGTGCTTGAGCTAAAGATACTGGCCGATGTTGGCCTGGTTGGCTTCCCCAATGCCGGCAAATCAACCCTGCTTTCTGTAGTTTCTGCAGCCAAACCCGAAATAGCCGATTATGCCTTTACTACGCTGGTGCCTAACTTGGGTATAGTTGCTTATCGCGGCAGCAAATCATTCGTTATGGCGGATATCCCGGGTATTATTGAAGGCGCCTCGCAAGGGAAAGGGTTAGGTTTTCGATTTTTACGGCATATTGAGCGTAATTCCGTGCTGTTATTTATGATACCGGCGGATACTAACCGGACCATTAAGGAAGAATACAACATATTGCTGCATGAGCTAAAAGAGTACAACCCCGAACTGATGCACAAGCCGCGGGTGCTGGCCATCACCAAATCGGACATGCTCGACGAGGAACTCCAGGCGGAAATGAAAAAGGAACTCCCGGCGGGCGTTCCTTCTGTATTCATCTCCTCGGTAGCTCAAAAAAACCTGGATGAGCTGAAGGATCTGTTATGGCGTGAAATCAATTTTGGGAAGAGTTGATTAAGTTAGATTAAGTTGAATAAGTTGGTTAAACCCTGGTAACTCAATCTAACCTATTCAACTCAGTCAGCCTAATCAACTACTTTTTACGATCCGCCACGTACAAAACAAAATATTTGTCGATCATTGACACATTCCAACCCGCATAGTTTGGAAAACTTTTCATCACCAGCTTTTCTTTTGGACCATTATAGGTTTCGGGCAGGATAATGTATAGCGGGCCTCCAAATCCATCGTATTCATAATCGTCGGTACTGATTTTAAGCGAATCGGGGACTGGCGGCAAACTCAGGTAACGGTTGTGCTGCAGTTCCAGGCCGATGTCGTCGCCGATAAAAACAAAGGTGATGCCTCTTTTTTCACGGTCAAGTTTTAGCACCTGGTTCAATGCCGCTTGGTCGATATTGGGCTGCGCAATGCCTGTAATACCCCGTGCCAGCTTGCGGTTTGTCTTATAGCCATTTACCAGGTAGGATAAGCTGTAGCCTGCTATCCATAAAAAAATCAGCGCAAATAGCACTTTGTAGCCGGTTTTGACATGTGCCGCAAGGTAAATAACGCCCGGTGTCACCAGCAACCCAATTATACGAAAATGCCGGGCCTCCATTGAAATATTCAGCTGTCGCAGGTACGAAACGCCAAAAAACAGGACTGCGGCCGCGTAAAAAACCATCACAAACAAGCGGTAGTTTTTGTTTGGTATGCCACGGACAATAAGCCAAACCAATACGACACTTAGTAAAGCAGCTGCTATCAAAATAATTAACGCCCATTGCTGGCTAAATAAGGGTTTCCCGAAATGGTCGACAAGCCCGTTAAGCATATCATCAAGCGAAAAGCCAGCGAGCACAGGCGAAGCAAGCGGATAGCTAAACGTCTCCGCCGTTAACTTTAGTCCTGTCGCGCCGGTTATAGGGCTATCGCCTTTTGCAATATAAAAATGATAGATCACCACAACAGCGATCGCCGCAGGCAAGCCTACCCAAAAGCCATTTTTTATCCATTTAGCCCATTGCCTGTTGCCCTGGCACAGGCCAATCCATAAGCAAAGCAATCCGCCCCCATAAATCCATAAAAATGAAGATTTCAAAAAGAAACCGACGAAACCCGAAAGCAATACAAATAAAAACAGTTTCCAATCGGCTCGTTTTAGCGCAACGCAGCCGTACAGAAACCACCCCTCAAAAGCAAACAGCAATATCTCGCCGCCGGAATAATAAACATGCGGCACCATAAACACCACCTGGCTGACGATAAATAGCAAACTAACCGAGGCAACGACAGGCGTAAAGCCGATCTTCCTGAAAAAATAAAAAAGACCGGCCAATCCCAAAAATTCAGCCAGTACCGTTGTAATTACAATGCCATGCGCCAGGTCCAGGCCGGTTATCCGTTGAAAACAATAAGGCGCCAGGTATTGCCCCGGCGACCACCAGGTTAAAAACTGGGTATAATTTTGGGAAAAATCGCCCTGGTCGGGGCTTACCAGGTTATTAAACCCTGAGCCATGCTGCATGCTTTGCAAAACCTGGAAGCCTTGCGACGGGTCGGTAAATAATGCAGGTGGAATAAAAAATAAGGCAACACCCATGCCCAGCACTATCACGCCCATAATGGCAAGAATGATTTTGTGTGAATTACCAGGAGGGGTTTCCATCGTTTATATGACGGTCATTAGGGATATCAAAAATTTACTACTCTATTATCCGTTCACGGATTTTTGCGGCAGGGTTGCCCTGGTAAATACAATAGGGTTCCAGATTTTTCGTCGCAACGGAGCCTGTGGTTAAAACCGCATGGGTGCCTACGGATATCCCGGGGTTTACAACAGCACAAGCGCCTATCCAGGCGCCATCCTCTAAAGTAAATCCTGAAACAATAAGGTCGAAAGTGGTTTTTTTATAGTTATGGTTGCCCGTGAGCAATACCGCCCCCTGCGACAGGCACACGTGGCTGCCGATGCTAACCGGCAACAAGCAGTCGATCCAAACATTTTCTCCTATCCACGTATCGTCGCCAACGGTTAAGTGCCACGCATATTTTATATTGACGCCCGGTTTAATGGTAACGCCTTTGCCAACCGTGGCGCCGAATAAACGCAGCAAAAAACACCTGAAAGTATTCGACGGTAACAAACTGGTTTTAAAAAAAACAGCATTAATGTAATACCATAAAAACCTTTTAAAAGCGGTGCCTCCGGGGTTAAAGGGATGATTATTGTAGGTTGAAAGATCAGTTTTGCGCATGGTGCTACGTTAGCACATCATCGTGCCTAACCCAAAAATACAATGTTATGGCAATTACCAGGTACAGGATGATATTAAAAATGGCGTGATGATCAATAATGTGATTATCGCGCTTATCCCAGAAAATGGATAGCAGCACAAACCGCAGCACATTCAACAACTCAATACCGATAATGCCGCTGACCAGGAAAATGAACCTGAGCTTCCATTTTTTTGGATAGGCCAATACAAACGCCGCAAAGAAGCTGATTACGCCCAGCCCCAGGCAGGAGTAAACCACCTGCAGGGTGCCATGCCCGGCAACCAACAGATCATAGTCGTTTGTTATGGCTGCAAATCCCAACAAGTTAAGTATCCCGGCGCTGGATTTTAGTAACATGCTGCGAAGGCCGGCGATATAGTTCAAATGCCCGGCTAAAAAAGGCGAATAGTGGCTTCCACGTGAGGTAAGCGCAAAAAACAAGATGTTGAAATAATAGAATACGGCGAAAAGAATGACAAATACAAGCGCAAACCGCAGCGGGCTGCTTGTCCTTTTGGGAACCGTCTTCCCGGCATTTTGCTGCTGCAGAATTTCGTCGATCTTCACATCAACAATCAGCCTGAACCAAAAACCCTGTAAAAAATGAAAGATCACGCCAATGCGGCCATCAAGTATTCCCAGTTGAAAGATCATGCGGTAAGTAAAATACAGCATGGGCCTCAGGTACCGCGGCAGCCGCCACCACAGTTGCTTCAGCCAGGCGGTGCGCTCATCCGGCGAGCCCCAAAAATGCGGTTTAATGGTCTGCTGGCGCATCTGCATCATCCGTTCAACTTCTTCATGCGCAACCAGGTCGCTATACCGGTTATGTTTGGCGATCCAAAAGCTGATCTGGTTTTCCTTCAGGTTTTCCTCCAGCAGATGGCCATCTTTCCAGATGATCGTTTTCCCCGGAACGATGAATCGATGATCCATATTCTCATTCAGATCGGAATACCCGATGCCGTACCTGAACATCTTTAACAAATAAAAGGGATAATAACCGCCGTGTTTTAGCCAGCGGCCCTTAAAGAAATTCTTGCGGTTAAAATAAATGCCGTTAACCCCGGCGAAATCCTCATCGGCAAACGCATCCAGGTGTTTTTTTAGTTCGGGCGTTACGGTATGGTCGGCATCCAGGCAGATCACCCAGGGCGTATCGATTTTAAAGTTTTTCAGCGCGAAATCCCATTGCAGCGGATGGTTTTCAAACGGATGCTGTAAAACGGTTGCGCCTGCAGCTTTAGCTATTTGAAATGTACTGTCAGTACTCCCTGAATCTAAAACAAAAATCGGCGCATCTAAGTCAACGATAGAATTGAGCAAACGGGGAAGGTGCATTTCCTCGTTATAAGTGATGATGATAAATGAAAACGGCCTGCTCAAGATAGCTTTGCTTTGATGATCATTGATTTCCAAAAATAGGGGACGCGCCCGCAGCCTTTAAAAGTAAGCACCTCAAACCCCTGCATGGTCAACAGATCGCTTAAGGTGGCTTTCGACCAGAATTTGATGTGCCCGCCATGCCAGCCGGGACTGTGGTGATGGTCCCATTTATTAAAAACGCTCAACATTAAATTTTTCAGGTAACCGTGATAGGGCGTTGAGATGATGAGCTCACTGCCGGCGCCTAATATTTTTTTGCAGAACGCGATAAAGCCCGCCGGATCATAAAGGTGTTCGATTACCTCGGTTGCGATAACCGTATCGAACTTTAATGATTGCAGTTCCGTGGGGAGTTCGCCGGTCGAAATATCCTGTATAAAAAAACGGTCCGGGTTTGCTCGTTTTGCTATCGCGATACCCTCCGCCGAAGCATCGGTGCCATAAGCATTAAAGCCCCGCCCGATCAGAAAATTTGCCAAATAGCCGTTGCCACAGCCTAAATCAAGGATAAGCCGGTTTTTTTCCTTGTCCAACAACGACAATAGGGGCTCCTGCAGGTAGGCAAAAGTGTGCGCCGGCTGGTCAGTTTGAAAACCGTAATCTGTATAG
>DASRTD010000036.1:0-4981 GCA_035656115.1 Mucilaginibacter sp.
AATGGATTTTTTAAAACAGCAAAACAAACGAGTAAGCGGCACGCCATTTAGCCAGGACGATATTTTAGCGACGGATAAAGATGTGATCATCATCGGTGGCGGCGATACGGGTTCCGACTGTGTGTGCACTTCCAACCGCCAGGGTGCGCGTTCCATTAAACAGTTCGAGGTGATGTCGCAACCACCGGCAGATCGTACGGTACACATGCCGTGGCCAACCTACCCGATGGTGCTAAAAACTACCAGCAGCCACGAGGAGGGTTGTGACCGCTATTGGGGCATCAATACCGAAGAGTTTTTAGGCGACGAAAATGGCAACCTGAGGGCCATCCGCGTAGTGGATATTACCTGGGAACTGGATGTAATGAACCGACCGATAAAATTTGCAAAAGTGGAGGGATCGGAGCGCGAAATTGAATGCCAGCGGGTGTTCCTCGCGATGGGTTTCCTTTTCCCGCAGCATACCGGCATGATAGAGAACCTGAATGTTGAGCTGGATGAGCGCAAAAACGTAAAAGCCAAAGAAGGCATTTACCGCACCAACGTAAGCAAAGTATTTGCCTGCGGCGATATGCGCAGGGGCCAGTCGCTGGTGGTTTGGGCCATATCGGAAGGCCGGGAAGCAGCCCGCAAGGTGGATGAGTTCCTCATGGGGCATTCTATCCTGGAAAGCAAGGATGCGGTGAACCAGTTTGAGCAGGCTTTTTGATCTGCGGGTGTGTGGATGTGCAGATGTGCGAATGATTGAAGGCAAAACATCTTTCGGACTTTATTGACTTTCGGACTCAACAAAAAATCAATCAATTATAGTAGCGAAACCAGGCAGCGAATTTGCCTGGTTTTTTTGTTTGCCAGTAGTGTAGTTGCATTTACTTTTATGTTCAAGTACATTTGGCATATAAAACAAACCGTAAATATGGACTTAAATCCGGTCGTACATGATCATGACAGCTTGAATTTCGAAGCATCGAAACCCCTCGCGAATATGATGGCCTTCTTCAAAGGGCGGCTGCTAAGTATTATGGTTTCATTGTGGGGCATTTTTTTGCTTTGGTCGGTAAAACTTTTCATCGCATCCGGCAGAACAATAAACCTGGTTTATCTTCTGGCCGAAGTGATATTGATGGCTGTTGCAATCTTTGTATCTTATGATCTGTTTAACAGGGTTATGCCTGTCGTGGTCATGATTGGCAGGCAGGTATCGATCACAAGTGAAAAAATTTCTATTACGACTTTTTCCTTTAACCTACGTTTTTGGATTAAGAAACCGCCGCAAACATTAGTGTTTAAGATAAATGAATTGAGAATTCGGAAAACAGATAATCCTTTAAGATTTATCAGGGTTTCTGATAACTTCGATAACAGGGTATTTGAGTTGCGGGATAAAACCAAGAAAGCGTACGTCGTGTTTGACTATTTTGATATGATGCTAAAGGAAAAATTAACGGAGGTATTGGTTGAAGTCACTCCGCCAGAGCTATTAATCCCTGGCAGGCTTAGACATCATTGAAGTTTTCATTTGTGTAAACTTCACGCTGTGCTGTTAATGAAGTGATAATCAATCACAATAAGAAACCCAGCGGCGAATTTGGCTGGTTTTATAATTTAAACAATATTAACTGTGATTTTATTCCCTTCATCCTTTTTACCTTCTTCAAGTGCATTTGCCTTAAATATTTCTTGATATCTCTTACCAGCTTTATCAAACCAAGTACAGTAATATCCATCGTCACTATGGGCATATTTAGACTCAACAGTCATAAGTGGACCGCCAGATTTTAATACAACCAGTGCCCGAGTTTCCCAAGTTTTTGTTGTTGTCATTGTATTTTTTTTCAAATTTAATAATTACGCTTTAATAACTTACTGGCGCACTCATTGGTACGAATATTCCAGGCTGGCCTAAAGCGTTGAGGGCTCGTGCCAATTTAGTTTTCGCTGAGCAACAAACGAATTAATTCCTTATTTTCGAAACTCATATAACATACCGTGCAACCCAAACCCGGCCGTTTTATTGATCCTTTAAGCGATTTTGGCTTTAAACGTGTTATGATGATTAGAGATTGGTTGTTTTAGGATGAAACCGAAAGGTTTTAAAAAAACAAAAGCTGGTTTCATCACCAACACAAGTTTGGGAGAGGAGGTACCAGCATCACAATACAAAGATAAGTTTATTTGATTATTTTCGGATAATATTTTAAACCCATGCAACCCAAACCCGGCCGTTTTATTGACCCTTTAAGCGATTTTGGCTTTAAACATTTATTTGGCAATGAGCCAAACAAGGATATACTGATCGATTTTTTGAACCAACTATTCAAAGGCCAGAAAGAAATTACAGACCTTACTTATAATTCCACAGAGCATGCCGGTGACAACGAAGAATTCAAAAAGATATTTTTCGACCTGCTTTGCACCGGCAAAAACGGTGAGCAGTTCATCATCGAAATGCAAAGGGCAGAACAGCGCAACTTTAGCGACAGGGCTGTATTTTATACTTCCCGGCTGATTAACGAGCAATTACCCAAAGGCGCAAGCCATTGGAACGTTGAGCTTAAAGAAGTTTATCTGATAGCCATACTGGAGTTTAATTTTAAACACAATGCTTCGGACAGATACCTGCACAATGTCGGCCTCGCAAATACGGATACCGGTGAAATATTTTACAATAAGTTGGGTTATAAGTTTTTAGAATTATGTAAATTTGTTAAAACAGAGGCGGAACTGGAAACAGATTTAGATCGTTGGTTCTATCTGCTAAAGCACATGAGCCATTTAGATAAAGTGCCGGCAGTCTTAAACAAACGCGTTTTTCAAAAAATATTTAAAATTGCTGAAGTAAGTAATTTAACAAAGGAGGAAAGGGCTATGTACGATTCGAATTTAAAATCAAGATGGGATTATGAAAATTCCATTGAGTTTGCTAAAGAAGAAGCTGGACATGAAAAAGCTTTGGATATTGCCCGTGAACTTAAAAAAGAGGGGTCTACCATACAGTTTATAGCAAAAATTACCAAGCTCCCTATTGAAGAAATAGAAAAATTGTGATCAGCTAGTTCAAAGGACTCACACCGGCAACTCAAACGCAAACGTGGACCCTTTTCCCGGCTCGCTTTGCACCGAAATAGTGCCGTTGTGGCGTTTAAGTATCTCGGAGGATATAAAAAGACCCAGGCCCAGCCCCTGGAAACGGTACTCGCTTCCTTCGATGCGGTAGTAGCGATCAAATAATCCCACAATATGCTTTTTTGAGATGCCAATGCCGAAGTCTTTTATGATCACCGACACTTTATTTCCCTTCAACTCCAATCGAATCAGGACTTTATCAGCCTCGGGCGAATATTTTACCGCATTGCTCAGCAAGTTCACAATCACCTGTTCAATGCGGTGACGATCGCCTTTTACATTAACCGGTATCGATCGTTCAAGGATCAGCCGATGCCCCGGGGAAATTTGTTGTGCGCTTTCAATGGTATCTTTTAGCAGCCTTTCGATGTCAAACTCCTCAAAATTATATTGCATTTTGCCTGAGTTGATCTTTGAAACATCAAGCAAATCGGTGATCAACCTCTCCATCCGGTTGAGCTGCCTGGAAGCGTTGCCAAAAAAATTGTACGATTTCAACTGGGGCTGCATTTCGCGGCCCGCCAGCTGAAAGAAAGCCTTGAGCGTGGTCAGCGGTGTTTTCAGCTCGTGGCTCGCGATGCTGATAAATTCGTCTTTCTTCCGGTCGGTTTCCTTTTGGTCCTTAATATCGGTAATGGCTGTTTGCAGGTCGCGTGTACGTTCCTCAACCATTTGCTCAAGTTCGCGCTGGGCGGCGTATACGCGCGCGGACATGATGTTAAACGAATCGGCCAGCATGCCGAGCTCGTCTTCGCGATCAATGTTTACATGTTTCGAATAGTCGCCTTCTGCAATCGCCGCGGCGGCACCGGAAAGTTGTTTCAGCGGCCCGGTGATGCTGCGGCTCATCAGCCAGCCACCGATACTGCCGATCAATATCAACACTATCCCGAGCGCTGTCATCCAGCGTAAAAAAATGCTGGCCGTTTCATGAAACGATGCGCCCGAAAGCTCCACCACCATCATCCAGCGAGAGTCGGGTATTTTCCGGACCGACGCGATAACAGCCCCGCTGGTTTTACGGGAATACCGCGCAACGCCCTGTAGTTTCGCGATCTCGACCGGCGGTTTTTCAACCGGCTTTACAAGGTCAGTCCAAAACTGTCCGTCATCGTTGCCAAAATACAGCCTGCCATTGGCCCCTAACAACTGCGCCAACTGATCAACAGCCTGTGGCGTGGCTTTCATCACTTTCCAGTTAACTACGTACCCAATCACCTTGTTACTATCCGTTACCCGCGCAACGGCCGGGAAATACATCGAACCGTTTAACACGACCAGCTTGCCAACATTAAAGTTGACGCCTTTTGCCATAGAGGGCGATGCCAGCGAATCAATGTTTACCCTAAGCGACGAGACTTTTCCGCCTGAACTCAAAACAACTTGTTTGCTGGCATTTAAGAGTTGGACCAGTCTATTTGTCGTGTCCTTTTGAATCAGTTTCTTAAAAACATCCTGTGACGCTAAACTGTTTTGCCGGGTTGGGTTGTTTAGGTAAGCCCTTACGTTATTATCATCTGCAACTGCCACCGGTACGGCTGCAAACTCGTCAAACGACCCTTTGAACATTACGGTTAGCTTGTCGGCCAGTGTAGTGACCCGTTCATTGGCAATTGCCGTTGATGCCTGCTCAACACTGACATATGAAATTGCGCCGAAAGCCACCACTACTACAAACAGCAGCATGCAAATAAAAAAAGGCAGCCGCTGTTGTAGAGGGCACTGAAAAAGTAGCCTTTTAACCGAGGAGCGACTAAAGGGAGCAAGTAAGAGATATTTTTACTTGCTCCCTTTTTTATTAGCTCAGTATTTTTGAGAAGTTCATTTGGAAGGGACTTTGCCGATGAACTGGGAA
>DASRTD010000037.1:0-5930 GCA_035656115.1 Mucilaginibacter sp.
CTTGAACCGGCGAGGCCGGGCAAGTTGTTCCCAATTTGGTAATTTTTATAGAAAACAATATCTTTGTTTGTGAGGATATTAGCAAGATCCACCTTAAGGGATTTTTGGGAACAGAACCCGGATGCAGAGACCGGTTTAAAAACCTGGTTTTCAAAAATTAAAAAAGCTGAATATAAATCGCCCGCCGATATAATAAAGGATTTTAAAGGCGCCGATTATGTGAGCGGCTACATCGTGTTTAACATCAACAAAAATAAGTACAGGCTGGTTGCAGCATTCAGGCACGATACCCAGATTTGCTATATCCATTTTATCGGCACGCATGCCGAGTACGACAAAATTGATTTTAAAACATTGGGCATTTAATTTTTAAAATAATGGAAGGACAATTGATCAAAGCGATAAAAACGGAGGAGCAGTATAAAGCCATTTTAAAGCAAATTAAAAGCCTTTGGAATTGCCATGAAAACAGTCCCGAAGCAGACTTGCTGGAGGTGCTGAGTATTTTGGCCGATGACTACGAAAGCAAACACTATCCTATCGGCCCGCCCGACCCTATCGAGGCGATCAAATATAAAATGGAAGAGAATGACTTAACCGCTGCGGACCTCATTCCTTATTTTGGAAGCAGAAGCAGGGTTTCGGAAGTTTTGAACCGGAAAAGGCCCCTGACATTTACCATGGCAAAAAAACTATTTAAAGGGCTAAATATTTCTCCCGAAACGTTGCTCTCGTTCTAAAAATTCGCCGGGAAGGCAACCCCGATCTGAAATAATTTTTTGCCGACGCCCCGGCCCGTTTCCACATCAAAAAATGGAAAACCGATTTGGAGCTTGACGCCAATAATTTTTTGAATGTAAAAACTTATAATGTGCTTTACCTGTCCGCCAATACGCTTACGACCAGTTCGTACACGCTGCCGGGGAGGATTATTTTATTGAAGGTGATGTTTAATCTTTGATTGGCGCAATTGTCGGTTCGCCCTTGAACCAACCAATGGGTTTAACTGGGCAGAATTTAATATTTACAGTAGTTTTCCAGTTACCACCGTTAACAACTTAATAGATAGCCTGATATTCTTTATTAACACATCCCAACGTTAGGTATAAACCTTTTATATATTTCAGAGTTTTGAGTTGATCGCCTCTGCTATTAAAAAAGGATAACTTCGTATAATTTACCCGCAATACCTTGCTTTAATTATACTTGTAAAAAGTATAACTAAAAGTTTTTTTATATCGTCTTTATCTTTTTCTAATTGTTCATTAGACCAAACGAAAGCCTCGTCAATTCTATCCAAATCTATTTGCAAATCAAAATTAGAACAAATTATACTTAGCCTGGGACTGTTAACTTTTTTAGTATGATGAAACATTAAATAAAATTCTGAACTCATTTCATCAATCAAAAAGTCGGGGTTTTTAAAAATATTTTGTTGGTTAAGAGAATATAAAACGGCATTAATAACATCAATCTTTTCTAGAATTTTACTGTTGTATTTCATACTTTTCATTGCACTAATTTAAAGATTGATTGTTTCACTGAATTGCAGTATCTGAAAAATCTGTTGGATATGAGGTCACCTTCAAAAACCCGCGGTGGAATAAAGCGAAACATATTGTTAAATTTACGCTGAAATGCCTCGAAATTTAACCCCCAAATAAAACCCACCCCCATGAAACCAACACTATTCACCCTCCTCGCCCTTTTCATCGCTTTATCCGCTCATTCCCAATCCATCCCCGATACCACCGCGATAAAACAAGTACTGGAAAAAGAATCCACCACCTTCCGCAACGGCGACGTTAAAGGCCATGCCGAATGCTGGAAAATTCAGCCTTATACCCGCATCGTAGTTTCGACAGCGGATGGAAAAATGATCGACGTTCCGCCATCGGTCATGGTAAATCCACCGGCAAATATGATGGGCACCGGCGGCACTTTTTCAAACTCCAACTACAAAATATCCGTTATAGGTAACAGCGCATGGGTTAGTCATAATGAAGAGTCGGTTTCGAAAGATGGCAAAAAGACCTGGTCCATCGAATTTAAGATGCTGGAGAAAATAAACGGCGACTGGAAGATTGTCGGCATGTCGATGCATGCTTATAATAAGCAATAACAAGCAACTCATTTTTATGCTGATTGGGAAATGAATCATCACACAGTTCGTCTAAGGCATTGCGGATATTGGCTGGCACTCTCGCTCCTTTTTACGGCATGTACCCAACCCCATCCAAAAGCAGCGTCAAAAAAAGTTGTCAACGCTGCGCCCGCCAGTTCCGCGTTAAAGTCGACCATAGTTAAGGGCGATACTGCTTTAATTTGCGTGGCCGATACCGAGGCAGGTGTTTTTGATCCCGAAAAAGGGAATTTTGACGATTTCGTCGCCCACAAAAAAGGTTATTTTAAGGGGAAAAAGGAATTATCGGACAACTACGTCAGGAAACATTTATTCAGCGGGCTGGATTCTGTTCCGATCGAAAACCCATACATGGGGCAAATTGTTGATGAAAGGCCCGTTGATGAATATATTGCAAATACCGATTTTTATTTGATAACCACGGCGCTGAAAACACCACGGTTTAAAGGAATTATTTATGAAGAAATAGGCGACGAAGGTTCGAGAAAGTTTTTTTCGACCATTGACCGGAACGGGAAGTTTATTTCGAGGCTGATCATCGCCGCCTACGAATATGCCGGCACTTATACCGAGGACGCCGATACCAGGCATGGCTATTATTCCGGGATGGATGGCTGCATAAGTAAAGACCTGGTGATTGATATGGGCGGCGGCGAAGATGATATTTACAAAGTACACCCAGATGGAAAAATAGTTAAGTACATGAGGGAATATTATGACAGCGTTCTGCTTGTCCATCCTAACGATGCGGACCTGCATTTAAGGTATGCGCGCTACCTCCGGGACAGGTACGAAAAAGATTATCCGGGCGCAAAAAGGCAATTTGAAAATGTGTTGAAGATAGATCCCACAGTTGCCGTTGCCACCAATGAATATGCCTATCTGCTTTGGTTACATTTTAATGATACCACCGAAGCAAACCTGTATTTCAAAAAAGCGATTGAGTTGGCGCCGAAGGTCCGTCAATTCCGAAGTGATTATAAGTTTTTTTTGAACCGGCATGTTCGTGATGAAAAAACCCGGAAGGGTTACGAAAAAGCACTAAAGCTGGCCGACTCCAATAACTTTGGGATGCACCTGGATTATGCCCGGTTTCTGCTAAAAATTGATTGGAAGCAAGAAGCGCGCCGGCACTACCTTAAGGCCGTTGCGCTAAATAAAAACCTGAAGAACAAAAAGGACGACGACCTTTTTGGAATAGAGTAAAGCCGAAGAAACAGGAAACACGTCCCCTTCGACGGCTCAAACGTGCCTCTCGCACCACCAAATGGATTCAAAACCGAACAGATCAATGCCCGGTTTTGTTACGGCGCACATATTTTGCGCTTTACAATTTTTTATATATCAATATGTTATAAGTTTATTGCGTTTAAAACGTTCAGTTGAATACATATACTTTCCATATCAGCCTTTATGACGCGGCATTCTTCGGGATGTTTTTTATTGGGCTGACTTTTACCCTGCTGTTATGGTTTACCAAAAAATCAAACCAGGCCGCAAACCGGTTTTTGGCCCTGGCAATGGTTACCGGTGTTTTGTGGATAGCCAGGCTATTAGGCATTGACGTTGGGCTGTCAGCTTACATTACCAATTGGAGCCGGCTGCCGCTGCAATTTTCGCTGGCGTTTGGGCCGCTCATCTATTTTTATGTGCTTAAAATAACCCGGCCGGAATATAAATTCCGTTGGAAGGATATGCTGCATTTTAGCCCCTTGCTGCTGGAATCGGGCGCTTTGGCAATGGAGGTTAAGGAGAGTATACGGACTAGCACGGCTACTTATGATACGCTGCCATTTCATCAACTGCATCCTATATTGCAGTTGCTGGCGTTTGCCTCTGTCATAATTTACCTCTACCTTGCTGACAGGCTGATAGGACAGTTTTACCGACGACTAAAATTTAATTGGGGCGACCGGTACCGGTGCGAGTTGCGCTGGCTACATCGCTTATTGATGGGTTTCTGCCTCTTATGGCTATTGTGGATACCTTTTACATCTGTTGATTATTTCTATTATCATTATCAATTAAGTATACACGCTTATTATCCTTTATACCTGCTTTTAGCGGTAACGGCTATTTGGATGGCGGCCGCAGCTTTTTTAAGACAGGAGGCCGGCCCGCTGGTCGCCCAGGCTCCATCTTTAAAGCCGCCGCTTCCTGTGGAAATGAAGCAAAGGGGTATTTGGCTAACGAAAGCCGTGCAGGCCGGCCGGTATTACCAGGACCCGGAGCTGAGCTTAACGTCGCTGGCTGAAAACCTGGAACTGACTACCCACGAATTATCCCGGATCATCAATACAGCGCTGAAAAAAAGTTTCAACGATTTCATCAACGAATATCGCGTTGCGAACGTGGTTCAAAAAATGCAGGATTCTGCTTATGATCATATCACACTGCTGGGTATTGCTTATGAATCGGGGTTTAATTCACAAAGCAGCTTTAACCGCATTTTCAGGCAAATGACCGGCAAAAGCCCGCTGGAATATAAAAATGAGCTAAAAAAAGAGCAGCCATTTTATAACTTGGGCAGTCATCCCCGATTTGCGCCGGTAATTTTGCATCGTGAAACCACTCCAGCTTGGGGCCACGGCAAATTAAACCGCAATTATATGTTTCGTAATTATTTAAAGATCGCCTGGCGCAGTATCACCAGGAATAAAGCATACACCGCCATCAATGTGCTCGGCTTGTCGCTGGGCGTTTGCGCCTGTTTAATTATTTACCTGGTCACCAGCTTTGAACTGAGTTATGATACTTTTCATCCCGGTAAAGATCGCATCTACAGGATCGTAACATTGATGCAGGACGCACAGGGAAACAGGGGTGACGGGGCTTCAGGTATAGCTGCGCTGCCCATGGCCCTGCGAAATGAGTTGAGCGGTTTTGAAGCGGTAACCGGGTTTTACACTTATTTTCCGAAGGTTACTATACCGGGCGCCAAAAACACCGGCAAAAAATTTCTCGCCCTCACAGAGGGTGAACAGCCAGCGAACGTTATCGTAGCGGAACCCCAATATTTCAGCATCTTCCAATACCGGTGGCTGCAGGGTAACCCGTCCACCGCTTTGAACGAACCGTTTAAAGTAGTGCTTTCGGAACAAGAAGCACATAAATATTTTGGCGCTGTGCCTCTTGAAAATATCATGGGTAAAGAGGTTATTTACAACGACTCGTTACGCCTGACAGTGACCGGCATTGTGCAAGACTGGGATAAGCATACCGATTTTAATTTTAAGGATTTTATTTCGTTTGCCACCGTTCAGCATAGCTTTCTGAAAAAAGATATCGAACTGGAAAACTGGCAGATGTGGGACTCCGACTCTCAAGGGTATGTAAAATTGGCGAAGGGGGTTACACCCGCCCGGGTTGAAAAACAGTTGGCGCAATTTGTGAAAGCGCATATCCGCATGAGCGACGGGTCGAAAGCGCAATTATTGCTGCAACCCTTATCCGACATTCACTTTAACGATCATTACCAGGACTCCTACTCGCGGCAGGCGCATTTACCTACCCTGTATGGTTTAATGGCCGTTGCGGTTTTTATATTGCTGATAGCTGCCATCAACTTTATCAACCTTTCCACCGCGCAGTCGCTGCGCCGGGCAAAAGAGGTTGGGGTGCGTAAGGTAATAGGCAGCACTAAAACCAATTTAACCATCCAGTTTTTGGTCGAAACGTTTTTGGTAACCGGTGTGGCATTGATCATTGCGGTAGCGGCTGTTAACCCTATCCTTTCCATCTTTCATGCATTTATACCCCAGGGCGTAGCCTTAAATTTATTCAGTTT
>DASRTD010000038.1:0-11641 GCA_035656115.1 Mucilaginibacter sp.
GGCCGGTATACGGCATCAATTTTTCCAGCATTTATACCATGTAAGACCGCGGTTTTAATTAAGATGGCATAAATAAGCAGGCAAAGGCGGAAAATAAAGTCAATTATTGCCGGCATATAGGTTTTAAAAACACGTTTAACCGGGATAATATCCGGCTCAATGGTGGTTTTTATATACAGGTAAAAGCTTGATCCAACACTAAAAATGAAGGTATAAGGCAACAGGCCGTCAAGAAAATCAAGCCAGGCTACATAAAATCCCGAACTCCAGCAAAAAGTTCCAAAACTGTTATAAGCCAGCACCAGCATAAAAGCCGCCAAAAAATACCGGTTTTGCCTTTTGTCGCTTCGCGAAAACAAAAGCACAAGGCTTAAAATGACGCCCTGCAACGTGCCGAATAGCAGGATGATATTGAATAAATTAAAATGGACGGTCATGGCTGGTGTGATTGCATGCTTTGGATAAATTTAAGGGTAAATAGTTTAAATAGGATATACCATTGCCAACCTTTTGCCTTTCGCCTTTTACCTTTCACCTTCCTTCTGAGCCTATTTTCACTTTTTCTTTTCATAACAAAAAAATCGTCCTATATTTGCATTCCTTTTTGGAAAGCATGCTTTCCTGTTTGGAGATTGCCTGATAGTATAATGGTAGTACGACGGTTTTTGGTACCGTTTGTCTAGGTTCGAATCCTGGTCGGGCAACAGTTAACATTTCGGATTTACGATTTACGATTTTAGATTTGTTTAAAATGGTAATCTGAATCCGAAATTCTTTTTTAAGTACGTAAACAACTCCGATCCGCCGGTAGCGGACCGAAATCCGAAATAAAATCGTAAATCTGAATTCGTAAATCGTAAATTAAAAGATGCCCTCTCAATTTAACCCGGTTAAGCTTTTCGCAGGTTCAGGCACGCAAGCCCTGGCCGCAAAGATCGCGGCTTCCTATGGGAGAGATTTGGGCGAGGTTGACGTGTCGCGTTTCAGCGACGGCGAGTTTCAGCCTCATTTTAATGAGTCGGTGCGCGGATGCGACGTTTTTTTAATACAGAGCACCAATCCGCCAACAGATAACCTGATGGAGTTGCTGATGATGACCGATGCCGCACGCCGCGCATCTGCCCATTACGTAACAGCGGTTATACCTTATTACGGTTTAGCCCGGCAGGACAGGAAAGACAAACCACGTGTTGCCATCGGTGCAAAACTGGTCGCCAATATTTTGGTTGCAGCGGGCATTAACCGCATTATGACGATGGACCTGCATGCGGCGCAGATACAGGGATTTTTTGATATCCCAGTTGATCACCTGGATGCGTCGATCATATTTGTTCCGTATATTAAAAGCCTTGGGCTGGGCAATATCACCATTGCATCGCCGGATATGGGCGGTTCATACCGGGCCCGTTCATTCGCCAGTTATTTTAAAGCTGACGTAGTGATCTGCGATAAACGCCGCAAACGCGCAAACGAAATTGAAGCGATGACGCTGATCGGTGATGTTACCGACCAGGATATTGTGCTTATAGACGACATCTGCGACACCGCGGGCACACTTTCAAAAGCCGCGGGCCTGATCATGGAGCGCGGCGCACGCAGCGTAAGGGCGGTTTGCACACACGCGGTTTTATCGGGCAAAGCGTACGAAACATTGGAGAACTCAGTACTGACAGAATTGATTGTCACCGACACTATCCCGCTAAAACGCGAAAGCAGCAAAATAAAGGTATTAACCACAGCTGAGCTGTTTGCACGGGCGATTATGAATGTAAACGAACATGGCTCGATAAGCCAGTTGTTTAAGGTGGAGTAATTAGTCCATGGACCATGGTCGATAGTCCATGGCAAATTGGGGGTAAGCACTACAAAAGGTGTACCCTATACTATGGTTAGTAGTCCCTGGCGAATTTTGAAAAGTAAATAAATAATAATACATACAATACCATGGTCTATGGACCGTGGAATAAAAACAAACAAATGAAATCAATTGCTATTAGCGGTTCTCCAAGAGAGAACGTAGGGAAACGCGACGCAAAGGAACTGCGTTACCAGGGAATGGTACCTGCAGTGCTTTACGGTGGGCCTACTCAAACCCACTTCTTTGTGTCCGCAGCTGATTTGAAGCCCGTTGTCTACACACCGGTGGTTCATTTCATCGACATCACCGTTGCCGGTGCAAAATCACAGGCGATCATCCAGGACATCCAGTTCCATCCATTAACTGAGCAGATCATCCACATCGACTTTTTGTTGTTAGACGAGAAAAAGCCGATCACCATCGAGATCCCTGTAAAGTTAACCGGAACTTCGCCAGGCGTTAAAACCGGCGGTAAACTGGTACAAAAATTACGCAAACTGCGCGTAAAAGCATTGCCGAAAGATCATTTAGACGCCATTAACGTGCCTATTGATACTTTGGACGTAGGCAAATCAGTAAAAGTTGGCGACTTAAAATTCGACAAGCTGATTATTACTAATGCTAAGGAAGATACCATCGTATCGGTAACAACCTCGCGTGCACTGCGCCAGGCTGAGCAGGATGCTGCTGCAAAAAAATAATTGCGGGGTCCCGATAGCTATCGGGATCACCGATTAACTGGGGATTACACCGATTAGTTGATGATTTCACCGATTAGTTGATGATTTCACCGATTTCAACAGCGATAGGTTTAAAGCTTATCGCTGTTTTTTGTTTAAAGTAAATATCTTCGCATTTTGTCGTCTATAGTTCAACAGTCCCGCAAATCGCTATGGACTATGGACTATGGACTATGGACTTAACATGAACTATTTAATCGTCGGTTTAGGAAACATAGGGCCCGAATATGCTGATACCCGGCATAACATCGGGTTTATGATATTGGACGAGCTGGCAAAACAGGAGAGCGTTAAATTTTATCATGATCGCCATGCTTACTATACCGATTTTAAATATAAGGGCCGTACCCTGTACTTAATAAAACCCACCACCTATGTGAACCTTAGCGGCAAGGCACTTGGCTATTGGATGAGGACACTTAATATCCCTGCTGAAAATGTACTGGTGTTGGTGGACGAAATTGCCTTGCCGTTTGGCACACTTCGCTTAAAGCCAAAAGGCAGCGCAGGGGGGCATAACGGATTAAAGAGCATCGAAGCCACACTGGGCCATAGCGACTACGCGCGGCTTCGTTTTGGCGTTGGTAATGACTTCCCTAAAGGCCAGCAGGTAAACTATGTGCTGGATGGTTTTGCAAAAGAAGAGCTTCCGGAATTGCCAGCGCTGATTGATCGTTGCATCGAAATGGTCAAAAGTTTTGTGACTATAGGGACGGAGTTGACGATGACGAGGTTTAATAAATAAGTCCTGAGATCATTACGCTACTCCTCTACCCAACCCCTTTTATTCACCTGACAGGCTTTGTGCCCTTTGTGAAACCTTAGTGCGCTTTGTGGTTAAAAAACCGTCGACAGGTGAGAAGGACGTTCTAAAACAGATCCGTTTTTCGCAACATAAGAAATATTTCTTATTTTATTATACTCACAATCAATTAATTAAAATAAATCATCAAAAATATATTTGGAACATAAGAAATTGTTCTTATGTTTGATCTATGAAGAAGTCAAAAAGCCAGAACAACATCCAATCAGAGCCTACCAAATCGGAACTGGAGATATTGCAGGTATTGTGGGAGTTTGGCCCGTCGACGGTAAGGTTTGTAAACGATAAGCTGAACGAGCAAAAGCGCGAGGTAAATTACATGTCGACCCAAAAGTTGATGCTGATTATGCTGGACAAAGGATTTGTAACGAAAGACGCCAGCCAGATGACCCACGTTTACAAGGCAACGGCAGATGAAGACAAAACCAAAGGCCAAATGCTAGACCGCGTGGTGGATAACCTTTTCAACGGCTCGGCCAGTAATTTAATGATGCAGCTGATGGGCAACAAAAAGCTCTCGCCAAAGGAAATGGAAGAGTTTAAAGAGTTGATTAAAAAATTAGACGAAAAGTAAGATCATGGAAACTTCGTTTTGGGCGCCATATATCCCGGATGGTACAGTGAGAGCCATCTGCTGGACGCTGATCCACTCACTGTGGATCGGCCTTGTCATTGCCTTGTTGTGCGGCATGACTATCGCTGCCACGCGCAAATCCGCAGCGGTCATTCGATATAGGTTACTATGCGGTTTGCTGGTATTGTTTGTCTTTTCGGTTGCGCTTACCTTCGGTTTTGAGCTCCGGTCGAACAACGTACCGCCGTTACCGCCGCCCCCTCCTGTAATTATCATCGCTGCACCTCATACTTCGGCGCCGCAACAAGTCGCAATGGTACTCGATCGGGGTATAGTCGACCGCGCGAAAGAATTTCTCAACCAGAATATGAATATTATCTTCCTGGTTTGGCTGCTGTTTTTTATGCTGAAAAGCCTTAAAATGGTAAGTGGCCTGCTATACATCCAGCGCATCAGGCATTATAAAACCAGTGATGTTCCCGAAGAACTTAAACGGAGGATTGAGCATTTGAGCAGCCAGATCGGCATCAGGCGGGTCGTCCGCCTGGTGCAGTCTGAGCTGGTAAAGGTACCGGTGGCCGTGGGTTGGCTTAAACCGATGATCCTTTTACCCGTGGGCATCGTATTTCAACTTACGCCTGAGCAACTGGACGGCATTTTGTGGCACGAGCTGGCGCACATACACCGCCGCGATTATTTGGTAAATATTTTGCAAGGCATAGTTGAAACCGTTTTCTTCTTTAACCCAGGCCTACTTTGGCTTTCATCCCTTATCCGCACCGAACGCGAAGCCTGCTGCGATGACATGGTATTAAGCCGCATGAACCGTAAGGCCAATTACCTGGAGGCCTTACTTTCCTTTGGTTACGGCGAGTTTAGCCAGGCCCGTTACGCCATGAGCATCGGCAGTGGCAACCAATTGCGCGACCGCCTGAAAAGGATTATCAGCCAGGAAAACAAGCGGCTAAGCGTTGCTGAAAAATCAGTATTGGCAATTGGGCTTGTCCTGTTAACCGCATTCACTACCGTATCAAAAGATAACCCGATAATCAGGCATCTAACCATCAAATACAAAAATCAGTCAGGTAAGGTTATCACTAAAAAGATGACTGAAATAACCACCGTCTCGATGGAAGCACTGCCTGCAGGCCAACAGCTAAAGGACAGCAAACCTGCAACTTACAGAAAAGACACTATTTTAACCGATACTGCCATTCGCTTCACCAGCGTGCTGTTTAAAAACAGCGACGCCGACCCGGCCAACAATGACATCAACGCGATGGACAATAAAGGCAATAAGTATCACTTTGTGCTGAAAGGCAACAAGATCATAGCGATGGAGATTAACGATGTCAAAGTTGACGATAGCAAACTCTCCTCGTACGACTATATGGTCGCTGTTATTGACCGTGAGCTGGCCGAAAAGAAAAGGGTGCGTGAAGGACTTATGGCCAAGTTGAAAGCCAGTGAACCAACGGCGCGTTTAGAAATGATAAAACTCCAACTGCTGAAAGATAGTCTTAAAGCTATGAGGCTGCCTGCCTCGACCAAATATTCGTCGGATGCAGAGCCCGGCCCAAAAATGATGAAGGCGATGAAAATCCAGAAACGCATGCATGATGACAGCCTGGGCTATGCTGCGGAGTTAAAAAGGATGCAGGATATTATAGCTGACCTGGTAAGGGACAAAGTTGTTGCGAATGCTGCTGATGTAAAATGGTTTGGATTGAGTAATACCGAGTTTATTGTAAACGGTCAAAAACAGCCGGATGAAATGCAGCAAAGGTATAAGGCCAAATATGGTGTTCACCAGGATTACGGGCTTTATTACGGTCCGGTACAAATGTACGGCAAAGGGGTATTTATTGACTTTTCCAACCCACCACCTCCACCACCCCCACCTCCTGGCCGGCCCGCCAAGCCCGCAAAGCCGGGGCCAAAATACATGGGGGCGGTAATGCCGAACTCCCGCGACAGTATAGTATGGAAGCAACAGCAGCTGATAAAGCAACAAGCGCATTTTGCGGCGTATCAGGACGAAAAGCGTGCACAACTTATACAACAGCAGCAGGCTTTCGCGGCAGAACAAAATGAGAAACGTGCACAGATACTACAACAGCAACAGGCCTTGCTGGCCGGGCAAAGCGAAAAAGCCAGGCAGTTATGGCTGAAGTACGATATCGATCTGCAGCCTGCCATATCGGGCGTTATTGCCGACCTGGTGAGCGCAAACGTCGTCAGCGATAAAAGCCAGCTATCGTCCTTCAGCCTTACCAATAAAGCGCTTATTGTTAACGGCAAAAAACAGGCGGAGGATATTCACGAAACCCTGAAGTCAAAATACCTGGAACGATCCGCCTACCCGGGAAACTTCGACGGCATGGATTGGAACCGGATTAAAGACGATCCTAACTTCGGCCTGCTTTTCGATACGAACGGAGGCCAGGGCCTCGGCATCATCGGAAAAAGATATAGCCAGTAACAGCCAGCTATTTAAAAAACTGCCGGGCTGCCAAAATAAATTGACAGGCCTGCAACGAAAAGCTTCGTAAACCTGTCTAATGTACAGCTGGTTAACGAAACAGGTAACGATTGTTTTTCGCCATAATAAAATCAACAAAGTTGCGTTAACCAACAACCAAATCCGTAACCATGAGATACACAATTTTACTCTGCACATTCCTGGTCTTTTTCGCACTTGGCGCCTCTGCCCAAAACGGGTATTCCGTAAAAGGTACAATAGCCGACAGTGTTGAAAAGGTAAAGCTGGGCACATCAGCCGTCGCCGTATTACAGGCAAAGGATTCGGTACTGGTAAAATTCGGCTATGCCAAAGCTAATGGCACTTTTATGCTGGATGGCCTGCGCAAAGGCAAATACATCCTGTTGATCGCTTACCCGGATTATGCGGATTACGCTGAACCGTTCAGCCTCGATTCGGCAAATACTACTCATGATTTTGGCAATATCAGCATGGCGCTTAAATCGCGCCTGCTGCAGGAGGTAATTATTAAAGGGACCTCCTCGCAGATGAAAATTAAAGGTGATACCACGGAATTTAATGCAAAGGCCTTTGTCATCCAGCCCAATGCAACGGTAGAAGACTTGCTGAAACAGCTGCCCGGAATCACGGTTGACAAAGACGGCAAAATTACCGCAGAAGGCCAGAGGGTTACCAAGGTTTTGCTTGATGGCGAGGAGTTTTTTGGCGATGACCCCACGCTGGTGACCCGCAACATCAGGGCCGATATGGTGGATAAAATTCAGCTATACGACAAAAAGAGCGACCAGGCTGCTTTTACCGGCGTTGACGATGGCAAAACGACCAAAACCATCAACGTAAAGCTTAGGGCCGACAAAAACACCGGCGTTTTTGGCAAGTTTCAGGCAGGCAGCGGGCCCGAGGGCATTTACCAGGGCGAAGCTTTACTTAACTTCTTTAAGAGCAAGCAAAAATTTTCGGTTTTCGGCACCATCGGCAATAATGGCAAGGTGGGCCTGGGCTTTGAGGATGAACAGAAATACGGCACCGGGGATCAGCTGGATTTTACCGACAACGGTATCAACATTAACACCCAAAGCAGCGACGACCTGGATGTTTTTGGCGGAATTTATAGCGGGCAGGGGTTTCCGCTGGCGCAAACAGCGGGCGTGCATTATGATGCTAAATGGGATGATGACAAGCAATCGATAAATGCCAATTATAAGGTCGGCTTTATTAGTATCGATGGTACAACCAACGTGCTTAATCAAAACAACATCCCCGATAGTATTTTTAACAGCCGGTCGAACCAAAATTACCACAATACCATGTTCAGGCAAAAACTGAGTACGGTTTATGAAACCAAATTGGATACCAGCTCGAACCTGAAGATTTCGGTAGATGGAACGTTCAAACATATCATTACAGATAACAACTATACCTCTACCGATTCGCTGAACAATTCATTGGTAAATAGTGGCACACGGCAGATGAACAATACAGCGGATCAGCGCGCATTTAACGGCAGCGCTTTTTACACACATAAGTTCCACAAAACCGGGCGGACACTGTCTTTTCTGCTCAGTGAATCGTATAGTCAGAGCCAGGCAAACGGGGTGCTGAAATCAAATATTAACTTTTATAACACACAGCAGCAGGTTGACAGTACGCAGAACATTAATGAATCAAAAACCAATAACCTGCAAAGCAACCTGTTTAATACCAATCTTACTTACTCGGAGCCATTTACGAAGGAAGTGACACTGGTGCTTAACTATGGCATCGGCGTAAATCATGCCAGCGCCGACCGGAATACATTTGATCTATCGCCCGGCAGCACTTATGGCATGCCGGTTGATAGTTTGAGCAGCAATTATGTATTCAACCAGTTTTTAAATCACGCCGGGGCCATCCTCAACTACAAAAAAGGCAAGCTTACTTTCAATTTCGGTACCCGCGTAACCGACGATCAGTTTCACCAGATGGACGTGTCTACCGGAAATGTAAACGACCGTACGTTTATCGACTGGGCGCCGCAAGCCAGGCTGCAGTACCGTTTTTCGCCGCAAAAAAGTTTCACTTTCGAATATAACGGTACAACAACGCAACCTACTTTGGAGCAATTACAACCTGTCGCCACCAATAACGACCCGTTGAACATTATCCTGGGCAACGCGGGGCTTACCCCCTCGTTTACCAATACCTTTAATATCAATTATCGCTCCTATAAAGTACTTACCGACCAGTTTTTTGGTTTCTATGGCAATTATTCATTTGTTGACAACCCCATAGTCAATCATATCAATTACAACTCAGTGGGCCAAAGCGTTAGCCAGTATTATAACCTGCCGGGCCACGCAACTACTAATTTCTATGGCGGGGCTAACTTCGGTCGTAAGTTCCAAAGCCTGGGCGGCATCAACGCGGGTATCGGCTTTAACTTTAACGGCAATACCTCCTATAACTACACCAACGATTCGCTCAACATGTCCAAAAACCTGGTGCTTAACCCATCGATCAATCTTGGGATGTTTAAAGAAAAAAAGATCCAGCTGGGCTTCCAGGGCGGGCCAATCTACACCATCAGCCAGTCATCATTGCAGCCCAACGTGAATAACAACGGATGGGGCGCCCAGGCCAATATGGACGGCACCATTTACCTGCCGGCGAAATTCCAGGTAGGCACATACAGCACTTACCAATACAATGCCCCTACGGCTTCATTCCATCAAAGTATCAATTTGCCCATCATCAATCTGTTCATCATTAAAACATTCCTTAAAAACGATAATTTATCGGTAGAGGCCTGGGAGAACGACGTGTTCAATCAAAATTCGGGCATTACGCGGGTTGCGCAGGCTAACCAGATCACCCAAACCATCAATAATACGCTGAAGCGGTATTTTATGCTGACCATCAATTACAATTTTACCAAAATGGCGGCAGGTGCGCCCAAACAATAACATCATGAAAAAGAGAATTATATTATTCGCTGTTTTATCAGGCCTGACCGCAAGCCTTAAAGCGCAGCATGCGCATTTCACCACATCAGGCACCATCGAATTTGAAAGAAAGACCAATGCATGGGCCGTGATAAAAAAAGAGATCAATAAGGACAATGAGGCCTTTGTGGCGCCTGCACTTGAAAACTACAAGAAAAACAACCCGCAGTTCAGGGTATTGAAAAGCACGCTTTCGTTTACCGGCAATAAAACGTTGTTTACACCCATCGAGGCCGATCCGGCGAGCAATATCTTTTTTATATCGATCATGCCGCTGCTGACACAAAACAATGTCATTTACAGCAATCTGAACAACGGGCTAATCGTCGCCCAAAGAAAAGTTTTGGGCGATGCGTTCCTGGTAAGCGACAGCACCCGCAAAATAAAATGGAAGATCACCGATGAGACCCGTGATATTGCCGGCTACCATTGCCGCCGGGCAAACGGCATCATGCTCGATTCAATCTATGTAGTTGCCTTTTATACCACGCAAATCCCGGTGCCCGGGGGACCCGAATCGTTCAATGGGCTGCCGGGGATGATACTGGGTGTAGCGCTGCCGCATGAAAACCTCGCGTGGTTTGCCACCAAAGTAACCGATACCACCTTGCCTGATAACACTATCATTCCGCCCAAAAATGGTAAAAAGACCGACAATAAAGGATTCATCCTTGAGCTCCAGACAGCCATGAAAGACCAGGGGCAAATGGCTGCAGATTTTGTGAGGCAGGCTTTGTTTTGAAGAAAATAGTCCATGGTCGATAGACCATAGTTAATGGCTATCTATATCGAGGAAAAAATCATGTCAGGTGCTAAACATTTCCGCTATGGTCCATGGACTATGGTCTATGGACGGACAGTTTTGCAACATCCCTGTTACCAAAAACTAATTTTTTAGTTAAAATATGTTAAAAGTGTTAAATCTCCGTTTTAGGGTGTCACACTTTTAAACTTTGTTTTGTCACTTTTCCAAAATCAATCTAAATGAAGCACCTTTTGCTGTTAGCATTTTTTTGCTGCCTGTCGGCCATAGCTGTGGCCCAGGCTCAGCCACCTCCTCAATTGTTAACGGTAAAAGGAGTAACTATCGACTCGGCGACCAACAAGCCTTTGGGTTACGTTACCGTTAGTTTGCTGGACGCGACGACCAAACAATCGGTAAAGGCAGGACTATCAAAAGACGACGGCAGCTTTGAATTAAAAGCCCCGGCCGGCAAAACTTACCAACTGGCGCTGGTTTCGGTTGGGTATAAGGGCAAAACGGTAAATCTTGTTGGAACCGGTACAGCGCTGGACGCCGGCAAAATCTTGATGTCGGCGTCAAGCAAGCAGCTCAGCGAAGTTTCGGTAACGGCGGCAAAACCTTTGATGAAACAAGAGGTTGACCGCATCACTTATGATGTGCAGGCCGACCCGGACAGCAAGGCATTGGACGTGCTGGATATGATGCGCAAAGTGCCGCTGCTTTCGGTAGACGGCAACGATAACATTCAGCTTAAAGGGAGCGGCAACTACAAAATTCTTATTAACGGGAAGGAATCAGCACTGGTGGCTAAAAACCCTTCCGATATATTGAAGTCGATGCCGGCAACCAATATCGAAAGGATTGAAGTGATCACAACACCCCCGGCAAAATATGATGCCGAAGGACTGGCCGGCATTATCAATATCGTCACCAAAAGGAACGCCGACCAGGGTTACAATATAGGTTTTAACAGCCGTTTCAATTCGGTTTTCGGTGCAGGTTATAATATCAACGGGACAGTGAAAGAAGGGAAATTCGGCGCATCGTTTTTCGGAGGATTTGGAAGCAATGGCACGCTGACAACCAATTCACAAACAACCGAAAACATTTTCGCTGCTCAAACGAATATTGATCAAAACAGCACCAACACACAAAAAGGCAATTTTCACTACGGGGGCACCGAACTGAGCTACGAGATCGACTCGTTAAACCTCCTTACTGCGTCAGTCGATCTTTTTGGCAATGATCAAAGCCAGTACGGGCCAGGGAGTTCCACCACAGATAGCGTGGGCATATTGAAACAGATGTACAACTTTTATAACAGCGGCAACAGCAGCTTTACCGGTTTGGACGCCTCGTTCAATTACCAGCTCAGCTTCAAAAAATCAAAAGACCGCCTGCTCACCATCTCTTATAA
>DASRTD010000039.1:0-2521 GCA_035656115.1 Mucilaginibacter sp.
GAAGAGGATGCCCGGTATTTTCATGCGTACCTGAAATCCGTTTGCGATGCATACAACAAAGACTTTTATCCCCGCTTTAAAACCTGGGCCGATAACTACTTCTTCATCAAACACCGCAATGAAACACGCGGTATCGGCGGCATATTTTACGACCGGCTAACCGCGACGGAAGAAGTAAGCTGGGAGACGATTTTTGAGTTTTCAAAAACACTGGGCCTGTCTTTTATCCCAATTTACACTGAACTGGTAAAACGCAACCGCGATAAAGCATTTACCGAGGCCCAGCAGGAATGGCAGTACCAGCGCCGGAGCCGTTACGCCGAATTTAACCTGGTTTACGATGCCGGCACCAAATTCGGGCTGGAAACAAACGGACGCATAGAATCGATCCTGATGAGTTTGCCGCCGACCGCTAAATGGTTCTATAATTATAAGCCGCAGCCGGGCAGCGAGGAAGAAAAAACGTTATCTTTATTAAAAAAAGGGATTAATTGGGTATGAAGAAACACAAAAATCATGTCATCGCGAAATCGATCGTTTTTTCCATAAAAACATCAGGGATTATTTTCACGACGCTGTTTTTGTTCTCTTTTCAGACCACGCTATCCCTCAAAGGTACCTGGGAGTTTGCCGGTGGCATCTATAACGGCAAAAAAGAAGGGGCCCCGACCGAATACAAGCTCCAACGAAAATACACCGATGTCGGTTACGAAGCTTTTGCATCGCAAAAAGGCTATAAAACTGAAAAATATGAAGGCGGCACCTATGTATTCAAGGGAGATACCTGCGTGGATACCGAAACCTTTTGCAGCCAGCCCTCAAAGATCACCAACATCCCGATCCAATACACTTATACCCTAAAAAATGATACGCTTACACTAAAGGGCACTTTGCCGACAGGGATGAGGGTGGAAGAGTATTGGCGGAGAGTGAAATAGCGTTTGTGCTGCCTGGTTCCGCAATAAAAATCAAGCCATTTTTCATAGATACTTTGCTGTAATCCACATTCAGCATTTCGCATGCCGCAATTAAACAAATAGTACGGCCCAATGCCTCTTTCCACAGCGGAAATGTTACCAACAACATACTAAAAACCCATAAATTTTCGTAACTTCGCCGGTCGTTCAAAAACCAATATCGAACGAAAAAAGAGGAGAAGAATCTACATCAACGTAAAATGGCCGAAGAAACAGAAAACGGAAATTCCACACCACCAGAAGACAGAATAATTTCGATAAATATTGATGAAGAAATGCGGGCCGCGTATATTGATTATTCAATGTCGGTCATCGTTTCAAGGGCTTTGCCCGATGTGCGCGACGGTTTAAAACCCGTGCACCGGCGCGTACTGTACGGCATGCTCGACCTGGGCCTTGCCAGCAACAAACCCTATAAAAAATCGGCACGTATAGTAGGAGAGGTGCTCGGTAAGTACCACCCGCATGGCGACCAGTCGGTTTACGATGCCATGGTGCGTATGGCCCAGGACTGGAGCTTACGCTACCCTTTTGTAGAAGGGCAAGGCAATTACGGATCGATTGACGGTGATGAACCGGCGGCGATGCGGTACACGGAAGCAAGGCTGCAAAAGATAGCCGAGGAAATGCTGGCGGATATCAACAAGGATACCATTGATTTCCAGCTAAACTTCGACGACTCACTAGAGGAGCCTACTGTTTTACCTGGCAAGTTTCCGAACCTGCTGGTGAATGGCGCCTCGGGCATTGCGGTAGGTATGGCCACCAACATGGCCCCGCATAACCTAACCGAAGTGATCAATGCTACGTTGCATTATATTGATAACCGCAAATCGGATGTTGCAGAACTGATGGCGCACATCAAAGGCCCCGATTTCCCTACAGGCGGCATTATCTATGGCTATGAAGGCGCCAAACTAGCATTTGAGACCGGCAGGGGAAGGATAGTGCTTCGCGCCCGCGCCGAGATAGAAACCTATAATAACGACCGCGAACGCATCATCGTAACCGAAGTGCCGTACCAGATCAATAAATCGTTGATGATTGAGCGTACTGCCGAGTTAGTTAACGATAAAAAACTGGAGGGCATATCTTCAATTCGTGATGAGTCGAACCGTTTGGGTATCAGGGTTGTATACGAAATAAAACGCGACGCTAATGCGGCCATCGTTTTAAATAACCTTTACAAATACACCGCGCTGCAAACCTCATTCAGCATTAATAACATTGCCCTGGTTCACGGCCGGCCAATGCTGCTGAATTTGAAGGACCTGATCCACCATTTCGTGGAGCACCGCCATGAGGTGGTGATCCGGCGCACCAAATTCGAGCTTGCTGAAGCTGAAAAGCGGGCGCATATCCTCGAAGGTTTGCTCATCGCGCTCGACCATTTGGACGAAGTGATCAGGCTGATCAGGGCGTCAAATACACCTGACGATGCAAGGGAGGGTTTGATGACCCAGTTCGGTTTATCCGACATCCAGGCCCGGGCGATATTGGACATGACCCTCCGCCGTTTAACCGGACTGGAAAGGGATAAGATT
>DASRTD010000040.1:0-7517 GCA_035656115.1 Mucilaginibacter sp.
TGGTAAAACTTGGAAAACTATCCGTTGACCCCAATAGCAGCACACTCGTACCACAGTCACAAAAGACGAAGTATGCAGCCGCGAAAAAGGCAAATTCAGAAAGCGGATCCTCTTATGCCGGATTTTCAGATAGACTCTCAATAAATCTTGCGCTAAACCTCGCCGATGTTTCTTCGAATGTAACTTTCAATAAAAGTATTAACGGCGGGATAGGGTTAGGTTACTTTGTTACCGATAACCTTCAACTGGCGTTATTCTACGACGTTTCGCAGCTCAGTCAGCTACGCGACTACGTAGTGAATGCGTATCAGGGGAAACCTATTCCAAATGGAACAGGGACATATTATAACTCTATTAGCACGACAGATAGTAACCTGTTTTATAACAAGACCGTAAGCGGGCTGTCATTTAAATTGATATTTTCAATCGGAAATCAAAAGGCGCCGGCGGCGGCTCCTGGAGGATAACGCTTGTCTGAAATCGCCTAAACCCCCAATGCCTTCAGCACCCGCTCAAGGCATTTTTCTTTTCTTAACAGTCGGTTAATAAATAACAATTCGTTAGCCGGAACTTTCATCTATCTTTACTCATCAGATGATACGATGAGCCCTAATTTAATTCCCCGGAAATCTCTTGCCGATGAAGTTGCCGCGGCCTTACAGGAAAAAATACTGAAAGGCGGTTATAAAGTAAACCAGCAGCTGCCGGTGGAGGCGGAATTGATGCACAACTACGGTGTCGGCCGGTCGACGGTACGCGAAGCGGTGAAGATACTGGTCAACTCAGGATTTTTAAGGGTGCAGCAGGGTGTCGGCACTTTTGTGGAGGAGAACTCGGGGTTTAACGAACCCCTGAGCCAGCGCATGAAGCGGGCGGATGCCCAAAGCATTGCCGAGGTGCGGCAGATACTGGAAATGAAGGTTGCAGAAAGGGCGGCGAGCAACCGCACGGGCAACGACATATCAAAGCTGGAGCATTTTTTAAGCAAGGCAAATAAAGCAGCGGATAAGAACCTGGTTGCCGAAGCTATTGAAGCGCATATCAGCTTTCACCTGGTGCTTGCGGATGCTTCAAAAAACGAGGTTTTGGCAGGCTTGTACAAACAATTCCTCCTGCAGCTAAAGATCGACTTATTAGAAAAACTGGAAGACACCACCTTCTTTAAAAATAAACGCGATGCCTACCAAAACCTGTTCGACGGCGTACTGCGGCAGGATCCACGCAAAGCCTGGCACTGGAGTGGTAAGATCACCGGGAATATGGTGTAGGGTTGACCCTTGTGTTCATCTTCATCAAATTAAGGGTAATATCATTTTTAAATAGCGCCGTTAGGTGCTACAGGCCGGTAGAAAAAACGACATAAACCATTTAGCATGCCGTCAGGTACGCAACTTCGCCAAGTTCCGCACCTACGGAGCGGTATTGACGGGGATTTTTGTCTACCGACCTGCGACCCCTGCGGGGCCGGTTTCTTAACCTGGTGACATTTTCCTTGTGATGGCCCATGATACCCGGCCCATGTTACTATGGTTGTGCCAAAGACAAAACATATCATAAAACTAAAAAGTGGTGACAAGATTTTGGCAGTGACAAAATTATGTCAGTAGTTAAGTAGCTATAGGCCAGCCTTGTAGCGTTTTGTAGCAGGGTGTAGCAGGTGTAGCGCTACAAAATTTAGGGCGGTCAAAAAATACGACATACATTAGAACAGACTGGTTTGAAGCCCTCTGATCGTTTCCGTTTGCTGCACAATGCCATCGATCTGATAAACTTCCGACTCGACAAACCGCGAAGCAACGATGATTTTGGTATTTCCGCGGCAGGAATCGAACAACTGCTGCACCAGCCCGGGGTCGTTATTGTTTTTTGACAGGTGCGAGAGGATCAAATGCCCCAGGTAAGGTGCTTTATGAGTGGTAAACAGCTCGGCCGCCTGTTTGTTGGATAAATGGCCGTGTCCGCTGCGGATGCGGCGTTTAAGATGGTATGGATAGCCGCCCTTATCGAGCATTTCATCATCATAATTCGCCTCCAGGAATGCCGCATGGCATTGGCTGAAATGCTTGATCACATTTTGGCAGGCTGCGCCAATATCGGTAAACACCCCAACGCAGATATCGTTATAAGTGATGGTAAAGCTGTGTGGATCGCTGGCATCGTGCTGTTTGGGAAAGGCGGTAACCTGCAGGTTGCCAATATTGATAGTTTGAAAAGCCTTGAACTGCTGAACCAGGTGATCATCAATAATCAAGCCGCCGTTGTGCACCGTCGCCGGCGTAATGTAGATGGGTAGCTGGTATTTTTTTGCCAGGACGGGGATACCATTGATATGATCGGAATGTTCGTGCGAAACAAAGATGGCCTTTACTTTGCGAATGGATAAGCCCAACCGCGTCATGCGCCTTTCCGTTTCACGGCAGGAAATGCCGGCGTCGACCAATACCGCCTCGCGGCTGTTGCCGATATAGTAGCAATTGCCGTTACTACCGGAATTTAACGATGCGATGAAAAGCGACATGAATTTACAAAGAAAGGGTTTTAATTTCGGAATTCGGATGTGCGATTTCGGATTTAAGAAAAATGAGGAAGTTGGAATGTCGAATGCGGAATGAATGAACCTGCATCAAAAATCCGAAATCGTAAATCGCAAATCCGAAATCGTGTTATCTTCGCTTTATGGATTCTCCGATAACTTTACCTTTGCTAAATGCTGAAGAATTGCGCGTGCTGGGCGCTTTGATGGAAAAGAGCAAAACCACGCCCGATTATTACCCGATGACCATCAACAGCCTTACCGCGGCCTGCAATCAAAAAACATCGCGCAAGCCGGTTGTACAGTACGATGACAACACCGTTGCCCAGACGCTTAATACGCTAAAAAGGCGCGGATTGGTGTCCACAGCCACAGGCGGTTCTGACCGCGCGGTAAAATATAAGCACAACTTTGCCATCGTTTTCCCGGTATTGCCGGCTGAGGTGACCATTATTTGCCTGTTGATACTCAGGGGACCGCAAACGCCGGGCGAACTGAATACAAATTCGGGCAGGCTGCACGAGTTTGAGTCGATAGAAGAAGTACAGGCAGTTTTGGATCGGCTCAGCAGCCCCGAAATGCCTTTCCTGCTGCAGCTGCCGAGGCGTCCGGGACAAAAAGAAGCACGCTACGCTCATTTGCTTGGCGGCGAACCGGAAATTAATGATGACGATTACGCCGATGAACCATCTGGAAGAAGCTCAGGCGCCCTCGAAGCGCGTGTGAGCAAACTGGAAGCCGAGCTGGCTGCACTGCGGACCGAATTTGATAAGCTGATGAAGGACCTGAGCTGAACCCAGCACAGGCGCGCTTAATTCGTAATAAAATACAAATAAGTATAAACCACGGGTGCCGACAGTAGCAGACCATCGAAGCGGTCGAGGAGGCCGCCATGGCCGGGGAGTATGCCGCCGCTGTCTTTTACATTTATACTGCGTTTGAACATGGATTCAACCAGGTCGCCAAGGGTGCCGAAACACGAGATAAGTACAGCAATGGAAACCCATTGGTTCCAGGCAAGGCGGCCAAACAAATAGGCTATGATCAGCGCAATGCCCGCGCTGAAAACGATTCCCCCGATAAAGCCCTCCCAGGTTTTTTTTGGCGAATGGCGTTCGAACAGTTTTGTTTTCCCCAAAAAGCGGCCAACCAGGTAGGCGGCGGTATCATTGCTCCACAGCAACAGTAAAAAAGCCAGCGGGAAATGATAATCAAAAGCGCCTTTAATATATGCCGTCGCGAAAAAGAAAGTGAAAGGCGTGATAACCATTAATATGCCCAGGCAGGTATAGGCTATATTGTTAAATGGCACGGTGGTTTTGTTAAAAAGCTGGCGGATAAATATCATGGAAGCCGACAGCGGCAGCAGGAACAACAAGGCGTGCGTTGTTTTGTAGTTAAGCAATATGACCATATTGTTGGAGAGGATAAGCACACCGTATCCCCCGAACACCAAAATGCCATTTACGATGCCAGCTGCCACATCGGGCTTAGCAATGTTTTGTGCAACCAGCTTATAAAATTCGTAAAGGGTTAAACAGCTTAAAACCAGGTAAAATGCTCCAAACACGTATTGCCCCAAAAAGATGGAACCCAGCATAACAATCACAAAAAAGAAGCTCGTTATGGCCCTCGTCTTCATAAACTAATTTGATTAAGGATGATCACCTCCAGCGCGTTACTGAAGTCCTTTTGGTGGACATAAACTTCAACTTCGCCAAAATTATGGTAGGATGAATCCTGTTTACTTAAAATAACACTATCGATTTCATAGCCCGCAAGCGCCTGTTTCACCATTTCGGAGCGGTAATAATTTGCCGATGTAAAAATTTTAATCCAGTTCTTCTCCATGATACGTCTGCATAGATTCCTTTACGGCTGCCGTTCTGCGGTAAAACAGCATGAGTAACAACAATAAAAGGGCGCTGACCAAATAGCCCGTGTAACTAAACATATGCTGGTCGTCGGGGTTGGTTTTCGAAACATTGTGCTGGTAAAGGTAGGTGAGTACAACATCAGTGCCATTGTTGACAAAATGCCCCCAAACGGCCGGCCAGATGCTGCCGCTCCAGGCCACAAAGTAACCTAAGACAGCTCCGAGGAGCAAACGGGGTAAAAACCCAAAAAATTCCATATGAAACGCGCTGAACAAAACAGCTGTTATCCATACTGCGGCATGCACGTTTTTTGTCCATCGCACAAAAATAGTTTGTAGCACGCCCCTGAACATGAATTCTTCCACGATTGCCGGTACGAGTGCGATCAGCAGGACATTGGCAATCATCGCCCAAACGGTTTTCATGCTGAGCATCACGTTCATCATTTTTTCGGCGCTATCTTCGTTATCAATCGCCTTTAACCAGTTTGGTAAAGCCATTTTTTGGTTAAGATTGGAGAGAAATTCGATGGCGGGGAAGGCCAGGAACATCACGATCAACACGATGGGCAACAGCTTCCAGGAAAAACGGAAGGACGGCTTAAGGTATTCCGGCACGTTGTTTACAATAAGCTTAGCAAAGAACACCGGGACGATCAGAATGGGCGCCGTAGTGCTGGCGGTTTGCAGTATCCACAAAATAGCGCTGGTATGCGGGGAATTTAGGTTCATGTTAGCGATATTCATCACCTCCTTAAAGCTGAAAGCCACGGCGGCTATACCCACGCCGACAAGGTTGCCTATAATCCACACACCGACAAAAATGCCTGTAAAAACCAAAAACTGGAGCCACGGTTGCATTGAGCCATAAGCTGTTTTTAGTGGTCGATCCTGCAGGTTTATCATCCGGCTTAAAATTTGTAAATTTGCAGCGAAGATACGCGATGCCGGTACAAATTGGAAATATTGATTTAGGGGAGTTCCCGCTGCTATTAGCACCGATGGAGGACGTGAGTGATCCGCCCTTCCGTTATGTGTGCAAGCAAAACGGGGTGGATATGATGTACACGGAGTTTATCTCGTCCGAAGGGCTGATCCGGGATGCCGCCAAAAGCAGGCAGAAGCTGGATATTTTTGAATATGAGCGGCCCATCGGCATACAAATTTTTGGCAGCGACATCGACCACATGCGCGAGGCTACGGAAATAGCTACCCTGGCCAATCCCGACCTGATGGACATCAACTACGGCTGCCCGGTAAAACAGGTGGCCTGCCGCGGCGCCGGCGCCAGCCTGCTGCAGGATATCGATAAAATGGTAGCCATGACAAAAGCTGTAGTTGAAGCGACGCATCTGCCGGTAACGGTAAAAACGCGCCTTGGCTGGGACGATACGACCAAAAATGTGTACGAAGTTGCCGAAAGATTGCAAGATGTGGGGATAAAAGCCCTCACTATCCACGGTCGTACCCGTTCGCAAATGTATAAAGGCGTCGCCGATTGGACTTTAATTAAAGAAATTAAAAGAAACCCCAGGATACAAATCCCCATTTTCGGAAACGGAGATATCGATTCGCCTGAGAAGGCGGCTGCCTGGCGCATGGAATTTGGCGTGGACGGGATGATGATCGGTAGGGCGGCTATAGGATATCCGTGGATATTCAGGGAAATAAAGCATTATTTTAAAACCGGCGGGCACCTTGAAAAACCCACGATTGCCGAGCGAATCGCGGCTTGCGCTATTCATTTACAGAGATCTATCGAGTGGAAAGGGCCCAAAACAGGCGTTTTTGAGATGCGCAGGCATTATTCCAATTATTTTAAGGGGATCGAACATTTTAAAGAATACCGTATGCAGTTAGTCACCGCGGCCAGCTATGAAGAGGTAATGGAAGTACTGGATGAGGTTGCCAACGATCCAAGGTACCTGGCTGAATCACCCGCGATGATGTTTCAGCATTGAAAACATTTTGCGTCAAAATCAAATTCGCGCAATTTTCTACGACATATGGCTTGATTTTTGAATGTATCAGGTTATATTTGAACGATTACAATGATCACAATGGTTACTACTATTACCGACGGTGTTAAGGTTTCAGTCGAAACAATTTATCAGCCCGAGTATTCGAACCCGGCTAATGATCATTTTATGTTTGCCTACAAGGTGAACATTGAAAACATGAGCAATTATGCGGTTCGCCTGTTATCCAGGCACTGGTATATTTTCGACTCGAACGGCGCAAAACGCGAAGTTGAAGGCGAAGGCGTAGTAGGGCAGCAACCGGTGATTGAGCCAGGCCATTCGCATGAATACGTTTCCGGATGTAACTTAAAAACAGATATGGGAAGTATGAAAGGCGAATACCAGATGTCGAGATTGATTGATAATACTGTATTCAATGTTCAGATACCCGAATTTTACCTCATCGCACCGTACCGGATGAATTGATCAGATAGATTAGCAAATAAAAAAGGCCCCCGATAAATAAACTATCGGGGGCCTATTGTTTTACAAGGATAAATTATCCAAGCCTTATTTTAATATTCCTTTTTCGGTTGCTGCGGGTGCGGCTGTGGCTGCCTTTGTTGCGGGTGCGGTTGTGGCTGCCTTTGTTGCTGCTGGCGCTGTTGTTGCTGGTTGCGTTGCTGCTGCAGTTGTTGTTGATTCCGCTGCTGCAGTTGCTGCTGATTACGTTGCTGTTGTTGCTGCTGTTGTTGCTGCTGCCCGCCCTGGCGGCCATTAGGATTGGGGTTGTTTATCGGCCTGCGGTTAGCGTTAAAATTTGGATTACCCAATTTGGAATTCGTGGCTACCTGGCCATGTTCATTTATTGGGTGTCCGCCAATTCTGTCCATAGCAGCGGCAGTAGGGTGTCCGCCATTAAATTTGGCAAACTGAGTTTTATCCTGGCTGGCATTTTGCTGATGGTTTACCTGTTGCGAAGTTGGCTGAAAATGCTGCTCATGCATGGCGGCCATTTCTTCGGGTTTTGGCTGGGCAGTAACACCGCCCGGGCCGTTGAAGCTGGTATGGTTGTTATTTATAGTGGTGTTATTTATTACTGTCCGGTCGATGTAGGTATTGTGAACAACGGTAGTATTTACATTAA
>DASRTD010000041.1:0-23727 GCA_035656115.1 Mucilaginibacter sp.
TTTATTTTGTTCTTGAAATCTATTATGCTTTTTAGTTTTTCTTTTTGATATGTGGTTAACAACCCTATGGGATGGGTAACCCAGCCGAGCCTGGATTCGTGATTTTCTTCTAATGTATCTTCATGAAACCGGTAAAAATCAATGTCTTCAAAATGGCCCTCGATGTTTCCGATATCAGCACCCAGTAATTGTTCACCCACATTAAGCCCGCAACTTTTTAGCCACTGGCTAACCACCGACGTTCCCGAGCGATGCATGCCTGCTATAATTAAGATATTATTATACATTAGGCTGTGGGGTGAAAACCGATGGATAAATTTATTGAAGAACAGGTTAGCCGGAAGCAATAACCATTGCCAAGTAAAAGCGCTTAGCGCTTTACGTTACAATGCCCGTTGGAAAAGGACCGGGAGAGGCGTGATGGTGAAGTGTTGAAGTTGTCATGGGGTATTATGTTAAATGTGCAAATTTTTGTTTGACTTGCCAAATGCCGGCAGGTTTAACCAACCGTCCTATTCTAATCGAAATCTAATGTAGCCTTAGGATCGCGGCACTATAAATCGAAAAGCCAGCGCAAATTATCGATTAAACGGAACAAAAACCCATTGGTAATTAAATTGTTACCGTTTAGATTAATAATACTGGATAAATTTTGGATAATGTAAAAACATCGGTTATGACAAATGCAACGGCGGTTAAATAGATGCCGGGGCTATTGCCTGCCTCAAAAAACAGCAGATCAGGCCTATTGTTTTGTTAATTCCGTTTCGTATAAAATCTTACCCCCAACATTGATAGCTTTCACATTAATCCTCTTTTCATCCAGGGAAAAATACATGAATCCGTTTTCGGATGCCTGAAAGCGGCTGTATGGTATGCCTGCAGTAACAGAAGTCAGTTCCGAGCCGGCGCCTGAAATAAATTGATGCGTATAACCATCTGGTTTTAGGTGCTGAAGCGAATGCTCGTGACCGGAAAGATAAATATCCACCTTATTCTGCTCGAAAATATCCTTCAACCCACTTCGCATCGTTAGAGTGTCGTAATTGTTGATGCGCGGGCCCACGGTATAAAATGGGTGATGGCCGATCACGATCTTCCAAACAACATCGGCAGATGCGTCTTTCAAGGTGCCATTCAACCATGCCAATTGTTTCGTAACATACTCCGCCTTCGATTCATGCAAAAAAGGGTCGGTATCCAAAAAAATTAACAACGCTTTGGCTTTAGCTGCGGTCTTTTCTTTCTTTTCCACTTTAACCGGTTCATCTTCTTTATTCTGCCCCTTTATTAAATTAAGCTCTTTAGCGTAGTAACGGGCGGGCATATCCCAGCGGCGGCTTATTTTGCCATATCGAATTTGCGCATCTATGTCCGAATGGTAATCATGATTGCCCAAGACCGGGTACCAGTCGCACTGCAACGAATGCGCGGTATAAATGTTTTCAAACGAGTAATGCCAAAGCGGATCAAATTCGCTCGCAACGCCCTTCGGGTAGAAATTGTCTCCAGCGGATATTACGAAATCGAGGGGATGTTCGGCACCCCAGGCGCCCATTTGCCTGGCGACTTCTGACTGATCGTATTCGCCGTTTCGTCCCCAATCACCTACGGCCATAAAATGCTGCGCGTAATCGTCCTTAATTTTCGGCAGCAAAGTTAGGTCTTCGCTCTTTAAATGGGTTACCTTAGGCCGGGCCCATAATGCGATAGGGTTTAAAAGAGAGACCCCGATAGCGCCAAGAGCGGTACTCCTGACAAATTCCCTGCGTTTCATGGTATAATTATTTATTGAGCATTAAATAGCAAGAAAGGATTTGCCGGAAGCAAACCCTTTCTGGTATTGAAGAGATTTAGACTAATTAGTGTTTGTTACCTTTACCATCGGTCGGATAAGCGCCTAAGTCGGCATCCGGCGCCGCTCCATTTGCCGCACCGGGATTATCCAAAGAAAATGATGTATTTCCGGCGCCTATGGCTGCCGAACCGGACTGTATATGAAAATCATTGTTATTTGGCGCACCATTCGGATTCAGGAACGAACCGTCAAAGGCCATGAACTTCGGGTCTCCGTTTCCGACAGCAGTCGAGATAACATCTCCGGATTGAGCAACGCCCAATGCCCCGGCAGGGTAGTATACGCTTCTTAAATTAATGGTCAGATTTGGCGTAACTGTTTTGTCGACAAAAGTCAGCGCTGTTGAGTAGAACAAATTATTATTGTATTTAATATTGTTTGCGCCGTCATCTGTAAATATTTCGATGCCATGATAGCAATTTACAATAACGTTGTTATAAACGTTTCCTGTGGCGCTCACTCCCGCCGAAACTCCCCGGCCCGGCTCAGCTGCGCCTCTTCTCCATCCGCATGAAACCATTGTGTTATTAAACACATCAACTTTGGTGAGTGATGTTGTTACTACTGCAGCGGTCTCTAACTTAACACCGGTCCCTGCCTGGCTAAAAATGGCATTGTAAGCAACTACGCCATTTGCGCCTGTTTTAATATTGATGGCTTCACCATCGGTACTGCCTCCTGATTGGATAGTATTTCTTAAAATGGTAATTTGAGCGCCGCCGAATAAACCTAAGCCGTCGTCCTGCCCGTTTTCAACCCAGCTGTCTTCAATGTCTACTTTAATGGGCCTGTCAACAACAAGGGTTCTCCTGGCGCTGCCTGTATTGTCAGGGCCGCCGGTATTGATAATTTTTGTCCACAGGATAGTTACGGCCTGGGCGCTATCACATGCGAAACCGCCCCATGATCCCGGAATGTGGGTATTGGAATCGAAAGTCACCGGGTTTGACGAAGTTCCATGTGATTGAAATACGCCTTGTATTTTAAACTGGGAATTATTTTTAACAATGATATTGGCGCCCGCCTGGGCCAGCAAGGTATCGCCTCTGTTTACATAAACATCATGATTCATGGTATATGTTTTGCCGGCCAGTAAGGTGCCCTTCTCAAAACTTCCGATAGTGTCGGAATTTATTGGATGCGAAGGCGGAGGGGGCGGTATTACAATAGTTGTGCTCTCCTTTTTCGAGCAGGAAGCCATCGAAGCCACTAACGCGATAGCGGCTACCCAGATCGAGATTTGTTTTGTTTTCATTTTGATAAATTTTAATTTTCCGTTTTTTTTAGTAATTGTAGCGCAATCCTACCAGGTAGGTCGCCTTTGTTATCTCATCCCCATTTGTAAAGTTGTGTAATACGACTGTCGTATGTGTATTGGTAAGGTTATTGAGCTTGGTGAATATGGTAAAGTGCTTACCGATGCCTTTGTCGGCAGAAAATGCGAGGGACGATAAAGGTTGTTGTATATAATTATCTCCGTTGTCGGGGTAAATACCTACCAGTGTTTTGCCTAAATACTGATAAGCCAATTGGGCATTGATCCGATCTTTTACGTCGCGGTAAAGTAGCGACACGTTGAGATCATGCACCGAAGCACCGGTGAGCATTCGATGTTCAATTACACGCGGTCCGGCCGGATCGTTGCGGTTAACTTTAAGGCCGGCCACATCCGAATAATTGTAGGCGTAATTACCGCCTATTCCAAAATTCCCTAAATACCTTGTAAAAGCAACTTCAGCACCGGCAACCTTGGCTTCGGGCGAGTTGATAGGCTCATAAACCGAAGTAGTTCCGGCGCTGCCAAGGTATGCGTATTCAATAGGGTTGGTCAGATCCTTGTAATAAACGCCCGCAAAAAACTGTTCGTCAGCTTTTGGGAAAAGCTCGTACCTTAAATCATAGTTGGTAGCCGTGGTGTGCAAAAGATTCGGGTTACCTTGTATAGATGACGTGCCCGTTGTCGGCGGCGTAGTTGGCACCAATTCGTAATAAGCAGGCCGGGCTATCGAAGCAAAGTAAGCAAGCCTGAGGTTGGAATTGTCGTTTAGCTTGTACTTAAAGTTTATACTGGGCAATAAGTCGCTATAATTTTTATTTACGTCCGACGCTTTGGTTATATCGGCTCTTACGTGAAACCCTTCGGATGTCGTTTCGTTTCTTACGCCGCCGACAACGTCCAATTTTGGAGAGGTGAACCTGAACTCGCCATAAAAAGTGGTAACATCCTCATACGCGTTATAGTTGTTTATATTAAACTCGCCGGCTCCATAAGGGTTATAAACCGTCCAATTTGCCGCGTAAATATTCGTGAAAACCGCTTTCTCACCGCTTGAATCTGCTACCGGGCGCAAAATATACTCGTCTTCATAGTTATACCTTGTTTTATCCCGGTAATAGCCACCCGCTTTTAACTGGAGATTTGATTCTTTAATTTTGGTTTGATAGGTAAGGTTGCCCGCGCCGATGAAATCCTTATCATTGTTGTGCGACCAGGTTCGGTCAATCTCGTCAAAATAGTTAGGGGTGGTGGTAAACTGTTTTGTGTTCGGATCATAGGTAATCAGAATATTCGAGTTGATAGCAGCCTGGTCGGGCGTTCTTACAAACGCATCGGAATACGCACCGTACCAATCAAACAGGAAATGATCGCCTAAAACATGAGTGCCCGACAATTTAATATTTTCAATGTACTGGTTGGAAGTAGTAGACTGATTGATAAAGTTTACCGGGCCCGATCCGGGAACGGTCCTGCCGCCATTGCCGCCGGTTATTGATGTGTCGGTATTGAAGGATGCTTCTTCGATCCGGGAGTACAAAAACACATTGTCTAAAACCAACTTGTTCCTGTCATTAAATTTATAGTCCAGGTGCGCGACCGCGTTATCCAAAATCTGGCGGCTTGATATGGCGTGGGTTATAATGTCATTGATACGCGGCCGGTGATCCGGGTCATTCGGATCGGCATTGCCATCGTCGCCCGTAGTATTCACCCCAAAATATATGTTTTGGTAACTGTTGCCAACTATTACCCCCAGTTTTTGATTCAATAGGCGCTCTCCGTAACTAGCACTGAAAGTTTCCGTTGGCGGCGCGGTGATACTTTTGAAATCAAGGTTTGATCGGGTGAAGTCACCTGGCTGAGCGACGTAGGCCGGGCCGTTCATTTCCGAAGGGCTATAGGTATGAATATCCGCCTTTGAAAAATCGACAAATTTCCGGTCGATAAAGAGCTGATCATAACCAATAGCACTTGTAGCACTGATTTCCCGTTTATCCGGCGCATCTTTAAAAACGAGGTTAACCGTGCCGCCGATCGCATCGCCGTCCATCTCCGGCGTCAGCGTTTTGTCCACTTCAATCCTCGCAAGAAGATCGGATGGCACCACGCTCAGGGAAACAAGGCGGGTTTTACTATCCGGGCTGGCAATTTGTACGCCGTTCACCAGCGTATTATTATAGCGTGGCTCAAGCCCCCTTATAATTGCATAAGCATCATCGCCCCCGGCATTTCGTTCAATAGTCACTCCCGAAACGCGCTGCAATACATTAGCTGCGTTTATATCCGGTGATTTTGCAATGACCTGGGCGCTTACAACGTTTTTTAAATTATCCGAGTTTTTTTCGTTGGCCCTTGCGGCGGCCTCATTTTCAGTCGCAACGTGTGCACGAACGTCCACGGCATTTAAACTTTGAACGCTTTGATCCATTTTAAAATTAACAACCTGGAACGGACCGGTGCCTACTTTTATAGTTTGTGCAAAATCAATATATCCAATATACTTGATAGCCACCTTATGCGCGCCGGGAGCGACGTTTGTAATTGTGTAATTGCCTTTGCCATCCACCACGGAGGATGTTTTATTGCTGTCTAACTGAACGACAGCGCCGGTTAACGGTTCGCCACTGGTTTTATCAATGACACGACCCTTTAACGTAACACTTTGGGCAAAAACGGTGGCTGTAAATAATGAAAAAAATGCGAGTAGGTAGAGCTTTTTAGTCATCCTTATGGTCTGATTTTGCTATAAAAAACCGCCCGAATTCTGTAGAAATTCTGATTTTTTTAGATGGAAAAAATGATTAACATACAAATAACAAATACTTAACAATCAATGAGTTAAATCGCTATTTAATCATTTTAATTACCTAAAAACATAACAAAAGCTTAAAACAACATAATCGTTTTTGAATTGTTTGGCGCCTACATTTTGAGGTCGCGATTTTGGGTTGCTTACTGATGGTTCAAATCCCGAAGTTTTATATCAGCCAGCCTGGCATAATTGTATAAACAGGGCACAAAAACTGGCCGGAAACAATCTAATTCAGTCAGCTTTTGCGGAAGATAAGGTGTGTTGTGAGAGAATTTAATGGATCAGGGTATGTTCGATGTCTTCCAATGATTTCCCTTTGGTTTCGGGCATAATTTTCCAAACGAATAATAGCTGGAATACCATCATTACCGTAAAAAAGGAAAATGTGAAGCCGCCACCCAGCTTTTCGGTAAAATAGGGGAAAATAAAAGTGATCAGCGCGGCCATGAACCAATGGGTAAAACTACCCAGCGTTTGGCCTTTGGCCCTAACCTGTGTTGGAAATATCTCAGAAATAAATACCCAGATAACGGCGCCCTGAGAAAACGCAAAGAAGCCAATAAAGGCGCACAAATAGCCAGTCACATAAAAACCGCTAAAACTTTTGGTAAAAAAAGAGTAGGCAACAAGACCCAGAGCAAAAATAAGGCCCACCGATCCAATAAACATCATCTTCTTACGTCCGATTTTATCGATGACACTTATGGCCAATAGGGTAAAAACAAGATTTACAATTCCTATCCCAAGTGATTGGTCAAGCGAGGAAAGTGTGCTTAGGCCGGTCATCTGGAAAATACGGGGAGCATAATATAATATGGCATTGATGCCGGATGTTTGGTTGAAAAACGCTATCAAAATGGCCAGCCAAACCGGAAACTTGTACCGTCCGCTAAAAAGCGAATTGCTGCCTTGCTCGGCGGCATCGTCTTTATTGGCCTTATTTATAACAACCATCTCCTGCTTATAACCACCTGGGTTCATTATTTTAAAAATAGTTGTCGCTTCCCCCGTGCGCCCCCGCAATAACAGCCATCGCGGGCTTTCCGGAACTAAGGGCAGTAATACCAAGAAGAGCAATGATGGTACCGCCATTACGCCAAGCATATAACGCCAGGCATCCGTATGACCCGGACCAAGGGTATGAACTATTACACGATTAGACAGATAGGCGATAACTATGCCGACAACAATATTGGTTTGAAAAAGGATCACTAACCTGCCCCTGGCTGCAGCCGGCGAAATCTCGGAAATATAGATAGGGGCAATAACAGATGATGCGCCGACGCCCAGTCCGCCTATAAACCGCAGCATCATAAACAAATACCAATTCGTTACCACCGCTGTGCCTAAGGCTGAAAACAAAAACAGGAAGGCAATAATCAGGAGAGATTTTTTGCGACCAATCTTGTCGGCCGGTATACTTCCGAAAAGCGCTCCGAAAATGGTTCCAACTATAGCAATGGAAGTAGTAAGTCCATGCGCCAGCGAACCCAGCTGCCAATATTTTTGAATGGCCTGCTCGCCGCCCGATATCACCACAGTATCGAACCCGAAAATAAAACCGCCGATAGCGACGATAACCGACCAGATGAGGACTTTTCTTTGAATCATTACAAATAGTTTATAATTGATGGTTCTTCAAATATAAACTATTTAGTTAAAAGGGTTGATTAAGTTAGATTAAGTTGATTGAGTTAAAAAAGACCAAAACTATCAACGCTATTTCCTTCAACCCTGGCTCTAATAACCTAATCGACTTAATCTAACTTAATCAACTCAATCTAACTTAATCAACTCAATCTAACTTAACCAACATCCTAAGCCGTTACCTGCGTCAGGTCCTGTTGCAGGGCGGCCAGGTCAAAGCCGCTTGGAGACGATTTTTGATTGGCGAAATCCGTACTGATTATCGCATAAGATTCATCGCAATAAGCGTCCCAAAAGGACCATGTCATTTTTTTGGTGGCGCCCCAAGTAACAACCGTTAAACCATGATGGTCATAACCGATAACCGGAACGGCATGGCCGCCCCATGAGCCCGGGGCCCCCCGCCCAACTGCCCCACCCGGAGGTACCGACCAAACTTTTTGTTTTTGTGCACTTATTGACAGCGACATCCCGATGTAACAACCGCCAAATAAAAATGTGGACAGTATAACATGATTGTGATTTTTAGGCTCCAGCGCGGCGTAAGCAAATATTTTATGCCCGGCAACGCCGGTGTTTCTCCAGTAATTCAAAACCTGCGTTTCCACGGCCCCATTGTCATTTTTTCCGGTTACCGGATCATAACCGGTAATGGCCGAATAAGCGGCGATGATATCTGCATCAGGCGGTGTAAACAGGGCGCCATTGTCGTCCGTCCACTCCATTATCAGGTGCCCGGCGGCGGCGCAGGTACAGTCGCCAATTTTGTCGTTATCCATCATGCCCCATCCGGTTGGCGATATACCTTTAGCATATACGTAACTGGCGGGTGCTGCCGGCAATGCCGCGGTATCCAGGTAATCCGCAAGCATTAAGGTCCGCGGGTCGTGTATGGCGGCTGCTTTTCCAAGCTTCATGCCTGAGTGATCGATTTTTTTTATTTTCATTGGTTTATTGATTTATTTAGCTTTAAGGTTAATTATATAAAAATACATCATTCGTGAAGATTGGCGGCGGGGTTTTTACTTTATTTTATTAAGTAATTTTACGTAACTTTTCACCCGCCGTCAAAACAAGGTCGCTTACAATTAGATGGTTACTATAGCGCACCAGCTAATTACAGCCGGATTGTAGCGATTAGGCCTATACATACGTATACCTGTTAGCATTGTATATTCAGCATAAATGAGAAAAGGTAAAAACAATCTAAGAAATTTATTTGCAGGGGCGGTTGCGGGGTTAGCTATGTTATCCTTATTGCTGTCTTCATGCCTTAAAAGCAACAATTCAGCTGACGCGCCGCCCACCGCTTTGGTCACTGTTATCCAGGCCTCGCCCGACGAGCCACCTCTCGATTTTTATTTAAATGGAGACCGGGTAAACCAGGTACCCCTGACCTATGGCTCAGGCATCGATTACTTTAGCGCTTTCGCGGGGCAGCGCACGGGCAACTTCTACGCTTCCGGCACTTATTCGCCGATTGTGGCAACAGCGCAGTTTACGCTTGATCAAAATATGGCCTACTCCCTGTTCCTCGACAGCCTGCCGGCGAAACCCGGAATACTGTTGCTGGGCGATACGCTGGTAAAACCAGTAAGCGGGAAAGCCGGCCTGCGTTTTGTCGACCTTAGTCCTGATGCGCCGGCAGTGGATCTGTCCATCCAGGGCGGCCCTATAATTACCGCTAATAAGTCTTTTAAAGGATATACTTCCTTTTTACCGGTAACCGGCCAGCCAAACTTTACTTTGCAGATAGTTAAAACCGGAACAAACACCGTGCTGGCGACGTTGTCAAACGTTTCGCTAACAAACGGTTACCTGTACACCGTAATGTTAGAGGGGCTTAATAACACAACAAACAGCAGCGATAAGTTAAATATCATCATGATCACCAATGCCTATTTCAATTAAAATACGGTAACAAAATAAACTTCTCCTGAATTATGATCATAAAACCCGGATAGCAAAATGTTACCCGGGTTTTATTTTTAACTTGGTGGGTTATTTGCCGCGATGTTTCAATCATTTTCTGCGCTGAGTGCTGAACGGGTCAACAGACTGCTTTTAAGGGTGACTGCTATTTGCTGGTTGGTAGCCAAGCTGATCGGCTGGAGGATGTTCACCACATACCGGGTTTTTCCGACTTCACCTGTTTTCGATATTTTCGATCGCGTCCCGTATGCGGTTACCACCTACCTGTTCGTTTTTGAGGTATTAATGCTGCTTATACTTGTATTAAAACCGATAAACAAAATATTTTTGATGAGCCTGCTGATAGCTGAACTCCTCACCTGTCTGCTCGATCAAAACCGTTTGCAGCCCTGGGACTATCAATACCTATTCATTTTGTTTATCTACGTGGTAAATGAAACTAAAGGTAATCGTGCGTTGGGTGCACTTGCTTTTATATTAGCATCAACTTACGTTTATGGTGGCCTCGGCAAATTGAATACCGGTTTTATCCATTCCATCTGGAGCAAAATGCTGCTGGAGCAATTTCTTCATATCTCATCGAAAAACGTATTGCAGCCCTGGGTTCAATTCTGCGGTTACATTTGTGGCCTTTTTGAGCTTACAATGGGGCTTGGGTTGTTATTCATCAAAACACGCAAAATTTCAGCGGGGCTTTTAATCGCACTTCATTTTTTTATTCTCGTATTTATTGGCCCAGCGGGGCTTAGATACAATATTGTGGTATGGCCCTGGAATATCGCAATGGCATGCTACTTGTATCTCGTTTTTATCCGCAGAAACAAGGAAACCATCCCGATTCGGCAGTTGTTCGCCGGCTGGAATTTGCCGGTGCTGATTTGCTGGGCAATTTTGCCTTCCTTTAATTTTATTGGCTGGTGGGATAATTATTTATCATCCGGTGTTTACACGGGCAATTTACCGCAAATGGTGATCTGTATAAAAGATACGAGCAAATGCAAGCCGCTGCAAAGGTATTGTTTGAAAGGCAGCCGGACATTTTGTAACGGAAGCGAGTTTGTCAACCTGCAATATTGGTCGATGGCGGAGACCAAAATGGCCCCTTACCCGGAGATCAGATCGTATCAAAAAATACAAGCCAAACTTCTGGATCAATTTCCGGCGGCGGGGTTTACGTTTATTTACTACCGGGAGGGTAAGGAACAATATACCAGGTAATCTGTTTCACAAAAAAACCCGCGCTTTCTACAGCGCGGGCGAACATATTTATTGTGACCGTTTACTATTCGTGCAAAACCAGGATAGCTTTAACAGACCTGTTGAGTACCTGGTTTACGGTGCTTCGGTTAAAAAGCCGGTAAACAATATTGTGATGGTGTTTTACCAGGCATAAAATATCGGTATCTTGTTTTTCAATAAATTCCATTATCCCGGTTATCGGGTTGCTTTCGTTGATATAGTTGAATTCCAGTTCGGCATGTTTTATTAATTCCTGCAACCTGCTTTCGCCTGTTTCCACATTTTTTATTTCCGATTTTTGTCCCACGTACAGTACTTTCATTTTATCCGATCCAAAAGCCTGTATCATCTCGTTCAGCGCATTAACGTCATCGGCAGACAATCTTGTTTCATAGTCTGTGGCAAGAGTAATAACCGGGGTTTTTGAAAATTTACTCGTAAGCGGAATAATCAGCGTTGGTATTTTAACGATAGACACAAGGGTGCTGGCATTACTGCCTACAATACCGGTAATTCCGGTGGCCCCTGTAATTCCCATTACCAGCAGTTCAACGTGGTGTTCGTCAATATACTTTGAGATCACGGTTTTCACCAGGCCAACATCGCAGAGCGTGCTCACTTCTACCCCTTTATATTCTTCCCGCTGGGTATAAGTGGCTACCCATTCTTTCAAAGCCTGTCTTTTATTTTCATAATAATCTTTTATAAAAAACGCATTGTACATGTTATTATCAACGCCCTCAGTTGGCATGATTGCATGTATAGCACAAACTTCCATATCAAGAATTTTGGCCAATTCCATCGCATAATCCATCGCATTGGCGGCACTGTTTGAAAAATCAGTTGCAACAAGTATTTGTTTCATTTTGCGGAGTTTTAAATTAATTAATGCAATTATAAATTACATTTAAATAAACAAGTGGAAAATAACAAAGAATAATAAACCAAGCAGCATAGCAACCGGCAAGGTTAGTATCCAGGCCATACCAATACTTTTCAGCGTACCGCTGTTTAAGTTGCTGGCGCCGCCCGAGGCCATCATGGAACCGGCAATACCACTCGACAGCACGTGTGTCGTACTAACAGGTAAACCGAGCGAAGAACTAATGCCGATGGTTGAGGCGGCGACAATTTCGGCGCTTGCCCCTTGTGCATAACTCAAATGCTGGTTACCAATTTTTTCGCCGATGGTAACTACTATCCGCTTCCAGCCAATCATCGTGCCCAAGCCCAGCGAAATAGATATGGTGGCAATTACCCATATCGGCGCAAAGTCAGTTACACCAGTCAAATCTTTTGACGCCGCTTTTAGCGTTGCCTTATCTTTATCGCCGACTTTAATGTTTTTGTCAGCAATCACTGCCGTAAGGCCTTTCATTACGCTTTTTATTTGTTTGCGGAACTTGTAGGTTTTAGCTGTATCTTTTGTGTTGGTGATGGCTAACTGCGCCTTTGTTTTATCAATAGCGGCAGTTAATGCCAATGTCTCCGTTTTACTTGCGGTATCGGTAGTGGTGGCCCTGGTTAAAACCTGTTCGGTATTATTAAGGCTTAGCATCATTTTATCGTTGGATACAGCATGGTTTACAGCAAATTTGGCCGGCAAAAAACATATCAGTATCAGCATCAGCAAACCTACGCCTTTTTGTCCGTCGTTGCTGCCGTGAAAAAAGCTAACCAATGTACACGTGGTTATCAGCAATAACCGCACTAAAATAGGCGGACGGTCATTTTCACCCTGCGGGATATGCAATAGCGTTTTAGATTTTATTACATCTTTTACAAACCACATGAGCAATGCGGCCGCGCCAAACCCAAATACCGGGGACAGGACCAATGACAAACCGATTTCTTTTGCCTTGTCCCAGTTTACACCAGTGCCGCCATGATACCAGGTAAATGCTAAACTTGCGCCTATTAAAGCGCCGTACAATGTGTGCGAACTGGAACAGGGAATGCCTAAATACCAGGTGCCCAAATTCCATATGATAGAGGCCAGCAGCACGGATATCACAAAACACGCCCCAACGCTTACCGGCAGTGACATAATGGTGTCAATAGGAAGCAGCTTTAGCACGCTCATGGCTACCGCTACGCCGCCCAAGAAAACACCTAAAAAGTTAAACGTCCCCGACCACGGAATAGCGTAAACCGGTTTCAATGCCTTAGTGTAAATAACGGTTGCAACAGCGTTGGCGGTATCGTGAAATCCATTCACAAATTCGAAACCAACCACCGCTATTAAACACAGGAAAAAAACGATCAGGATGCCGCCGCTTAAATTAATTTCGCCTAAAAGCGGCAAAGTAATTGCACTTAGTTCGTGAAGCATAAATTAGTTTGGGTTTAATAAATAGTTTGAATTGTAATAATTATCACCCAAAGAAATAGATAAGCCTTGTGATTTAATAAAATTATTGATTACCAAATTGTTATGAAATTTGGTTATTAGTGTTAAGCTAATAAGCGCTCATTATTTCCACCTGTTGACAAGAATCAAATCGCCGATTATTTTTGCGGTCCGGATAAGGTTTTTGCTTGTATTTTGCAGGGCATCAGCCAGATCAGCCGGCCCGTTTCCAATGGCCATCAACACGTCGAAATATTGTAACAGCCCCTCGTCAGGCTCAAGCGGCACTTTCCCGGCCAGGCCGATAACCGGGACCTTGTGAACCTTTGCAAGCCGCGCGACACCATACGGCCCTTTTCCCTGCAGGGTTTGGCTGTCAATACTACCTTCTCCGGTTATCAGGATATCTGCCTTTTTTAATTCTTCCGCAAATCCTGTTACCCCCAAAAAATATTCGATGCCGTTAACCAATTTCGCATTTAAAAACCTGCATAACCCAGCCGCTGCACCGCCGGCCGTGCCGCCGTATTTTAGTTCGGATAGGTTTTTGCCGAACTGGCTTTGGGCCACGTCGTTCATTCGGCCAAGAAAGTCGTCAAGTTTCACCACTTCAGCAGGAGTTGCCCCCTTTTGCGGGCCAAACACTGCCGCTGACCCCTGGGGGCCGAGGAGTTTATTGTTTACGTCGCACAACACAATTATTTCGCAGGCTGCTAAACGTTTATCCAGGTGAACGACATCTATTTTTGCCATATAAGCCAATTCCCGCGGAACAGGTCGCAGTAACTCCCCGTCTGCATTAAAAAACCGCATGCCCAGGGCGCTCAAAATGCCGCAGCCGCCGTCTACCGTTGCCGAGCCGCCCATGGCTATCAATATCTTGTTTACCCCTTCATCCAGCGCATATTTAATCAATTCGCCGGTGCCCGCGGACGAGGCCAACATGGGGTTAAGTTCATCCTTCTTCAGCAAGCGCAGACCCGATGCATCGGCCATCTCGATAACCGCCGTTTTGCCGTTATCAATGAGCCCGAACCGAGCAATGAAGCGCCGGCCCAGGGGGTCATGAACTTCCTTTTTAACGGTCCTGCCTTTGCATTTTTCGATAATCAGCGGGCCCGTGCCATCGCCGCCATCGGCAATCGGGAAACGATAGGTGGTGCAGTTTAGTTTACTCTGTTGCAATCCTTCTTCAATTGCCGCTGACGCGTCTGCGGCACTGAGGCTGTTTTTAAATGCATTTGGAGCGATGAGGATGTTCATTTCAAATAATTTTTGATAAGATGAAGACCATCAGGATCGAGGTGATCCCCATCAGCAGCGTCGCGACTGAGTAAACCCGGAGCATGGTCTTCATATCGATGCCGGAGAACTTTGCGATCACCCAAAAATAAGCATCATTTGCATGCGATAGGATCATCGAACCCGCGCCCATGGCAAGTACGCAAAGCAGCTTGCCGTCGGGCGAGTCCAAACCCAGGCTGAGCAACAAAGGCTGAACAATGGAGGCAGCAGTTATGATTGCCACTGTTGATGAGCCCTGCGCAGTTTTTAGAATCGCAGTAAGCAGGAACGGGAAGAATATACCCAGCGCACCGAGGTTTAGAACCTGGCTAAAGTGAACGCCGATCTTCGTTGCCGCCAGGATAGCCCCGAATGCCCCGCCCGCGCCAATGATGATGAGGATGCCGCCGGCTTTTTCAACGGAGTCCTGCAATAAGTGGCTTAATTCTTTTTTTGACCAACCCGGTTTGCAGAGAAAGGTGAGCAACACGCCGATCATCAGCGCCGGAACGGGATCGCCGATAGAAAGTAAGGCGCTGAGCCATTTTTGCGAAAGTTTTGCGTCGATGGTATAAAATGATTTCAGGGCGATCAGTACAATAGGCGTGATAACGGGCAAAAAAGCGCTGAATACAGAAGGCGTTGCATGCGGGGTTTCATCTATAAGTTCATCAGCCTGTACGTCCGGCAGCTTTTTGCCGGCATATCGCGCCCAAAGGTTGCCGACGATCATTGCCGGAATGGCAACGAGTGCGCCATATACTATCATTTTGCCCAGGTCTGCACCTATCGTAACGGCGGCGGTGGTGGCGCCGGGATGCGGCGGCGCCATGCAATGAACGGCAAGCAAACCTGTTGCCAGCGAGGCCGACATGATGGTAAGTGGCACCCCGGCCCTCTTCGCAAGGTTTTTATTTAGCCCGCTAAGCACTATAAAACCCGAATCACAAAATATAGGCAGCCCGACAATAAACCCGGTAACACTCATGGCCCAGGCAGCGTTTTTTTCGCCGGTTTGCCTTAAGATAAAGCCTGCCATTACCGCCGTGGCGCCGGTGTGCTCCAGCATTACACCCAATGTAGCGCCCAGCACGATAATAAGTCCCAATGAGCTCATGATCCTGCCAAAACCGTCCTTCATCGTCGTGATCACGTCGCCTAAAGGCATGCCCACGCCCAACCCAACCAGCATAGCGGATAGTACCAGCGCAAAAAACGCAGGGACTCTGTAACGGGTAGTGAGCACAACTATGAGCGCTATGCCGATGATGAGGCATAAAAGGAGGTATGGAAAGGATTGCGTCATTGGCGATGGCTTGAAAACTGGTTGATGAGATCAAAAATAGGAGAATAATGAAGATCAGCAATGATAATCGGTGATTCATGACGAAACCGAGAAGCAACAATTGTGTTTAATTATAAACGGCCTATTATTTCATTTTAATTAATTTTTATAAAATGATGTAGCGTTTTGCACCTTATTTGCGTATAGATAAATGCAAATTGTTTAAAACACTATCTTATGAAAAACCCCGTAACTCCCCTAAAAAGATCTCTGCGGCTATTATTTGCGCCAGGCGCAATGGTGTTGCTGCTTTCGTCATGTCTGAAGGACAATAACAATTATTATAGCCCCCCCGTGGCCTATTTATCATTTGTGCAAGCGTCGACCGACGAGCCACCGCTTAACTTTTACCTGAATAACGACCTGGTCAACTGGTCGCCCATACAGTACGGCGATAATTTTGGCTATATCAGGGCCTATACCGGGCTGCGTACGGCGAATTTTGATAATGCCGGCACCATGGGGCAGGTATTATCGGATACCATACGGTTGAACCAGAATGTTTACTATACGCTTTTCCTGGCCAACACGGCAGCACACCCACAGGCCCTGTTGCTTACCGATTCGCTCAGCCAACCGGCATCGGGTAACGCCACCGTTCGTTTTGTAAACCTGAGCCCCAATGAGGGCGCGGTCGACCTGCAAATAAAGGGCGCCAATACGACCACCATCGCGAATAAATCTTTCCTGGGTCACTCAGGTTTTATAGCAATAAGTGCAGCCAGCGCCTATACCCTACAGGTTAACGCCAACGGCACGTCAACGGCACTCGCTACCCTTACCAACGCAGATATTGACGCCGGCGGCGTATATACCATCTGGTTTTATGGACTGAAAAACAGCACCACCGCGGCAGATAACCCGGCCATTGGCATTATGACCGACGCCAGGTTCTAATTGATCAAAAAAAGCGTTATCACGATTAAACGCTACCCTATTCACTATATATAGAACAAACGCCACCGTCGATTGACGGTGGCGTTTGTATAATTATGCTGTGTTTAATTGCTTTTATTTTGCCGCCGCTTCGGCATCTTGCTGATTAAAAAAGACGAATTCGTTATCAAACATATCCAGCATTATTTTACTGTCCTTATCAACCTTGCCGGCTAATATCTGCTTGCTCAGCTCGTTCAGTATCTTCTTTTGCATTACGCGCTTAAGCGGGCGGGCGCCAAACTGCGGATCGTAACCCAGCTGGGCCAGCCAGTCGAGCGCTTCTTCGGACGCTTCGATGGTGATGCCCATTTCGGACAGCGTTTGCTGTACCTGGCGGAACTGCATTTTTACGATTTCGGCGATCTCATCGCGGCCCAGCGGGGTGAACATGATGATCTCGTCTATCCTGTTCAAAAACTCCGGCCGGATGGTCTGCCGCAGCAGTTCAAACAACTGATCACGGGTTTGATTGATCACCTCGTCTTTATCGAAGTCGTTATAATCCTTAAAGTTTTCTTGTATGATGTTAGAACCGATGTTGCTGGTCATGATGATAATAGCGTTTTTAAAGTTCACCACGCGGCCTTTATTATCGGTTAAGCGGCCATCGTCAAGTACCTGTAGCAGGATATTAAATACATCCGGGTGGGCTTTTTCTATCTCATCAAGCAAAATTACGCTATAAGGCTTTCGGCGTACGGCTTCGGTTAGCTGACCGCCTTCATCGTAGCCAATGTATCCCGGAGGCGCGCCGATCAACCTCGACACGGAGTGCCTTTCCTGGTATTCGGACATATCGATCCTTACCAAAGCGCCTTCATCATTAAACAAGTATTCGGCAAGGGCTTTGGCCAGCTCTGTTTTACCTACGCCTGTTGTGCCAAGAAAAATAAACGAGCCTATCGGCTTCTTTTTATCTTGCAAACCTGCACGGCTGCGGCGTATGGCGTCGCTGACGGCCTCAATCGCTTCTTCCTGGCCGGCAACGCGTTTGTGCAATTCTTCTTCCAGGCTGAGGAGTTTTTCACGCTCGCTCTGTATCATTTTAGTAACCGGGATGCCTGTCCAGCGTGACACCACACCAGCGATGTCTTCGGCGGTAACTTCTTCCTTCAGCATGCGGCTCTCGCTTTGGTTTTCCAGCAGGGCGGCTTTTAGCTGTTCAACTTCTTTCTGCGCCTTAATAATGGTCCCGTAACGCAATTCGGCTACTTTACCATAATCGCCGGCGCGCTCGGCCTGTTCGGCCTCCAGCTTGTAATTCTCTATTTGCTCAACTTTCAGGTTGATGCCGTCCACAATATCTTTTTCGGCCTGCCATTTGGCACGGAGCGTATCGCGGTCGGCAGAAAGGTTGGCAATTTCGTGGCTCAGCTCCTCCACCTTTTTGGTATCCTTTTCGCGTTTTATGGCCTCGCGCTCAATTTCCAGCTGCATAATGCGGCGGTCGAGCTCATCCACGGCCTCCGGTACTGAGTCCATTTCCAAACGCAGTTTGGAAGCAGCCTCGTCCATCAGGTCAATGGCCTTATCCGGTAAAAACCTGTCGGAAATATAGCGCTGCGACATTTCGACGGCGGCAATAATGGCTTCGTCCTTAATGCGCACCTTATGGTGAGTTTCGTAACGTTCCTTCAAACCGCGCAGGATAGAAATGGCATCTGCGGTATCCGGCTCATCCACCAAAACCATTTGGAACCGGCGTTCGAGCGCTTTGTCTTTCTCCAGGTACTTCTGGTATTCATTAAGTGTTGTGGCGCCTATGGCCCTCAGTTCACCCCGGGCCAGAGCTGGTTTTAGTATGTTGGCGGCGTCCATCGCGCCTTCGCCACCGCCGGCGCCGACAAGGGTATGTATCTCGTCGATAAATAATATGATATCGCCATCGCTTTGGGTAACTTCTTTAATAACAGCTTTTAAACGTTCCTCAAATTCACCTTTATACTTGGCGCCCGCGATGAGCGCACCCATATCCAGCGAGTAAACCGTTTTTGATTTCAGGCTTTCCGGCACATCGCCTTTGATGATTCGGAAAGCAATACCTTCAGCAATGGCGGTCTTGCCAACACCTGGTTCACCAACCAATATCGGGTTATTTTTGGTACGACGTGAAAGAATCTGTATCACGCGCCTGATCTCTTCGTCACGGCCAATTACCGGGTCGAGCTTGCCAGATTCGGCGTATTCGTTAAGATTGCGAGCGTATTTATTCAGGGCGTTGTAAGTAGCTTCGGCATTCTGTCCGGTTACTTTATTATCTCCGCGCAGTTCGGTAATTGCCTTTTTCAGGTCTTTCTCATTTACACCGTAATCCTTCAGGGTTGAGCTGGTTTTATCGTTCACCGACAAAATACCCAGCAGGATATGCTCCACGGATACAAACTTATCCTTAAACTCTTTTAAGTACGAAGTGGCCTTTTGTAATACCGAGTTTGCACCCGACGAAAGGTAAATATTGCTGCCGCTTACTTTAGGGAAGGACGCGATCTGCTCATCCAGCTGTTCGTTTAGTCTGTTTACATTAACGTTGAGCTTCTTCAACAGGTAGCTAACAACATTCTCATCCTCCAGCAATAAGCCTTTAAGCAGATGCGCGGTTTCAATGGCCTGCTGCTGGTTGCCCGCGGCTATTTCAGAAGCCTTTTGTACGGCTTCCTGTGCTTTTATGGTAAAATTGTTAAAATTCATCTTGTTTTTGATTGGGTTGTCCCGATAGCTGTCGGGAGAGTGATTTGTTGATTAAGTTAAACTGTTCGATCCTAATCCTGGTTATTTAGTCAAAATATTTGCCATAGGCTCAAAACTGTTAAAATGGCGGTAGAAAATAGTTTTTGATGCTATTTTGTCTGATATTTAAAAATGCATTAAGAATTTAACCATGTGATTAGCTTTTTGTTTATGCGTTTTTTTAAGTTAATAACCTGTGTACAACTGTGTTTAACTCTTCCGATTTTGTAATTTCGGTCAATCGCAGCTTATGTACAATTCATCTGAAGGTTATGTTCAAATAAAGAAGGAATTAGGCAAAATGCTGGCCGGCGCCGGCTTTCGCCGGTATAAAACAGTGACATGGTACCGGGTTACTCATGGCGACATCCTTCAATTCATAAACTTTCAAAAAGGCGACCAATGGTTAAGCGATAAGATGACGATAAATATCGCTGTTCAGCCCTTATATTCTCCCGGCTGCTCATTCGGGATTTTAGCACCCGGCGGGCGTCTTGGCCTATTATTAACGCCTGCCAAAGACCATTGGTGGTTATGTAACTCCGAAACATCTACCGAAGCAAGTATTACCGAACTGAAAAATATCATAGTAAATGACCTGATCCCTTTTTTTGATAATACAGCGAACGCGGAACAATTGTATCACAACTTCCATGATAACTCATTCCGTTATTTTTGGGCCAATTCCTATGACTTTATTACCAAAGGATATATCTGTCTTAAAACTAAACAGTACAAGGAAGCCATTAACATTTTCGAAGCCAATAGGCCAAGCCAGGTTGCCAAATTCAAAACAATAAAGAATTTTATCGAAAAGGAACAATTTGCGGAGGTCGATAAAATACTGGACAATAATGTTTTCCACAGCAAGGACAAGCTAAAAATTTAAGCGGCTTCATCAAAAAAACCGAGCGCTTCGCCTATTTCATATTATTGCGCAAAAACGCCAGTGTCAACGCCCAGGCTTCTCTGGTTGCATTTTCGTTATAGCTTGGGCGCTCATCGCAGGCAAAGGCATGATCGGCGTAAGATATCTTTACATTTATATATTCCTTGCCGGCCGCATCCATGGCACTGATCACTGCATCGATCTGGTCCTGCCCGATATGTTTGTCCAATCCTCCCCAAAAGAACAGGTGCGGGCCGCTAACGGTGGCTGCTTTTTCGGCGAGGGGTTTGATGCTGCCACCATAGTAACTGACGCCCGCCGCCAGTGGCAAAGTCGCGTTGGCCAAAAAAGAGACCCGGCCGCCCATACAATAGCCAATACTGAAAATATTTGCCGGATTTACCAGTTCGTTGTGCCTGAGCCAATGGTAAGCCGCTTTTAAATCAGCAGTTTGGCCTTCAACCGTTAATGCCTGCATGTGCGGCATAACGGACGAAAAATCGTTATAACTGCCTTCGAAATAAGGCGGAGCCGAGCGGTGAAATAATTCAGGCGCGATCACTACGAAACCCTGGTTGGCAAAGCGGTCGGCTACGTCGCGGATATGGTGATTAACCCCAAAAGCTTCCTGTAGAACGATCAGTCCGGGCGAGGTGTGGCCCACGGCGTCAGCCGGTATCGAGATGTAGGCTTCCATTTCGGTGCCGTCATCCACCGCGAGGTGTACATAATTTTCCATTGTCAATTTTAAACATTGTGTTTGACTTATGAATTAGGGGAATATAAATTTTACAGACGCTGGAATCGTAAAAGTTTAAAAAAATACGACAAGGGTCTAAACTTCGCTTCGTGGCATATGCATCCCTTTATCATTTTTTACCTTATCGATTGCGAACCTTAAAAATTCAATCGCTATTTCTTTTTCGTTCATCCTCATACAGTATTTCCAATCCAGCGCAATACCTATAAGACGGGACCATTCAGGAAATTCGCACTGGACCCACCTGGCAGAAACAGTTTTGGATGCGGCCTCAGCGCAAAAGATCACATAAAGAATACGACAAATATTTAATACCAGGTACGACTGGTAATGACTATTTTCCAGCCATTTACGGTCATTTGCCTTAGGCTGCCATTCTATAAATAAATCGGCAACGCACGCTTTTTGCACATCGTTTATATCAATTGGTCTGCAAAGTGTTTTAAATTCGGGGCCTGTTAATGCGATCCCATATTTGTAAAGAAAATACTGGTTGATGATCCACTCGTTGCCATAAGGTGCTTCTGCATAAAATTTACCGCCGCCAAAATATGGCCGCGGTTTTTCCGGCGGCAAAATGTTTTTCAGCTGCATCACGGGCAGGTAGGAGCATTCTATTTTTTCGCGCCAGTTCGGAAAGCGGCTTTCAAGATCAAAGTGAAAAAATTCAACTTTTTTTATCTCTTCTTTTGAAAGCGCCTCTCTTACAACAACAAGTAAGTCAATATCGGAGCGACCGGGCACAAAATCATTATAAGTTAACGACCCGGTAAGATAAAAACCGATCACTTTATTGCCTAAAATGCCTGCAATTGCTTCGGCGGAAATAAAGAGCAACTCGTTGATAGCCGGATATGGAGTTAATCGGGTAAACGCCTCTTTTTCCATTGATAATTATTATTGATCGGGGGCCGGCACCGCCTAAATCAGGCATTTCGCAATTCCCGCTTCAATATCTTACCCGTCGCGTTCATCGGCAACGCAGCTACAAACTCGATGTGCCGCGGATACTTATAATGAGCAATGCGTTCTTTTGTCCAGGCAATCAATTCTTCCTTTGCAACCGCTTTTTCAGGTTTTAGGACGACGAAAGCCTTGATGTCCTCCCCCATTTCTTCGTGCGGTATGCCGATCACGGCCACCAGCGACACCGCTTCGTGCTTGATCATCAGTTCTTCCACTTCGCGCGGATAAATCTTCATTCCGCCGCGGCTGATCATATCCTTAGTGCGGTCGACAATAAAGAAAAAGCCGTCCTCATCTTTGATAGCTATATCGCCGGAGTGCATCCAGCCATTTTTGAGCGCCTGTTTGGTTTCCTCCGGCTTTTTGTAATAACCTTTCATCACGTTGTGGCCGCGGTAAAGCAGTTCGCCTTTTTCTCCCACGGGTACTTCGTTTCCGTCCGGATCCACCAGCTTAATCTCAACACCCCAAAAGGGTTTACCTATTGACCCCGGCTTTCTGACGGCGTTGAGTTGGTTAAAAGTGACCACGGGCGAACCCTCCGACATGCCGTACCCTTCGATAATCGGCACATCAAAACGTTTTTGAAAATCTTCCAGTACTTTAACCGGCAGGGCTGCTCCCCCGGAACAACATAATTTCAGCGTTTTCGCAATTAGTTGGTAATCAAATTTAGGGTCGGTATAATTCAGCAGCCCCCAATACATCGTGGGCACGCCGGCAAAAATGGTTACCTTATGTTTTTGCATGGCGTCATATACCATTTCAACATCAAAGCGGGTCAGCAGCACAGTTGTTCGGCCTATATACACGTCGGCATTCATCATCACCGTCATACCAAAAATATGGAACAACGGCAAAACCGTGAGCGTAACGTCGTCGTTATCGCCCTTCATCAGGTCGCAGATCATCACTGCGTTTAACAGCAAATTGGTGTGCGTTAACTCAGCGCCTTTCGGCTTGCCGGTGGTGCCTGATGTGTAAATGATTACGCAGGTGTCTTCGGCGCTGGTTTGATGCATCTCAAAATTAGCCGACCGTCCCGACATCAAATCTTCAAGCGTCTGCAGGCTTTCATCAGCGGGCCGCATGCCTGCTTTGGGCATGATCATAAAAAAATGCTCACAGGCATCCACCCTTTCGAACGCCTGGTGCCCCATGGTCCCCAAAGGTAGCTCCGGCGTGCCGCAATAGCAGAAATAGGCCTTTGCATCGCTATCGCGCAGGTGATAGGCAATTTCGTCGGTCTTCAGTAAAACATTCAGCGGCACAACGATGGCGCCGGCTTTAATAATGCCGAAATACAGGATGGGGAACTGCAGCAAATTGGGGCAGCTTAAAGCCACCTTATCGCCCTCTCCTATTCCAATGTCCCGTAACCCGTTAGCCACCTGGTTGGCCGCAGCATTTACCTGCGCAAACGACAGGGTAGCATCCATAAAAATGTAAGCTGTTTTATCCGGGTAACGTTTCGCGCTGTCTTCCAGGATGACGGAGAGATTTAACATGGCAAAATTTGTGGCTGTTTAATTGGTTATTTCAAATATATTGAAAAACAGCAGGATTACATAAGTATCCCATTCAAAATATTCGCGCGGCAATCTCTTGCTTAAAATACCGTCACCGGCACGATGATCTCGAACCGGTTACGACCACTATAACCGAAAAAGTCCGGGTCGATGAGGTAGCTGTACCTGAAA
>DASRTD010000042.1:0-33726 GCA_035656115.1 Mucilaginibacter sp.
TTCAAGCGTGACTGGGCTTCCGTTGTTCAAAGCCGCCGTCATCGACGGTGCGCCCTCAGGCTCCGCGCCCAGTAGCAGGATATCAGGCCGCCGCTGTTTTAAATAAGCACCAAGGCCGGCGGCCAATCCACCGCCGCCAACCGGGACAATCACCACATCAACATCCGGCAGGTCCTCCCATATCTCTATGCCTACAGTGCCCTGCCCGGCAATAATGAAGGAATGATCAAAAGGGGGAATAAAAGTCATCCCAAACTTACGCGCATACGCCAGGGCTTCATACTTGCAATCATCAAAAGTATCGCCTGCCAATATAATGTGCACCGATTCCTTACCGAACATTTCGGTTTGCCTGATCTTTTGTTTCGGTGTTATCTCAGGCATAAAAATAATGCCCTTAACACTCTTTTTCTGACAAGCAAAGGCAACTCCCTGGGCGTGATTGCCTGCGCTCGCACAAACCACGCCGTGGCTTAATTCATCCTGCGACAAACTGCTGATCATGTGGTACGCTCCGCGCAATTTGTAAGAACGCACCCATTGCATATCCTCACGCTTCAGATAAATCTCAGCGTTGAATTTTTCGCTTAAGCGCGGGTTAAATTCCAGCGGCGTGTGTTTGACGACGTCTTTCAGGTTCCGGTACGCGGATTCGAAATCCTGTTCAATGAGTGTATTGTTGCTATGCCACATTTTCAAGTTCCTCTAAAGTTGAAAGACTTTCGTCCATGATAAGCCCGCTTTTACAAAAGCTGAGTAGGTGCTGCCCTTCCAGCAGGTTATATAGTTCAGCCAGGTCGTTGTCAGACCCGGTTTTCCGGATCACAAAGGAATCGGCGTTCGTGCTGCTGACCGCTGCGCCGTATTTATCCAATATCGTCCACAAAACGGGCGTTTGCGCCGCAATGGACAGGCGATAAAAGCCGATCTTTTTCAAAGTCCTGGCACCCGGATAAATGTCCACGCGATAGACTTCGATGATCCTTTGCAGCTTTTGCTGCAAGGAATGCACCTCACTTTCCGGCACAATAGCTTCAACGGTGATGAGGACGAGATCGCTGATGTCCGTACGTGAGGCGTTGAGGCTGTGCACCTCGTAATAGCGCCGGTTAAAAAATACCAATAGCTGGCCCAGCAGCCCTTTTTTATCGTCTGCGTAGATCGAAAAAATGAATTGGTCTTGGTGTGCGGTTGACTTTTTCATAACGGGTTTAAAATAAAAAGCCCCCCGGGTTGTCAACCGGGGGGCTATGTGTGTACTTGTAAATTTTCTAAATACCTAGCATCCCCCCGGTTGGCGGAATATAATAATGACAATATTGCTCACAACTCCGGCTATTGCAGCAGTTGCACGGTTGTTAGTCACCTTTAAGCAATTTGTGTTCATATAGTGAGCAAGATACTATTTTTATTTTAAATAAAGCCGGATATCCTCTAATAATTTGACGAATAGTGCCTCCAACGTTTGAAGCACTTCGCGGTCTTTGACATAAAATCTGCCGAAGATGCTATGCGCTTTAAAGTCACCTTTGCCTTTAGAAGAAAAGGCCGCGGCGATCTGTTGTGAAAACAATTCCAGAGTTACATCGCGGAATACTTTGTTATCCCATAACAATTTAAAAAACAGCGCCAGCGTATCAATATTCCAGACCACGCTTAGCTTGCCTATATATTCCTCACTATCGCTCGTTTTAAGCGCTTCCGTTTCTTCTTTGATCCATTTTAATAGACGAACAGAAACCTGGTTTGCGTGTCTGTCAAACGCAGGCAAACCGATTTGTGTATCTTCCATGACCAGTTTCTCACAGACTGCGTACTCCTGCAATCGCCGCTTTTTGGTGTTGAGCGTACCAACGCGCTCCATGATATATTTCTTACAATAAATAAAAAAGCGGTCATGGTTAAAGTCACGTCCAATCATCAGCGACATCAATGCTTCGGTCTTAGAATTGCAGTCCGCGTTTTCCCAATCGATGCCACCGAGTTTGGCTGCATATCCCTTTAGCCAAGTATAATCGCCCCAATATAGTTTCTCATTTCCATCGAAAAACCTCTGAAAAGGGATTGCCGCGATAACTATAAGTTTGGGCTCAATTTCGTGATCGCGCAAAGTACTGTTATAAACCTCCCATTCGGTTTTGATCAAATCCTTTTGCGTAAAGACAAAGGCCTTGGACAAGCGAAGTAATGGACTAATCTCACCAGGTAATATTTGCCTTATAGCGGCCAGTAAATCCAGCATTACCCTGGTGTCCGGGCTTAACCGGCGATGTGCTTCAAATAAAAGGTCACAGATGTCCACGAGTTTACTGAGTGTGTCATTGTGATAGGTATCTCTTTGCGTAAAATTATCAATAGAGCGGAGTGTCACTGCAATGGCTTTTTCCAGTCGCCGAGCTTCCACGAGCAGGCGGTGATCCGCTTGCGGTTCATTAATCGTGTCAGGCAGTTGGCGTGCAGCTATTTCTTCTGCGATAGATCTAAGGTACTCGGTTTCTGGGTGCATATTCTTTTTTTATAGGTAAATGAATATGCCGGGCAAGCATCGGTAAAAAGTGGGAATGGAAAATGCTATGAGGATGATTGATTGACCGGCGATGTTTGTTGAAAACAAAAGCGCGGGACAATACAGAACTGCCAGAAGGTACGTCGAATACCGTAGTAACAGCAATGCAAGCCCGCACTTTTGGCGGGCGTTGCACTGTGATCCCATTACTACTTATCCTTGAAAAGTTCGACGTTTTTCTGGAGGGAGCGCAGTGAACGCTAAAATCTTATGTGTATATTTAAATATATCCGGTTCTTATTATTCATGTTTTGACAAATATAAGTTAATTAATTCTGTTCATAAACTCACTAGTATCTTTAAGGCATCCAGCCCGTCAGTACTTATGTTTCAATTTTTAATTTTTTCACATTGAAATATTAAGATTTATGGTTCATTTTATTTATAAGCAATTATTAATCAATGGTTAATACTATTTTTCGAGCCAAAAAAAGTGCATCTTCAAAGTGCACTGCGATGTCAATCAACGTTATAGCAGTCAAAGTAAAGCGCCGTACCGGCTTTGCGGCACGACGCCCAAACTAAACTAAAACTAAATTTCAAAGCGGCCCGCCTCGCCTGCAGCGTGGCCTACTTGTTTTTATTAATCATTTAACTGAATCATATATACGTCATGAAAAAACGATAAAGAACAAAAGCGAATATTTTCAATGCTGTCTATCATCCAGCCAGTCTTTTATTTTTTGTGCAATTACGGCGATCAGGTACATTAGAGCCGTTATATAGAACAGCTTAAATAAATCCATTAAAATAATGCCCGTTTTTCCTAAAATCCTTTATGAGCCAGATAACTACCCCTGATGATAAAAAGGGTGGTAATCCCCAAACCAATCCATAATGCGATATCCATTTCTTAACCTTTAAATAAAGGCGCCCCGCCCGTACGCGGGGCCACCTTTTAACCAATTTAACTCTCTGCCCGGCCGGGCAAAGCTCTTTTGATGTCCTCCACCGTTTCAAAGTAGCGCCGGAGCGTTTCCGAAATGTTCGCCAATTGCTCTTGATAAGAAGCCAGGTAATCCTTCAACTCCTTTTCCATCTGCTTCACCCGCTCATCACCCGATGGCAAACCATTGAGCAGGTATAATAGATGCCCGTGCTGTGCCTCGTCTATTTTTTTTAACTGTTCCACCCTCATTCGCTTGAACTCAAAGGCCGGTAACCCATCAGGGTGACCAGCGGGCTTAAATAATTCTCCCGCGACGGTTCGGTCTTAAACAGATCCGTGCTCAGATACTTTTTATTGTCGTCCGGGAATACCGTCACCACCACTTTGCCAGAACCCATTTCCTGCTGCACCTTGATCGCACCAAGCAGGTTCGCTCCAGAAGAGATACCCACCGCCAGGCCAAGTACGCCGCTTAACTTTTGCGCCATTAGGATCGCATCACCGTCATTCACCTGCACGACTTTGTCCAACAGGGGTAACTTTATGATCTCCGGGATAAACTCATCGCTGATCCCTTGTATCCGGTGGCTGCCGACTTTGTAGCCGGTGGATAACGTCGGGCTTTCCGCAGGTTCCAGCGGGTGGACACGCATCTCAGGGAACAGGGTGCGGAGGTATTTGCCCACCCCCATCACCGTTCCGCCCGTACCGACTCCTGCCACAAAAGCCGCAGGTTTCATGCGCTCCAGTAGCAGGCTATGCCCAATCTCTCGGCCGGTCGTACGTTCATGTGCCTCCGCATTATATAAGTTCTCAAACTGGCGCGGAAGAAATACATTGTCAAACCGGCCCATGGCCTCCGCCATTTCGATACTGCCTGTAAAGCCGCCCTGTTCCTTACTCACCAGCTGCACTTCAGCCCCGTAGCTGATCATGAGAGCCCGTCGCTCCGGGCTCATCCAGTCCGGCATTATGATCCTGACCCGGTGGCCCATATACCTTCCAATGGCCGCCAACGCAATGCCAGTGTTCCCCGAACTGGCCTCTACGATCAGGTCTCGGGGGTGGACTTTGTCCAGCTCTTTCGCCTTTTGCAGGATATACAGCGCCATCCGGTCCTTGATACTGCCCGTCAGGTTGTATTGCTCGCATTTGACCAGTATTTCTTGCGCCGGCTTATCCCTATAGCAATACTCCACCGCTATCAGCGGCGTGTTTCCGATCATCTTCCACAGGTTATCCGCTTGCTTACCCGAACCGAATTTGAACGTATCAGGCATAAACCTCCTTTCGCAAATGGCACAGCATATCGCTGACCATATCCCCTAACTTAAACTTTGGCCGCCAGCCCCATTCATGCCGGGCAAAACGGTCGTCGATGCTGGACGGCCAGCTGTCCGCAATGTCTTGTCGCCCATCAGGCGTATAAAGAACCTTAAAACTGGGGATATGCTTACCGATCTCCGCCGCCAGTTCTTTTGGCGTGAAATTGATCGCCGCCAGGTTATAGCTAGTTCGTATAGTCAGGTTATCAGCTGAGATTTCCATTAATTCCATTGTTGCCCTGATGGCGTCGGGCATGTACATCATTGGCAGGCCCGTGTTTTCCTTCAGGTAGCATTCGTATTGTCCACTCTCCACTGCTGCATGAAATATATCCACCGCATAATCCGTCGTACCGCCACCGGGATTTGCTGCATGGCTGATAAGGCCGGGATAACGGATACTTCGCACGTCTACGCCAAAACGCTCATAATAGTACCGGCACCAATACTCGCCTGCCATCTTGCTGATCCCGTACATCGTCATCGGGTCAAGCACCGCGTTTTGCGTGCAAGCTGCACGGAAAGATTGAGGGCCGAAAACTGCTATGCTGCTTGGCCAGAATACCCTTTTGATCTTCTTTTCCCTGGCCACGTCCAAGACATTCACCAAGCCTTGCATATTGAGTTCCCAGGCAGGTAAAGGATTTTGTTCGCCTTTTGCCGATAGCACCGCAGCCAGATGGTAGACCTGCTTAATACCCAAGTGCGACATCGTATAGGACAGCTTTTTCTTATTCAGCACATCCAGTTTGATATAAATGCCGTCTTTTTGCATTAGGTCGGTTGACGGGTAAATATCACTGGCAATCACGTTCTTCCACCCATGCTTCTCGCGCAGGGCAGCAACCAGTTCCGCCCCCAATTGACCGCAAGCCCCAGTCACTAATATCCGGTTAGCCACGTCGCTCATAACAGCGCCTCCTTTTGGGCCGCCAGCTGTAGTGCATTATAAGCGTTGACCACGCCGCCGGTCAGGCAGCGGCCTTTCAGATAATCGCTTTTGACCACCGATGATAAAATAATGTTTTTTACCTGCTGTGCTTTTAGCTTCGGGTAGTATTCGCGGATCAATGCAGCCAGACCGGCCACCACCGGGCAGGCCATGCTGGTGCCGTCGAAATAAGCATATTTTGAGCCGGGTATGGAGCTATAAATCTGCACACCGGGCGCGAAAACATCCACTTCCTTCTTACCGTAATTGGAAAAGGACGCTTTCAGCGTACTATCATTTTTCAAACCCGAAGCGCCCACTACAATATATGCGCCGGCTTCGCCACCGCTGGAGTAATTACGGTTTGGAAAGTGCGGAACGCTGTCAATATCTTGATTATCGTTTCCTGCCGCCTGCACCAGCAGCACATCTTTTTTGAGCGCGTATTTCACGGCTTCATCCACTATCTTTTTATCCTGGCTGTAACCCTTACCAAAGCTCATGTTGATCACCTTCGCACCATGGTCGGCGGCATAACGGATGCCGTTAGCCACATCTTTGTCCCGCTCGTCGCCATTGGGTACTACACGGATAGCCATGATTTTTACATTATTGGCGATACCATCCGCACCCAAGCCGTTTCCGCGTATGCCAGCAATTATACCCGAAACATGAGTGCCATGTTCGGCATCGGGCCCCATCACATCTGGACTGCCATAGTCGCGCTGTTTGTCATCGAAATAATCATCGCCCACAATGCCGCGCGGATCGAAAGCTAAATTCAACTGGTAATCGGCTTGCTCTGAATAATGGTTGTAACTGGCATCCAGCTCTTCTTTGCGAAAAGTTTGGTAATCGCCGGTATCCGCCAGCATACTGATTATCATTTCACACACATAAGATTCGGCATTGCCATTGGGCTGGAACGCCTTGAAATTAGCAGGACTTGGATCGGCTTTGCCAATTTTTGCAACGATGGTATCGAGGGTACTGATAAAATGACTCATATATTCCTTCATCTGCTGCGCCTTACGGAGTTCCTTTTGTAGCTCCAGCTTTTCGTTATGATAGACCAGCAATTCGACATCGTTCAATTTGGTGGTATCGCGCTGTTCGTGCTGCCGTACCTGCCGTGCCAGCTCGAGGTTATCATAGTGGACATTGCCTTTGACAGAGCCGATAAAACTCCACCCGTGTATACCGTTATCCCAGGCTTTCTTTTTTGGATTCACCCAAAGCAAACTTTTAAGGTCTTCGTGCAACGTATCGACACCGCCATCGATGACAGCCACAATAACCGTTTTGGATTTTTTGCCTTGTAACAAGGAATATGCCTTATCGGTGCTAATGCCAAAAATACCATCACCGGACATATCCTTGTTTTGCCAGTTGGGAATGTGCTGCGCTTGTGCGCTCATTGTCAAAAACAAGGCACAGCAACTGGGTATAATTAATTTAGAAAATATGTTCATTTTAAAAAAAATATTGATATGGCTGCTTTTCAGCAGCGGAATACTAAATAAGTGAGAATAGTTATAATCGGCTTTCAGGCGGCCAGCCTTATAATTCGTTCGCTATCTTCATGGGGTATCAACTTGCTATCTGCAATCAGACCGGTCTGGCTAAAACCTAACAGATCAGGCCCGTCCAGTGCATTGTATAGTTTACGGATAGTTGCATCCGTACCATATTTAGCAACGAGTATTGCGTCAGGATAGAACTGTACGATAACGGCATCATAGGTGGAAAGCGCAATCGCTTTTGGAGAGTCGAGGATAGATTTGGCTAATTTGAAATAGGCAGCGCGGAGGCAAACGGCCTTGTCATATTTAACAGTTTCTACCGCAAATACCTCAATAATGTTTTCCAGCTTTAATGCAAGGGTCGTGAGATCACTTTCCGTTGCGGCTATTTCAATCGTGATCAAAATAATATCATGAATATCTGTTTGCGCCGCGTTTAAACTTTGGATTTTGATCAATTTTTTTTCGATCATTCCTGTGACCAAGTGAAGCAGGCCCGGCCTGTCTTCCGCTTTGACGGTCAATAGATAATTTTCAGTGTTCATATAAAAAATATTTGGTTGTTATAAAATATCTTCTTCTTTAACCCGGTCGTTTTTCGGTTTGTACTTTAAGCTGCTTTTGCGACCGTCGACGTCCAGCACATACCATTTGCCCTTTTCATAAAGAGCGGCCTCGGTATGCCCGGTATGCTCATCGACATCAATACCAATGATTTTGCCGCCGTAATAGCTGGCGATGTTCCATTTCACTATGGTATGTCCGACCAGGATATATTTACTACAGTAAAACTGCAGGGTACTGTCCACCAAACTCATCGTTGCCTTCGGCCGCAGGAAATAGCCACGATACCAGAATAGTGCGTTACGTCCAAAAAATACTTGTAGGCTATCAGGGATGCTATCTGTTTCAACATCACAATAAGCCCGGCATTCGGCATCAACGATAGCGATACTTTGTTTCCTCGCCAATAGTTCGGGCGACAGGCCACCGTGCATCACCAGAACATCGCCGGTTTTAATGAGGGTATTCTTACTACGCAGCCAGCGACCTAGTTCGGTGTCTTTGCCGAACAGGTCATCTATCTCCCTGCCAAACAGCCAGGCGTTCTTGAAGTACTTCCCGTCTGTATAGCGATGGTCGCCCGACAAGTTCATCACATCATGGTTACCCAATATGATAATGCTATGCCCGCCTGCAACCCTGGCTTCATCCTCCAATTTGTACAGTAGCCAAAGTTCGGGCACAACGTCCCTGCCGCGGTCGAACAGATCGCCGGGGATGACCAGGCTATTTTTGCCGTAGGTCCAGCTATAAGCGGTATCGATAACACCTGCGGCAAGCAACATTTTACGAAACGGCCCGAACTCGCCTTCGATGTCGGACATGAACAGCGTTTTGGGTGACGCCGCATAACTCACCGGGTCATTGATCAACGTGTCTCGTAATTTGACACTAAAAGCCCATTCGGGATGGCCTTCGGGTGTAATCTTCAAGCTTATGTTTTGGCGGTTTGGATAAACCTGCATTTTGGGGAGCAGCAGATCATCGTCTTTTTCGATAGTCGTAACTTTTACCTTTTCATTCCGATAGCTCACATACGGCCCGTCCACCACCTGCTGGCCACACGCAGGTAGTTTGCAGAACAGCAACAACAGAGCAGCTATATAAAAATATTTTCTTTTCATGTTATATGGCTGTAATAAACTGGTGATGGGTTCCAAATTGCTTATCGGGAACAGTAGCAGCGGTAATTACTAGGATTCCCCCTTTGATGATCTCCTGCTGGGTGAGCCAGTTCCGCTCCAAATTCTTCCCATTGAAAGTAGCCGACCGGATATAACGTCCTTTGCCGTTTGCGACGATATGCAGTTTACCAATGACAATAGATTTAAAAAGCGGCACATGCAAATAATAAACCGGGTAACCCACACAAGCAGGCGACAAACCAATGGCCGCCAATATATACCAAGCCGACATTGCGCCCATATCATCATCCATGCTCGATACAAAAGCATCCGGGCGATTATTATACACCCGGTCGATAGTCGGGTCAACCCCCCGGTAGTTGTCATCATAATAATACTGGATCACCGTATCTCTCGCATACTTGCGGATAATATTCTGCGACTTCCAGGGTTGACTGGTAAAGTCATACATATAGGGCACTTGTATATCCGGTTCATTGGCAGCATTGTAGTAATCCTTGCCAAAGAATTCGTCCAGTTGTTTAAGGTATTTGCTTTCGCCACCACACTCCACGATCAGCCCTTTTTGATCGAACGGCGCAAACCAGCGGTATTGCCAGATGGTGCCCTGGTACATATTTCTTGCATTGAGGTCGTCCACATCCTCTTTACTCAAATCCTTAAAATCTTTTTCCCAATACGTTTTCCAGGTAGCTGCTTTTTGCAAATAGGCGTTACCTAAGCTATCTTGCTTCAGGATGCTTAGTATTTGTCCCATGGCCCATTCATCATAACAGCTTTCCAATGCTTTGTCGGGCTTCGAAAAATCAAGATTGTCGGTTTCTTTCACCAGACTGTCCCTGATACCGGCAAAATCGACGTGATAACCTTTGCGGTAGGCATCCAGCAAGACCACGATAGCATGTTCCGTCCTGACCGTATTTGACGGTTCGGTTTGTGTCGCCCAGTTCTTTTTTTCAAAATGATACAAGTTGGCAATGGAGGTGACGATATCCTGGTATCTGTCAGGCGCCATAATAGAAAGCAACGGCAACGTTGTTTTGTAATTATCCCAGATAGTCCAGCCGGAATAAGCATTGCCATCCGTATGATACACCTTGCCGTTGCTGCCACGGTAAGCACCATCGGGTTCGATTAGGTCAAAAGGCGCATGAAAGCAACGGTACAGTAGCGAGCCGAAGAGCCTTTCTTCTTTCGGATCACCCGTCACTTTTATGCGGGAAAGTTCCCTGTTCCAGGCAATAGCTGTGGCATTCCTGATCTGTTCAAAATTTTGGCTGTTAATGCCCGCTTTGGCATATGTTTCGTTGACCGACGAAAAAGCGATGCGAAGTGTTACATCTCTACTTTTTGTTAATATGGTAAACGTATGCGCCGTACTATCCCTAAAGGTAACCGGCTCATCAAACGCCAAAGCGTAGTAAACACGATATGTGCCCGCCCGGCAGGTTGTGCCACTTTCGACCCAGCCGGAAATCTCGTTCTTGCTCACGCTATGCTGCTCGGCCTTAAAACCATTCATCAACGTATGCGACAAATCGACGTAAAAGCCATGCTTACTGTTTGGAAAACGATAATTTTCAATACCGCTTTTTCCTTTTAGTGTGAACCTGCAACTGATTCCATTCCTGAAGCTAACTGCATAATAACCCGGCGAACCGGCTTCGTTTTTTTTAAGCAATTGGTTATCCGGTTTGCCCATAAAAGGCTTGATCAGCAGATTGCCGCCACTGCCCATGCAGCCTACGCCCTCCAGTCTTCCATGCGTAAAGCCCAAAAACAATTGGGCCTTGCGCTCATAACCGGTATGCGTATTGGGATAGGTCTGCGGGCCGATGTCCAGCGTACTGAAAGGATAGCTAACAGCAGGCGACAATTGGCCATGATCACCGGAGGTACCTAAAAACACATTAACCTGCTGGGCATGGCAAATGCTTGCCATACATGAAAATATTCCAATAACAAAAAAATGCTTCATCTTTTGTCTAACTCTGCTTTTACCAGCGGTTCCATCACGGCGTAACCAGCTTGATTAGGATGTACCCCATCTTCGGAATATTCCTTTTTCATGCCTTTCCGGTCGTTCACTAAAGCACTGTAATAATCTAAATAACCCAGGTGGTTTTGCTTTGCGTAGGTTTTGATCCAGCTATTCAAGTTAATGATGCTGTCGGCAGGTTGCAGATCAGGCCGCCAGCCAAAATGATCTGCAGGCAATATCGAACAAAGCACTACCCTGACCTTATTCGCCCTGGCCAACTCTGCCATCGACATAATATTACTCTCCGTCATTTCCGGGGTCATTGGCCCGGTATTACCGGCGAGATCATTTGTGCCGCAAAGTATCACTACAACTTTAGGTTTGAGTTCAATCACGTCCTGCCGGAACCGCAGCAGCATCTGCGGCGAGGTTTGCCCGCCGATGCCCCTGTCTACACAATCGTTCTGCCTAAAAAAGGCAGAATCGGCCTCCAACCAGTAATCGGTAATCGAGTCACCCATGAAAACGGCTTTTATGGACTGCTGGTCCTGTTTGATTTTTTCGTCAGCTGCGTGATAGCGTGCCAGTTCAGGCCAGTCCTGTGCAAATGAAGCAGTTGCCGTTAGGGACAGCAATGTTAGATAAATTATTTTCCTCATATTCTTTTTGATATTCATTGTTACTGGTGATAGCTTGCTATTATTAAAAAGCTAAAAAACTGTATTTCCGCCCGTATAATTATTGACCTGCTGTATTCCGGGTGTACCGCTTGCGAGACCGGTTAACGCAAGAGTTATATTTTGAAAGGTGACAGGCTTCAAAGTATACGTGGTGATTAATGTACCGCTTGCCGCGTCCCTTATTTCAAAAGTATAGCCGGAACTTAGATTTGTTCGCTTCGAAGAATATTGTTTAAAGCTATTGTAGGCTTTATAAGCCAAACTGGATACTTCTGAGCCATTGGGATTGCCCTGGATGTCTACACTTACAGGATTGCTGCCCGGCGAAAGATTGATGAACCGTACGCCGCAAACACTGTCGGCATAACTCGTAAATGTCTCTTTTATTAATATCGCATCCACCTGCGAAGATGATGCCCCAGTTAAGAATAACGAGTAATTGCCCATGTTTACAGCGTTCAGGGGCTGATTATAATACGTAAGGGCAGGGGAACTCGATGTGGCTGCTACATAGAGGTTAACCGGGTTTGAGCCGGCCCGCAACTCCATAATCGCATTCGAGGCATTATAAATAGTTTGGTTATCATTATTCAGGTTAAGCGTTGAGCCGTCAGCCATTGAATTGGTAATATTGACCGCTCCGGAGGGCGTATTGGTCAAACCTGCTTTCTTGCAACTCAATATGCACAGCAGGATGCTTATTACAGCGGTGGTTTTAAATAATGTTTTCATTTTTATCTGGTTTAAATCGTTCATGAGTAAAATCAATTTCTATCATACACTTCTGTAAGCACATGATCCTGGCCATTTACCATTAAAGTCAATTGTATTTGAAGCGTTTTCCCATTATCATCCAAGGCCCATAATTCTTTAGCTTTTTGTACCGGGTTTCCGCTGTCGTCTGCATAGTCCGCAGTTTCCGTCAGCGTTTTCTTATCCGGAGACCAGCTGACATTTGCTTTTTTGTCCAGGTTACTTTTGATAACCGTACTCGCTGATGACCCATCTGATTTTAAGGTTTCCATGTAGGCCGTGGTATCACCCTTGTAGTTTTTAGATATTCTTGTGATCGTTATTTGGCGGGTATCTTGTTTGACTGAGAGCCCGACAGGGATGGAGTTGATTGACAAATCTCCCGCATCGCATTTTTTGGTGTTTCTCGTCCAGTTTCCGGAGAAATCTACCTGTTGTGCTTTTATACTGGTTGCAGCCAAAAGCAGTACAATTGCTAATAATTTAATTTTCATTTTTGTTAGTTTTCTGTTTTTAAGTGTTTTCATTAGTGGGGTTATCAATTAAGAAAGGTGCTATTGAGGTTTCACGCCGCTGGTATCCAGTTCATAACCAAGATCGCCTTTGGCCGGGTTGGCCAAACCGATCATCCACCTGGGCGGCGGCGTGCCCTTTAACTCATAGTCAAAAAATTGCCCGAGCCTGATGGAATAATCCAATTGGTCCTTCCGATCCTTGAGACTATGGTCTTCGCCATCATAAGATAATAACCAAACCTTTTTTCCAAGACGTTTAAGGTTAGTGTACCATTGCCATCCTTGCGTATACGGAACTCTCACATCGTTCTTCGTGTGCATGATTAAAACATCTGCAGTTAACTTATTGGCATTAAACACGGGCGAATTCTCGACGTACAACTCCGGCTGTTGCCATAACGTAGCCCCAATGCGGCCCTGCCGGAACTCATAAAACCATTGGAAACCCGGGTCGCCATATGAGCTGATCTCATTACTTACACCCGACGCAGGCGCAGCTGCTTTGAATAATGATGAATGACTTACGATATAATTAGTTTCGAATCCCCCGTAACTATGACCCTGCAGGCCCATGTGTTCGCGATCAATCCAAGGTTTCTTGGATAAATGCATCGCAGCCGATATAACCGAATTAAGAGCGCTCTGTCCCGGATGCCCGGTTTTACAATAAATATCAGGCACGAATACTAAATAGCCATTGCTCACGAACCATGAAATACTCATTGGGCCTTCGCTCGGTTCAGGGTAAATAAAAGCATTCAGGTTAGATGCAAATTTTTCATAGTAGTAAAAAATAATAGGATATTTTTTCCTCGGATCGAAGTTCTCCGGTTTAAAGAGTATCCCTTCGGCAGGTTTTCCATCCTGTAGTTTCCACCGGATTAATTCAGTAGTGTACCAGTTATAGGCCTTTTGAGGTGCAAGATCAGTAAGCGGTCTAAATTCTTGAAAATCGGTCGTGACATATAAGTTCGGATATTCGCTTGCGGACATCCGGGGAAGGACATAGACTCCTGCGTTTTTCGCTTTAACAAACGGTCCAATTGATGGTGCGCCTGGAAAACCCATCTCTCCTTGGTCGTTGTAGAGGTGTGACGACATCACCAGTTTTTCCAGTTGACCGCTACCCATAACTAGCCGGAAGAAACCGTCCTGTTTAGTACGAATGTTAAAGGCAGAAAGTACAAGTGTATCTTCGGAAGTTATTGGCGGTGATACTAGTTTTTGAACACGGATTCGTCTGAATCGGATTTTGTATCTTTTTCCGTAGCTTTTCGTAAGATTTACAGGTGGTCTTTTTCCTTCAAGGTCAACCTGCCAGATGTCCTCGCGTCCATAGATTAGCACCCCTTTATCACTTTCGAGCCAACCTGCTGGCTCTTCTGCTCGCGGAAAATCTGGATGGTCATCTTCCAAATAAACCGGTTCATTTAACCGGCGTGTCATATTAATTGTCCTGTTAAGCGCTATGTTGTGGCTGAACCATTGCCTTTTAACCTGATCAAACCAAATCACATATTTACCGGATGGAGAAAAATACAAACCACAATTCATCATTCTTTTTTCTAACAGCCTACGGCTGCCATTTTTTGGAGAGATAAGATAAACATCTGGCCTTGCAAATACATTTGAAGTAGCATAATGTGGATCTCTGGTAATATTGCTCCCTGTTACTATCCAATCGCCCATGCATGAGAAAGAAAGATAATTGTCCACATCCTGCTGCAAGCGGGTCACTTCTTGTTGTCTATCGTTTAAGTCGAGCGTTGCCGTAAAACGTCCTTCAGCTAAATTGGAGGCCGATTGGATAACATCAGGCCCATAAATATCCACGTGTGTATTTATGTTTGGTCCCTGTTTATCCCCCTTTCCATCTGTATTGTTGTCCCTTTCGATAGTAAAAAAAATTTTGTCCCCAGTTTTATTAAATCCATTGATTTTGTGCGCAATGGACATGCCTTGCATTCCTGGGCTAGCGGGGCTTGCGGCTACCTCTGCACTATCCATGCCCCGTTTAAAATAGCGCAGAAGAAGAACATCCTTCCCGTCTTTCTTACCTTGTGTCAGAAAAGCCAACTCCGTTCCATCGTCGCTAAAAGTGAAATTACTGGCTATGCACGAGTGGCATAGGCCGATTGTTTCGTTACTTATTAGGTCATGCCAGAAAACATTTCTTGTTCCATTGCTGTCCGAAGCGACTGTCGTTGTCGTCACAAGGGCAACACCTTTTTTGTCAAAAAAATATTCTTCGACATTTTCGTAAGTTTTTTCCTCGTCAGATACCAGATTTAATAAACCCGCCGTTTTTTTAAGCCCTGTTTTTTTATACGCAATGAAAGTGCTACTCCCTTCTTTAGGGACTTGTAGATCATATACTTCAGGAATATAGCGGATATTGTTCGTTTCCAAATCCATAATACCCAGGCTGTCTTTACCACCCATAAAAACCAGTTTCCGGTTGTCATTTGTAAAAAAACTTTCAGATACTCCCGTTAACTCTTTCTTCCGTGAGCCATTCGTTGACTGGACAAAAAACTTTGATCCGCTGTCAGGTATTTCTATTATGTATTTAACATACTTTCCATCGCTGTTTATACTGTAGTCTTGAATTTTCGGCCAACGGGGTATTCCGAAAGTTATTAATTTCTTTTGGGCAACGAGGCTTCCGATCCCCTGGACCAGGACCAGGATAAGCATGATTAATTTTCTTTTCATGATCGTTCTTTTAACTACCTGGATGACGCTGCTGGGGTTTCGGCCCAGGTCGGCTCACCTTTTTGCATTTTCTTTAAGTTGTCCTGTGGTTCACCAGCGCTTATTGCTTTATTTTCCCATGCTATCGCTTCCTGGCGGCGGCCCAACTTATATAGCAGGTTGGCGTAAGTATCCAGAACGTCATCGTATTCGGGTTCCTCTTTGACCACATCTTTCTTGATCACATCTTCCATTAATTTGAGTGCTTTGTTAAGCGTTTTCTTATCCGTAGTGTGCGGGAAAACCCCCATCCAAATCAAGTCATTGATGGAATTTGGCTTCATTTGGCTGCCGTATTGATCCAACATCGCTATAAATGCTCTGGCAGATTCCTCCCAGTATTGCTTAGCGCCGTAGTACCTGCCGAGGGTATAGAGCATTACCTTGCCGCAATCAAATCCTGGATACCTTCTTTTTAAAGCTAATGACAGATTAATCCGCTCGCTTGGACTAATTTCCCTTTGATCCAATCTTTTATAGGTCTCTTTGAAGATACCATCATAGAACCAACCCCCAAGATCATCAATGAACATAGCTTTGTTTAGGGTAGGGTACTTATTTAGTAAATGGTCCGATATTTTTTTCCAGTCTATAATGGCCTCCTTGTTTAAGAATAAAGGCCCAATTTCCTGTTTAAAAATTATCGAAGTCAATGTTTGTTCAGCATAGCCAGTCTTAAATTCATCTATTTTACCAGCGTTTTTCAAATACAGGTCAAAACCTTTATCTGATTCGGAAAGGACATAAGGGCGAATCAGAACAAAATTAGCTTCGGTAATCGGTCCCTTCAGGCAATCGATATACTGGTTGACCAAAATTCTCGCGTTGGCATAATCATTAGCAGCCTGCGCCGCTAAAATGGCACCGTGCAAGTAAACTGAGTCAGTCTGGTGGCTTTCCCATCCGGCCATTATTGTAAAGTATTGTTTTTTTGTATCCAATGCCGCTGATGCCCTTTCTATAAAATCAGCTGTCGTTTCCGAGGTACCGACCGTTTCGTGGAGCGGCTGTCCATCCATGGAAAAGAATAAATAGGTTGGATATGCTGAAATATGAAAGAGTTTTGACAAGCTATCTGCACATGCGTACCATGTCCGGACAAGTTGCTCGTCGCTCGATGTTTTGTCCATCTGTAATTTGACATTAACAAAATGTGCATTTAAATAATCTCCCACTTCCTTTCGCGGATAAATTTCCTGCTCCATTTGTTTGCAGGGGCCACACCAGGTGGCATAGCAATCCATAAAGATGAGCTTATTTTCTGCTTGGGCTTTTGCTTTGACTTGTTGCCAGGAAAGACCAGTTTCGAATTTGATGCCGTTTTCCTGTGCCTTTCCGATACCGCAAAGAAAAAATGCACAAACAATTAAAACGTAGCTGAAATGATTTTTCATTTTGAGCATATTTAATTTTTTAGTTTTTAGAAATAATTTCAGTATCCGGGGTTTTGGGTAAGTTTGGAATTGACCTGTAACTCCTGCAAAGGAAGAGGAAGAAGCGCCCAATCCGGATTCCAAATGCCACCCTTTGCTTTGCAAACATTTCCAGGGCTGCCCATCACCGAATTGATGTTATTCGTCCTCTTTAAATCGAACCAGCGGTGGCCCCACTCGCTGAACAGTTCAACCTGTCGCTCGTGTAAAATGGCGGCAAGTAGGGAGGTTTTATCTGTCGGCCCGGCGTAGTTTGGCAAACCGGCTCGGTTTCTGATCACATTCAAATCATTAACTGCTGTGGCGTCCCCTAAATTTGCCTTTGCTTCCGCCCGTACCAAGTATTGTTCCGCCAATCTTAGCACCATAGTATATTCAGTTAGCGGTAAACCGTACTGCCAGATTTTATATTTGTAAGGACAATAATAGGTAATGCCACCGCCGCTCAAAGTGTCTGTCCAATTTGTCAAACGGCCGTCGCCGGTTTCAAAACTGTTGAGCAGGTAGGAGCTTATGGCAAATGAATTCCATTGATTTGGTCCGGGCACGCCTTCCAATACATAAGCATAGGCATCCCAGGTATTCATTCCTGGGTTAACCGGTTGTAATTGCCAGATAGCTTCAGAACTATTAGCCAAGAACACGCTGTTTAGGCTGTTCAAACTATAAAGCGATGAGTTGTTAATGAGCTTTGTTGCCTCCATTTCGGCACTATCGTATTTAGCCGTATAGAGATAAACCCTGGCCAGTAAGGCGGATGCGGCCCCCTGGTTGGGCCTGGTCCTTTCGGCGGTGGATGTACCTAAAGCAGTTACAAAGTTGGGGGACAACTTGGATTCGGCGTCTTTTAGGTCAGCGACGATCTGCCGGTAGACCAGTACCTGGGGGCTCCTCGTAATGGAATTGTTTACCTGGTAATTCGTGCTAGTGACCAGTGGCACATCGCCATATAAATTCGTCGCATAGAAATGAAGAAAAGCCCGCATGAACTCGGCTTCTCCGGTTATTTGTTGTTTTACAGGCGCGGTAACTCCGGTCGATTTCGCCAATCCTTCCAGAACTGCATTGGTGACATAGATTTCGTTATAGAGTTCTGTCCAAAAATAATAGTTGGATGAGCTCTGGTTCGAACTTGTCAATGCATTTTCATAAAATTGTACGTACTCAGCAGTGGTTGGATCATAGTTGGTAAATTCGTCCGATGCAAGGCCCGTTAAACTGCCAATGCTAGCCCCCCCGCTTGAAAGCTCACCTGGATTAACCACCATGTTGCTATATAATCCAGTCATTACCGATGCCGCACTGCTATTATTGGAATACACTGTGACGCCAGTGATCTCGCTGGTCGGCGGAGGGATTTCAACAAATTTTTTGCATGAAGCCATGATGAATATTAAGAGTATTATCGCAATTTGCAAATACCCGAATCGTTGAAAATATGTTTTCATAACTTTTTATCGTTTGATTTTAAAATGTTTTAACTAAAACCCTGCTTGCAATCCTGCTACATATGCTCGCCGCGGACCTGTTGCTGCGCTTTGGCTTTCGGGATCCATACCGTCATATTTGGTGATGGTCAGTAAATTCTCGGCCTGGATATATATCCGGAGGTTGGAAGCCCCTGTTTTTTTTGCCCAGACCTGCGGCATTTTCCAGGAAAGTGCTGCGTTCTTCATCCTGATATAGGAAGCATCCCCATAAGCAAAAGTGCTTTGTGAAGCATAGTTGAAAGCCCGGCCGGCCGCACTACCGTTATTTTGGGTAAATTGCTCGAATTCTGCAACGTCGCCTGGTTTCTGCCATCTGTTTAACACCTCAAGCGGCTCGTTAAACATTGTGCCGGGAAAAAGGCCGTTGAAAGCGCGCCATAGCTTCGGCCCCCTTTGATTAACAAACTGGAAAAAGATGTCTAGGCTAAATCCTTTGTAGGAGAAACTGTTTTGCAAGCCACCGTAAAATTTCGGGGTCAAATCCATCAATTTAGTTCGATCTGTTAAACTATTGGGACTGGAGGTAAGACTTCCATTCGAGGATACAAATTGATAAATGCCCGTGGTTGGGTTAACGCCTGCATACTGATATAGCTTGATCACGTTGATAGGCTGCCCGATCACGAACGAATTGGCATAAGGTGAGCTCGCCAGATTCGGATAAGCGAGTAGTTTATTTTTTGCATCGGTAATGTTAAATGAACTCGACCAGGTGAAATCCTTTGCTTTAACATTGACGGTATTCAACTCGAACTCCTGACCGGTATTTTGCACCAAGGCTGGTAGATTGGACGCTATAGTTGCGAATCCCGTTACTTCCGACACAGGGGTTTGCACCAACTCGTTTCCAGAACGATTGCGGTAAAAACTGGCCAGAATATTGATCCTACCGTTAAAAAAACCAAGCTCGATACCGACTTCTAACTTTTTGGTGGTTTCCCAGGCAAGATCTGGGTTAAACAAATTATTGGGATAAAGACCGGTGCTGCCCTGGTACGGATAGTAGACAGGACTATAAGTGTCAATAAATTGATAGTCGGGGACCTGGTCGCTGCCTGTAAGCCCGTAACTTCCTCGCAACTTCCCGAAGGTTAAGAAATCATTTTTAGGTATAAAACTTTCTTTCGTAAATATCCAGCCGGCACCTACAGCACCGAAATTACCAAACTGTTTTCCCGGACCAAAACGAGTAGTGCCGTCTCGCCTCGCAGTTAGGTTTAACACATACTTCCCCATCCAATCGTAGCCCAGTCTTCCGTATAAAGCCTCATATCTATATTCCGCGCTGTTATTTTGAACTGTGGCGCTGCTTGCGGCCTGAATGTCTTGCAGGAGTGCGTCGCTTGGAAAGCCATTTGCATAAATATTAACGGAATTCGTATTATTTTGCTGAAAGGTACCCCCGACCAAAGCTGAAAATGTGCTTTTACCCAATTGAAGGTTATAGTTTACTTGGGGTTCAATAATCCAAGAGTGCGCATTAGCCGTCTGAAAGAAGGATTGACCAGAAGCAACCTGACGCCCGGGATCTTTATCAGTAGTTGGGAAAGTCTGTAAACCGTCGGTCTGCATATTGGTGTAACCCAAATTAGTTGTCAACTGAAGACCTTTTAAAAGCTTGTAGCTTACTGACGCACTGCCGATAAGATTCGACGTATTAATGATAGATTGATTGTTCAAGGTCGCGTAAGGATTATTGAAGGTGCCGGTTTGACCCTTCACCAATGGGTCCCAGTTCAGGCTGCCATCAGAGTTAAAAAGCGGCGGTGCATCGGGTGCCAAAATCAACGCTTGAGTCGTAAAATCTGTCGATTGAACAGTATTCTTATCCGCTAAATAACTTCCCGTCAAGGTCAGTTTAAACTTTTGGTCAGGCGAAGATGTATTTATATTAAAATGGAGCGACCCCGTCCTGTCCCCACCGTCACCTGGCAATAAAGTTGGCTCGCCGGTATTTTGGTAGCTATAACCCGCACCGACTATGTATTGCGTGTTCGTGGTTCCTCCCGACACCGAGGCGTTAGCGGTAGTATATTGCGCCGGCTTGTTCGCCATGACACTGGCCCAATTGGTATAACGAGTCGTATCCCAAACGCCATTAACATCATAGGCACTTGGTCCGGGCGTCTGCCCATCGTTTTTGAATGCCTCGAGACGCATCATCAGGTATTGCTGGGTGTTCAATATAGGTATCGTGCGCGCGGGCTCCGTGACACCAGAATTTATGTTGACATCCACTTTCATCGTCCCGGCCTTCCCCTTTTTGGTGGTGATCAGGATGGCCCCATTAGCCGCACGGCTGCCATATATCGCCGTCGCGTCCGCATCTTTCAAGACTTCTATGTTTTCAATATCATTTGGGTTAATGAAATTCAGTGGGCTACCCCCAAGCAAATCATTATTGAGCGGCGCAACTGCCAGTTGAGAATTATAAGGAACCCCGTCAATAACATAAAAGGGACTCGTGCCGTTGGCAATACTGTTTAGCCCACGGACATTCACGTTGAAGGCCCCTCCGGGAAGACCGGTAGTCTGGGTTATATTAAGTCCTGGTACATGTCCTTCTAGTGCCTCTAAAACATTGGGCACCGGTTGTTCCTCAATAGTCTTAGCAGAAACTATGCTTATGTCACCTGTTGACAGTTCTCTTTTTTCATCATAATAACCTTTGCTGATAACAACTTCCTGCAGATTTTCCGGCTTCGCCTTTAGTTTGATCAACGCATTTGGTGCAATGTCTTTTGCAGTAATTTCCTGGTTTTCGTACCCGATAAAAGAAAACACAACGACTGCATTATAATCCGGCACCGTAATGCTGAAATTACCTTTGGCATCGGTGACGATACCATTTTGGGTTCCTTTTTGTCTGACCGTTACGCCTGGCATCGGGCTGCCGAGTTCATCGACGACTTTGCCTGTGACGGTGACTTGCGCGAGTTCGGCTTTGATTTGCCCTTTGAGTTTATCAAGCAAAGACTCCTCTTTTGCCCGGACCACCACGGATTTGTTTTCGATGGAGAAGTCAAGTGGCTGTCCTTCAAATATTTTGGCCAGCACATCGCTGAGTTCCTCATTTTTGACATCGATGGTGACGGGTTTGGCGTTTTTGAGATCACTGCCGGTAAAAAGAAAATCATACCCGGTCTGGTTGCTGATCTGGTTGAATACATCAACCAATGGGGCGTTTTTTTCCACCAGCGTGACTTTTTGTGCCAGTGAAGTTGCACTTACGTGTAAAATCACCGTGATCAAAAGGAAGGTGGTCAGTTTCATGATCAGCAGGATTTTTTTCATGCATCCGCGTTCGCGCCGATGCACAAGATTTTTAGGGTAAAAATTGTACATTTGTTCTAAGCATGGTTAATGCGCTTTGCCTTTTCATTTTCGAAGACGGCGAGGCTTTGCGCGGTTCAAAATAGTTTAAATACGATTTGGAAGCCCTGCGGTCATCCCGGTTAGCGCCGGGATGACCTTTTTAACGGGTATCTATAAGTCATCATTTGCTCAATACAGTCACCCTCCTTCCTTCGACTTTAAAGTGAATTTTCTGTGTTTTTTCCAGCATTTTCAACACTTCGCTGATGTTCCTTTTGCGGGTTACCTTTCCGTAAAAAACTTCCGTCGTCATTTTGCCTTCGTAACTCACTTTGATGTTATACCAGCGGGCCAGTTGCCGCATGATCACATCGATGTGTTCACCATTAAACCGGAAATAGCCATTCGTCCAGGCAGTGACCTGTTCGATGTTGGCGACGTCAACCGTAAAACCATTGCCAGTTAAAATAGCTTGTTGGCCGGGCGCCAGTACTTTTTCGACGGAACGGGCGTCTATTTCGACCGCACCCTCGACTAAAGTCGTCCGAGTGTCGGCCTCGTCAGGGTAAGCATTGATGTCAAATTCAGTGCCGACATCCGTGATCACCTGACCGGGCGCTCTGATCTGGAGCGGCGCGTTTTTGTTATGGATCACAACGGCATAAATCTCACCGCTGATCAATTCAAGCTTTTCTCTTTTAGTAGCCGAAAAACTCTCCGGGAAACGCAAGGTGGTTGCCGCATTTAATAAGATATTACTACCATCGGAAAGCTTTACAAGTTGGGGCCGTCCGCCAGCGGGCACCTGGATTGTGTCATAAACCGTCACCGTTTGATCCTGGCTCGATGTGTAGGCAATCTGACCTTCGGCCGTTTTAGTTACACTGACGTTGCCTTGACTAGCCAGAAGACCGTTTTTGGCCGGGTCGAGTAAAATTATTTTTCCATGCCCGGTCTTCAGAATAGCTTTGGCGGTATAAGGGGCGACATCCTGTTTTTGGATAGTCTGCGGTTGCTGACGATGTGATAATAAATATCCGCCTACGGAAAGAAATACCAATATAGATGCGGCAGCGGCGATTCGAGGCCAGTTCCAAAGTATGCGAACTGGTTTATCATCTTGTTGGATTTGCCTATTGATACGCCCAAGCATCGCATTTCGTAATTCCTCAATATTATCATGCCGGCTATCGGTCAGGTTGATATGCTCATCATTGAAATCTGCATACCACCTTTCCAGGTATGCCTGTTCGTCGGGGGTAAGTTTACCCTGTGCCCATTTATCGGCTAGTTCCTGGATGTTGAAATGTTGATTATTTTCAGCCACTATATTGCTCTTTGGCGATATAGTCTAACAAAGGGGCTTCAACCCTTGCTCACTTTTGAAATTTATTTTCGAGGAGTATAACCAGGATCGGCAGGGTGACACTTAGTGAACCCCGCAGCGTGTTAAGGGCTTTCGTGATATGACCTTCCACGGTTTTCTCCGAGATTTCGAGTTCTTCGGCGATTTGCTTATTGGTCAGGTTTTGTTCGCGGCTGAGTAGAAAGACGATTTTGCATTTTTCCGGTAGGGCATTAATGATTTGCTCAAGTTGCTTTTTGAGTTCTTTTTCAGACAGCCATTCGGCGGTGGTTTCTTTGCCTTCTATTGCACCTGTTTTTAATTGTTCTGTGTGGAGCTTCTCTCTCCTGATTTGCGCAAGTCGTGTGAACACATGGTATTTGACGGCAACGGATAAATAGGTGGCCAGTGTATGCGTCAGATTGATGCTGTCTTTTCGCTTCCAAAGGTCGAGGAAAATGTTTTGAACCGCTTCTTCCGCTTCATATTCATCTGCCAGGCGATTGTAGGCAACGGCGTAAAGTTTATCCCAATACCGGTTATAGAGTGTAGTAAATGCGTTCCTGTCCCCTTCTTTCAGTAGAGAAAGCAATTCATGGTCGGTTGGGGAAAGTACTGCACTCATTTTTAAACGAATATACAAATTTATTGATTTCAAAATAAATAGCATGTATTAATTAATAGTTAATTACTGTGTCGGTAAGTGCACATTAGCTTTTTGGCAGTCCAGCAGGTTCGCCTCCTTTTGCGCGCTGCCGCGCACCTCAGTCTGCTCACCAGCTTCCTGCCCCTTTTACAACCGCCCGTGCTTTGGGCCCCACCGCACCGTCCCTGAAAATAACCTGCCACGCTGCCGCCGGGCAGGAATTTTCTTTGGCTATGCCCAAAACGCGGGCAGTTGTCACAGTTTGTTTCAGTAATTAACCTGTGAAGCTTTTCGCATTGATTATCAGTTATTTGAAAATTTATTTTAGGGTAGTACTCAGGTAGTTGTCAAGCCACCTTTCCCGCCTTTTGGACTTTTGTGCCATTGCTAAACAAGGCAAGAACATAAGGTCTTTGACATCAGGAAATGAAGCATTAACCCGCTAATACCGGGAAATCAGGCGAAGGTGAGCGTAATCAACCGCAACATGCCGAACTCGCCTGGGCAGACGAGGGTCCGCATTGTAGAATGTGACGTGAGTAGTTTCGAATCTATATAAAGTATAAGGGAGTCCGCATTTGGCCTCCCTTTTTTTATGCTCAAATTTATGAATCAATGGATCAATGCAAAAGAACTTAAAGCAAAGGCCTCTATGCTCTCGCTGCTTGCCGCCATAGGCTACCAGCCACTGAAGAAAACTGGTAATGAATACCTCTTTTTAAGCCCGCTCCGCGATTCGGACACCACGCCATCCTTCTCTGTAAATGAAGATTTAGGTTGCTGGTATGATCATGGCAACGGTAAAGGCGGTAACATTATCGACTTCGGCTTAAAATACTGGCCGCAACTCCCGTTTCCGGAAGTGATCGAAAAGATTGTGGCAAACCTTGATGTCCAAACAAACCCAAATGCGGCAACCAAACGCAAACGGCTCGCCGTCAAAGAACCGCATTACCAGGTGCTGGAGATCAAAGAACTCGGCACGAATCGTGCCCTGCAAAATTATCTGGAAACAAGGGGCATCTGGCCACAAGCGCGAGGCGTTTTAAAGGAAGTCTATTATTATGTCGAAGATGCGCAAAAGAACCGAAAGAACTTTTTCGCAGCAGGCTGGCAAAACGAGCTGGGTGCCTGGGAAGTACGGAACCTTAACTTTAAGGGCTGCATCGGCCATAAAGCCATCAGCTTTATACCCGGCGATGCCAATAATCTCTGCGTATTCGAGGGCTTTCTGAATTACCTCAGCTGGCGGACCGACGAACCCTTCTGCGAAGACAGCATCCTGGTTTTAAATTCGCTTTCTTTGTTTCAGGCAGGTATAAGCAAAGCCAGGTCATTTGCCAATATTGCCACCTATTTCGATAACGACCCATCCGGCCGGGCAGCAACAGCGGCGTTCAAAGCGGCCCTGCCACAATCCGTCGACCACTCCTGGGTATATGAAGGCTACAACGACTACAATGATCTCGTGACCGCCATACCCATGCGCATCGACCCCGGCTACAGCCGCTGAACGACTAAACAACGAACGGGTTCTCTTTTGCCTTTTGTTCATGCAAGATGTGTTCGTGTCCGACAAAAACTCGTTCCTCGTAATTTGTCAGCCACTCACAATCTTGCCCCGGACATCCGGTTCCGTTCAATCGTCACTTCGGCGCTGTCGCAGCCTCGTTCCTCATTCACTCCACCGGAAGACCGGGGAATATCGAAAACTCGCAACTCGTTTTCTCCAAAATGCCAGATAACCGTAAGCAAACCGGTCGGCCGAAAATGACCGAAGGAAAACGCATCAAGAAAATTACCACGCGGTTTACACAGGATGAGTACAAAACGATTAGCGGCCTGGAAGAAACGCTGGGCATCAGCAAGACCGACCTGGTGCGTGAAAGGTTACTGCATGGTGCCCGGCTTACCATGATCAATGCAAAAGAGCTGATTAGTGAATTAACCAGGATAGGCACCGAATTAGGCAGATCAGGAAATAATATCAATCAGTTAGCCCGATACGCGAATACGTTAAATAAAAAGAACGTGCTGTCGCCGCAAGTGATGGAAACATTCAATTTGCTTTTTGCCAAACATCTCGAAAACCGGCGGGAACTTGAAGTTGCATTACGAAAGATCATCCGCTCACCGGGAAAATAATCACTGTGAAAAATTTCGCAGCGATATTCTTCGCAGCGAACACGTACGCTATGAATTTTTTCAAGGTGAATGTATTCGTTGTGAAGACTTTCACGATGAGCGATTTCGGGCCGAATACATTCGCAGTGAAAATATTCATGCTGAAAACAGAGTCCGTTCACAATGAAAATAATCACAATGAACAGATGCTTAGTGAACGGGATCACTCCAAATACTTTCACAGCGAAATCCGAACCTGTTCATTCTGAAACCTGAACCTGTTATGATCGTCAAATTCCTTTATACGAAAGGGCCGAACGGACATTTCCCTGCAGTACGCTATAATACCAGTAAAATTGACAGGAACAAGGGCGAATTGATGAAAGTGGCCAATTTCGGACCATTACAAGGTTTGGGGCAATTGAAGCCGCAGGATTACAAGAATTACCTGCAACTCGTTTCTTCAACCAATAAGACCGTTAAAAAACCGCAGTTCCATGTGGCAATTTCCTGTGCCGGAAAAGAATATGACAAGCATCAGCTAACCGAAATTGCGGTACAATGGATGGAACTGATGGGCTATGGCAAGCAGCCTTATCTGATTATTTTCCATAAGGACACGAACAACCATCATGTGCATATTGTCAGTACCCGCGTCAATGAACAGGGAAAAAAAATAAAAGACAGTTATGAGCAGATCAGGGGCCAGCAGGCCATGCAGACCGTTCTGGGAATCGACCCCAAACACAACGCGGTTGTCGACACGGAAAAGGCTTTCAGCTATTGTTTCCATACCAGGGCACAGTTCCTGATGATACTCGAAAGCATGGGCTATAGTCATAAGGAAGAAAACGGCAGGCTGCTGTTATTTAAGTTCGGAAAACAGCAGGGTGAAATGGACGCAAGCCGTATCGATGAACAATTAGGAAACAATGTAAATGCAGCAAGACAACAACAAATCACCGCCTGGTTTAATAAGTATGCCCGACAGTATGATACCTCATTAACTAAGGTTCACGGCAAGTTCCAGTCCGAGTTCTCGGTCTGGTTGAAGGAAAAGATGGGCATCGAACTGGTGTTTCACGCATCAGGCGACAAACCGCCTTATGGCTATACGGTCATTGACCATGCCGAACGCAATGTTCTTAAGGGTGGTGAGATCATGCCACTGAAGGAATTGGTCGATATAAAAGCAACTGAGCCAAAAACTCAGGCGGTGCAGGAACCGACATCACCAGGCCAGCCTGATGATATGGACGAAAAACAGCGCGGATATTATGCTGCCATTTTAAAGGCTGTCTTGTACAACTATCCGGATATCGTTCAGGGACTTCATCATCATGGGTACACGCTGACCCGCAGCGGCGATGATTTTTATTTCAGCGATCCGGGCGCAGGTATAAGTCTCCACGCCGATGAACTGCTCGATGAAAGGGATTACAACTGCATGGCTGAACAGTTCAGTCAATCAATGGAAATTGGCGCAGAACAGTATCACCAGCTTATCTATGTGCCGGGTGTAAATATCTCAGACGACATCGATGATGAGGCCATTCACGGGCGTAACCGCAGGCGGAAACGAAAAGCAAGAACGAACCACCGTTAACTCAATTCATTAATATTTATGGTCATTATTATCGGCAACCAAAAAGGCGGCGCGGGAAAAAGTACGCTCACGCTCTTGCTGGCCAATTACCTCACGCTGGACAAGCATTGCAAGGTCACCGTCCTGGATATGGACTATCAGCAATCTATTTCGCAGAAATTTGAGAAGGCGAAAATACTGGAGAACACGGAACCCTACGAAATCTTAGCGTACGGCCTCCAGGATTTTGCAGCGCTGGAAGATACCATCAAACGCAATCCTAAAGAAATTGTGCTGATCGACCTGCCGGGGAAGCTGGACGATGACGGGCTGATCCGGGTGTTTAAGGCCGCAGACATGGCGGTTTGTCCGTTTTCCTACGACGAATTTTCCTTTGAATCGACCGTGCCTTTTGCGCTGGTACTACAAAAGATCAACCCGGAGGTACATATCTTATTTGTGCCGAATCGGATCAAGGCCAAAGTGAAATATGAGCTAAAGGCCGACGTCGATGAACAATTGAACCGCATCGGCCTGGTGACGGCAGTCATACCGGACCGCATCGATTTCCAGCGGGTCAGCACTTTTCAAACGCCGATGGCAGTCGACCTGGTGATCGCGCCCGTCTTCAAGACTATTTACGAAAACTATATCCATCCCCGATTATGAGCGAGATCAAAACGCTGGCCGACCAGCTGCGCAGCCGTATGGCTAAACCGCAGGCACCAGAAAAATCGCCTGCCAAAAAGAAAACAGGCAAAGTGCCGGAAACGCCGGAGATACTCGACGAATTACGTGCGATGGATATTTCTGCCAATAAGACACTGATGCACGCCCGCTTCGACCCGCAGACCGCGCAATTACTGCATCACCTGAAAACCGCTACTGGGATTGAAGTCACACGGGTAATGTTTTACGCGGTCACCAAATTATTGGAGCGGCACCCGGAAATCAAAACGGTGGTAAAGGAACACCTCGAACAATTTTCACTATGAACTGGAACAGAAAAAAGCAAACCCCGGCAAAGCACCTGCTATTGCTGGAACAGATCCTGGGATTCAGCGCCCCGGACGAAAAAGTGATGGTTCATGTTCGGCTGCCGCCAAATACGGCCATGCTGCTCAAGCAGTTCAAGCTTGCGACCGGGATAGAGATGCAGCAACTGTTGCATTTTGCCATCGATGAGTTTATCCGGCTGCACCCCGAACTCAAAACAATCGTCAAACAATTTTTACAAGAACTCAACGAATGAACTGGTTACACTTTTTCTTTTGGGTAGCGGGCATCTATGCCCTCTATTACCTGGTCGTGATCCTCACCGACCTGACCGGCGGCAAAAACACCGCCAAATCCCTTTCCCCCGAACTGACTTTTTCCGAAACCGTACAGCCGGTCGCCTTAAAGCACACCAATGCCGATAGCGCGGGCAACAAAACCCGCATCGGGGAAGGTGCCCCGGAAAAAAAACAACAGGCGGAAGTGATCGCTTCCGGCGGCGTTTCGCTGCGCGACCTCTTTTCTCTCGCCCGCCAGGAGGCCATTATCTACACGAACGCTGTAGGGTATTAACGATGAAAAAATTTAAGATGGTCTGCTGCTTATGCCTGCTGGCATTGGGAGCATCCGCTCAACCTGGCATTAATGAAATGCAGCAGGCGCAGCAGCAACTGACCTCATCGTTCTTTTCGGCGCTGGATTGTTCGCTGGTGCTGGCCGCCATATTCGGCATCCTGGGCGCGGTACGCATTTACCATAACTGGCAGATGGGGCATCCCCGCATCGACCAGGCGGTCGCCAGCTGGTTTTTTGCGGCTTTTTTTATGATCCTGGCCGGCGCGTTTCTGCAGGCGGTCTTTGGTATTTAGCGATTTAATACCCCAAATAACCCGAAACGGTTCCCGGTCACCGGGGCCGCTTTCTTTTTTCCACCTTTTTAATACCCCTATTTTTCATGAACAAAATGAAGCGTCTCTGGGCCGCCGCTGCGGTGATGGCCCTGGGCACTGGCGCGGCCTTTGCCCAAAATGGTGTGACCGGCATCAACTCGGCCACCACCTCTCTTAAAACTTATGTCGACCCGGTAACTAATGTCACGCTGGTCATCGGCGGGATCGTCGGCATTGTCGGCGCGATCCGCGTCTACTCGAAATGGAATTCGGGTGATCAAGATGATCCGCTCCGGTTTGGGCAAGGATATCTGGAATGTCGAAGGCGAAAGCTTTATGCAGCCGGTCAAGCCTATCATGACGGAATATTCGGTGAACATTCCCATGCAGTTTTATTATAAGAATAAGGTGCGAGATGGCTACATCAATATTGTTAACCCTTTTCGCGGAACCTTACTGATCGGTACGCCAGGTTCGGGTAAATCTTTTGGCATTGTCAATCCTTTTATCCGGCAGCTCATCGCTAAAGAGTTTTGCTGCTGTATCTATGATTACAAGTTCGCGGATTTAGGCAGGATCGCCTATTACCATTATTTGCTGGCCAAACAGCAGGGGAAATGCAAGGCTTATGATTTCCATGTCATCAATTTGAACGATGTGGAACGAAGCCGCCGCACCAATCCCTGGCGTAGCGATTATCTGCGGACACTGGCGGATGCTTCTGAGGGTGCCGAAGGGTTGGTTGAGGCCATGAAAAAGGGAGATCGTTCGGGCGGCAGCGACCAGTTCTTCACACAGTCCGCTATTAACTTTTTAGCGGCCTGTATTTACTTCTTTAGTAAATATGGCGGCGGTAAATATTCGAGCTTCCCGCATGTGCTGTCGTTTTTGAACCATTCCTATGAGGATATTTTTAATACGCTGTTTTCCGAGCCGGAACTGGTGTCGTTGCTGTCGCCCTTCAAGAGCGCTTATGTGACCAAAGCTTTCCCGCAGTTAGAAGGGCAGATCGGTACACTGAAAATATTTATCTCCAGGTTGGCGACCAAAGAAACGTTTTGGGTCTTTTCGGGCGACGACTTTAACCTGAAAATATCCGATAAAAATAACCCCGGAATGGTGGTTTTGGCCAATGACCCCAACACCCAAAATATCAATTCGGCCTGCTACTCGGTCGTTATGAACCGCCTCACGAAGCTGATCAACAGCAAGGGCAACTTGCCGTCGGCGCTGATCATTGACGAGATACCGACGCTTTACACCTACAAGATTGAAAACTTACTGGCGGTCGCTCGGTCGAATAAAGTCGCCATTTTGATGGGGTTGCAAGAATTGCCGCAATTCAATCAACAGTATGGGAAAGAAACGGCAGCTACCATCACTTCGGTGGTGGGCAATGTTCTGGCGGGTTCCGTGCGCAACAAGGAAACTTTGGACTGGCTGGAACGGCTTTTTGGTAAAAATAAACAAATTGGGGAAAGCCTATCCATCGACCGCAACAAAACATCGACTTCCTTACAGGAAAAATTGGAGCCGCTGATACCGGCCGGTAAAATGGCATCACTCAATACCGGCGAGATGGTGGGCCTCATTGCCGCAGATGTGCAGGAAACCTATACCGGCAAATTTGAAACCTCGGCCATCAACTGCCGCGTGAACTTATCAAAAGAAGAGCTGGCCGCCGAGGAGAAAGGCTACCGCGAGTTACCGGTTTATTATGACTTCGGCGGGCGCAAGGAGGAAATCCTGCGGGACAACTTCCTGTGCATTAACCGCGAGGTAGAAGAAGTGGTGGCCGCGTTCCGCAAGGCACCGCCGCAGGTGCAGGTGCTGCCGAAAGCTACCATGAGCAACAATTAATCAAACGAATTTTATGGATACTGCTAACGAATTAAGGGGCACGATGGTATTGATCCATCCTGACCTCACCCGCGATCCTGCCGGTAAATCCGGTGAGGTCGGCGTGGTCACCGGCTACGAACCGGAAAACGATAATGTTTATGTCGGATTTGGCAAAGGCGGGCAGGGCTTATATGGCACCGATGCGGTACTGGTACTGCGCAACGGCCCGGCCATCTTTGACGAGTTTGCGCAACAGAAACCGTATATGTCAGCTGATGATGTAGGAATAGTCTTTAAGATCGGCTTGTTCCAGGACGCTTCCCCGTCGCCGGCTAATACGGTAATTGCACTGGAATTGGCCGCGAAAAACCCTGTCGTCCGCCAAATGGTTACCCGCAGCCTTGAGCACCAGCTCGGCATCGAACAGCGGATGGCTGTTTACGCCGAACGCTGATAAATTCAATACTTATGACCGACGAATTAAAAGGCGTAGTGGTGTTGGTCCATCCTGATTTGGTACATGACCCGGTAAACCGTCAAAACCAGGTCGGCGTGATCAGCCATGCCGACCTGATGAACGATGACATCTTCGTCAGCTTTGAAGGGGAGCAGGGTTTATATGCTTCTGACGCCTTGCTCACGCTGCTGCCCGCCGAAGAAATCCACCAGCACTTAGCGGATATGGCTTACGAAACGCCGTTCCGGGAGCTGAAGGCGCTGACACAGATCGACCTTTTCCTGCGTTACGGCGGAGAAAACAAGGAAAGGATGGCGATGGAGATCGCACGGCTTAACCCGGACATCCAGCGGTTTTGCCTCGATACGCTTGCCGGCCAAATCGCTAAAGACATTTCTAAATATTACGGCCGTGAATAAACTGCTTTGCTGCCTGGTGCTTGCTTTGCCGCTGCACCGGCTGTCCGTCACTTCACGTTTTGGCTGGCGCATCCATCCCATAACTCGCCGCCTTGATTTTCATGCAGGCGTTGACCTGCGCGCCAACGGCGATACGGTTTATGCCATGATGGACGGGCCGGTTCAGGCAGGCTACAATACTTTGTTGGGCAATTATATCCGCCTGGGTTCCGGTGATCTGGAGATCGTTTACGGCCATCTTTCACAAATCTTTGTGCTGACCGGCGACAGTGTTAGGGTTGACCAGCCGGTAGCGGTTACGGGGTCAACCGGGCGCGTTACCGCGCCGCACCTTCATTTCGCTGTGCGTTACCAGGGCCGCTATATCAATCCCATCACATTTCTCATACATGCTATGCAATACATTAACTTAAAATAGAAAGGAGAACAAACCATGAGTCCTTACAAACCGCTGTCCGAAAGAACGGCAGCAAAAATGGCCACAGAGCTAAAAACAGGTCTTTCCATACTACAAAGGCCGGACAACAACCCGAACGCAGCAATGCCCTTTAACATCGAGACCGGCAACCGCTATCCCGGCGCATCGGCGCTGGTATTATTGATGCAAAAGAAAGATGATCCCCGCTGGGCAAGCTTTCAGCAGGCTAACCGTAACCATACTGCCGTCAACAAAAATGCAACCGGCACCTGGATCACTTTTAAAACACAGTACGAATACCAACCGGCGATGAAAGACGGCGAACCCGTATTGAAGGATAACGGCAAGCCGCGCTATGACCGCGTTCGCCTCGACGAGCCGAAGGATGTAGAAGTGAAGCTGTTTAATGGCGAGCAATTGCGCAAGCTGCCCAAATGGGAAAAGGAACCGCAGGAAGTTTCTGTCATCGACCGCGCGGAAGCGATCCTGGCGAACAGCGGTGTCAGCATTGAGCATGGCGGCGATGAAATGCTGTACCACAAGGAAAGCGATACCATCCTGCTGCCCGAACCGGAACAGTTTGCCGGGCAGGAGCAATACCTGGCTGAAGCGCTGCACCAGTTGCTGCACCGCGAGTTGGAAAACCAGCCCGACCGGGTGGAAAGCAGCATCATCAAAGATGAATTGCGCACCAATATCGCCTCTTTGTTTTTAGATAAAGAGGTCGGCCTGCCCTTTGAACTCAACTACCACGACGGTTACGCCAATAGCTGGGCGCAGCTGATGAAGGATGAACCCGGCGAATTGTTCAAGGCTGCCGAAGATGCGCAGCAATTGTTCGACAAAGTATTGGGATATGAGCAAAAAGTAGAACAAAAACAGGAGGCCGGAGCCGATGCGGAACAGGAAGAAAAGCCGGCCGAAGAACAGCAGCAGCAGGAAAAAGGCATGGACTTTGCCCCCGCGAAACTGAATAAAGGCGAGGTCATACCTTACAACGGCACCGAATATAAGGTGGTCGCCGAACTGAAGAATAAAGTTTACCAGATGCTGGATGTGGACAAAAACCGCAAATTCAAAATGAGCTCGAAGGATGAGCTCTTTAACTCGTTGCTCAACGCCCGCAATAACTCCCAGGAA